>JBJMQQ010000035.1:0-42772 GCA_045802645.1 Polyangia bacterium
CCGCCGAGTCGGCGACGTTCCATTTGCGGGGGATACCCCCTGCACTGCTCATGGCGCCTACGTTGAAGAACTCCCGGTCGAAATTCCAGTGAAAATCGGACTATTCAAGCAGGAACCCTGGGAGGGTTCCTGAGACCTCCCGCGACGACTCCGCTGGGCTAAGCCCAGCTCCGTCAACGCCATCAGACAGCCGGTAGGTTGGCCCGCCGCACCGGACGCCGCATGGCGGTGCGGGCGGGCGGGATGCGTCAGGCGGCCGTCTCGACGAGCTGCTTGCTGACCAGCAGGGACCGGCCGCGCGGGGTGAGCAGGCCCCTGCGGACCAGGTCGGAAACGGTTCGCGACACCGTCTCCCGGCAGGCGCCGATCTGGTTGGCCAGCTCTTGCTGGGTCGGCCGGTTCCGGATCAGCAGACCTTCCGGACCGGGGGTGCCGTCTTGCCGCCCGATGGCGAGCAGTCGAGACACGACCCGCTCTTGAACGCCGGCCAGCGCCAACCCGTTCGCGAGCTGCTTGGACCGCTCGAGGCGGCCCACCAGGTCCGCGCCGACGGCCAGAGCCAGCTCCGGGTTGAGCCGGAGCCCGCTCACGAAGGCGTCCCGCGGAATGAGGAGCACCGTGGAGGCCTCGGCCGCCTCCCAGTCGTGAGAAAGCGCCGTTTCGGGCGCGAACGCGCCGTCGGCGATCAGATCGCCGGCCCGGAACGTCTCGACCGAGATCTCACGGCCGTTGGCGGCCCGACAGACCGCCCGGACCTTCCCGCGTACCACCAGGATCGCGGTGTCGAACTGCCCTCCTTGCGCCGCCACGATCGCGCCGCGCCCCAGCGACCGCACCGTCGCCGCCTGCGCCATGGCGCGGAGTGCGTCGGTCGTCGCGCGCCGCAGCTGGACGCAGCCCCGAAGTGCCTCGAACGCAGACGCCTCCGCCGTGGGCGGCGGCGGCGTCAGGATTTTTCCAAACGGATCGAAATCGAGCGTTGCAGTCGCGATGGCCATGACCCCTCCTCTTGGGAAGCGCCGCCCTTTATCGCAACAGCAATGCCAACCTGGTCCCCCCGCATTCCCGCCACTTTGGCCCGCCTGTGAGCCACCCCGTGTCCGGGGCGCCACACCGCAACCGTGAAAGATCGCTCGGCGCTATCTTGGCCGGGAACTTTCGGACCCCGTAGCGTCTCCGCGTGCCGAATCCCGCGGTCAAGCCGACGGGAGTGCCAGGGGAAGGGGGGGCCCTCACCGGCGGCCTGCGAGCTCCGCGTCACGACCGGCGCGCAACGACGACGCGCCGAACGCTATGCGGCCTTTTTGGCCTTTTCCTTCTGCTTCTGAGTACGACGCTGCTCGCGGTACTTCTTGATCTCCGATTTCGGGAGATCTTTGTGCTTCGAGCAAACCATCCCGAAAACGGGCGCCGCACGGTTCGTGCACCCCGGAACGGGACAGAGTTGAATCGGCCCTTTGCGCCGCTTACGGCCACCGATAGACGAGTTGAGCTTGCCTGCCCCGCGAAGCTGCAACCCCGCCGGCGCACGACCGCCGAACGCGTTGAGAACGGCGTCGCGTGCGCGCGATACGGTGTCTTGCTCGATCAAAGAAGACAATCGATCGACAAACTGCTGAACGAGATCCTGAACGTCGGTCCTTCTGGGCATCTGCTTTCCCCCTTTGATTGCGGGGCAGACTAGCCGCGAAGATTCGACGATGCAAACGCAAAAGCTTGCGCCGCGCGGCTCGCATGTCAAAAGGGACCAGTGGGTAGATTTCTGACGTTCATTGCGGTCGCCCTCGGGCTGCTGGCCTCCATTCATTATTATCTTTGGCGCCGGTTGGTACGCGATCCGGCTTGGCGCGCGCCGTGGCAAGGCATTGGCGCTCTTGGTTTGACGTTCCTGGCGCTCAGCGTCGTCGCGTCCTTGATCCTGGGCCGCGGACCGGGTGAATTCCGCAAAGCGATCGCCTGGCCCGGTTACATCTGGTTGGGGACGATGTTTCTGTTCTTGGTGGCCTGGGGCGCCGCTGATTTCGCGCGCGCAGGCACTGCTCTGGCCCGCCGTGCGCGTGGGTCCGCACCGATTGCTCCCGCGCGTCGGCGATTCCTGGCCCGAACCGCCGCGGCCGGCGTGACGTCGATCGTGGCCGCGGCGTCGGCGTTTGCAATTCGCGCCGCACGCCGCCCGACGCCGGTGCGGCCGGTGACCATTCGCCTCGAGCGCCTGCCCGCGGCGCTACATGGCTTTTCGATTGTCCAGCTCACTGACATTCACGTCGGGCCGACCATCGGACGTCGCTTCGTCGAAGACGTCGTTGCACGCACCAACGCGCTGGAACCAGATCTGGTGGCAATCACGGGCGATCTGGTTGACGGCCAGGTAAGGGACCTTGCCGAAGCGATCGCGCCGTTGGCACAGTTGCGCGCACCTCACGGCGTGTTCTTCGTGACCGGCAATCATGAGTATTTCTCTGGAGCGGATGCCTGGGTGAACGAGCTGACCCGGATGGGTATTCGCGTATTGCAAAATGAACGCGTCGTCATCGGCAACGGCCTCGCCAGCTTCGATCTGGCCGGCGTCGACGACCCGTCCGCCGTTCATTACGGCGGTCTTCCGCCGAACGAAGCCGTGGCACGGGCGCTGGCCGGCCGCGATGCAACGCGCGAGCTGGTGTTACTGGCTCATCAACCCCGTTCGGTGCTGGACGCCGCGCCGTTCGGAGTCGGGCTGCAGCTGTCGGGACACACGCACGGCGGACAACTGTGGCCGTTCGGGCTGATCGTCCTGCTGCAGCAACCATTCGCCGCCGGGCTTCATCGCCACGGCCAGTCGCAGGTTTACGTCAGCCGCGGCACCGGGTACTGGGGACCGCCGATGCGCCTCGCCGCTCCGTCCGAAATCACCCACCTTCGGCTCGAGAGCGCCCGCGCCGCTGGTGCGTGATCAGGGCGCCAGGTCCTCGACGGAGATCACCACTTTGTGGGTCTCGCCGCGACGAATGAACGAGACGGGTACCCGCGCGCCAACCTGCTCGCGCCCGATGATGGTCACCACCTCCGCCGCGGCGGGCGCCTCCCGTTCGCCGACGGCCGTGATGACGTCACCGGGGCGCAGGCCGGCTCGGGCCGCGGGCGTCCCCTGCCCCACCCGACTCACGAGCGCGCCTTCCGACGGCAACGCGCCGAAGCGGGTCCGATCCGCGGCTGGCAATTCGCCGACGTTCTTCAACGCGACACCGATGTACGGATGCTTCGCGTGCCCGTCTTTGACGATCTCCTCCGCGACCCGGCGGACTCGATTGATGGGGACCGCGTAGGCGTAGCCGCCGCCCGGCCCGGCGCTGATCAGCGTCGTCAACCCGACGACCTGCCCTTCGAGATCCACCAGGGGGCCACCCGCGTCGCCCGGGTTGACCTTGGCGTCCGTCAGCAGGAACCCGCCGCCGGAGGCGCCGTCCAGCTCCGGCTTGCCGCTGACGATCCCGGCGGTGAAGGTCTCGTCCAGCCCCAGCGGGTTGCCGACGGACAACACCCACTGGCCAATCTCGGCCTCGTCCGAGTCGCCGAACCGCGCCGCCGAGAGATCGCCGGGCGGCTCTGGAATCCGCACGACCGCGACGTCGCTGGCGGCGTCCGTCCCAACCAGCTCGGCCGGCAGGCTGCGCCCGTCGGCCAGCATCACCGCGATCCGCGGGCCGGCCGCTCCGGCCTCCGCGTCGGCCCGGAACGCGCGCGCGCTGGTCACCACGTTGCCGCGCGTGTCGAGCACGATGCCCGAGGCGTTGGTGGTTCCACCCGCGCGTGAAACCTCCAGGCGGACGACCGCCGGTCCGATCGCGTGCGCAACCGTCGCGAAGGAGCGGGAAAGCGCCCGGCCGGTGACCGCGGAAACGTCCGCCTCTGCTGCGCGGGCGGGATCGGCCACGGCTGTGCCGCATACGACCAGAGCCGCCGCGGCAATCCAAGATCTGTGCATGCCCGAGCCTCGCGATCCTTCCAGAGGATGCTGCAAAGCATCGGGCGTGCCCCCGGCGCGCCCTGCCAAGCGCGCGTAATCACGCGGCCTGCTGGGCGCCGCGCGCGCGATCCGTAACGGCGGCGCCCGGCGGCGCCCCTACGGCGTCACTTGATGGTGACGAACCGCGTACCGCTGCCGCTGCGGATCCTGAGAAGGTGACCCCCCGGCCGAGGCGAGCCACGCAGCGCGCCGATCGCGTCGTCCGCCGAGCCCACCGGCCGGCGGTCCACCTCGACGATGACGTCGCCCGGGTGCAGCCCGGCCTGCTCGGCTGCGCTGCCGGCCAGGACGTCCGTGATGACAGCGCCCTTGGTGTTGCCACCCAATCCCAGCGACGCCGCGACGTCCGGAGTCAGCGTCTGCAACGCCATCCCCAGCTTGCCCTGCTGCGCGTCCGCCGTCTGGCGGGCATCTTCGTCGGGCAGCTCACCAAGCGCGACCTGCGTCTCGGCGGGGCGTCCGTCCCGCACGAAATGCAGCAGCACACGGGCGCCGATCGGCTGCGTCGAGACGTAGTCGACGACGTCGCCCGCGCCCTGAATCTTCTGGTTGTTCACCTCGGTGATGACGTCACCGGGGCGCATGCCTGCCTTGCCGGCGGGGCCGCCGGGGGTCGTTTCGGCGACGTACGCACCGGTGGGCGGAACCGCTTTGCCCAGCTTGGTCTTCTGCGCGTCGTTCAGGTCCTTCACGTCCGTGAGCATGAGGCCGAGGTACGCGTACCGGACGCGCCCCTCCTTCACCAGCGCTTGCGCGACGCGACGCACTTCGTTGACGGGGATCGCGAATCCGTAGGCGCCGCCGGCGCCCACCTGGATCAACGTGTTGACCCCCACCACCTCTCCCTCGAGGTTCACGAGCGGACCGCCCGAGTTGCCGGGGTTGATCTTGGCGTCCGTCTGGATGTACCCGCGGACGCGCCGCCCCGACATCTGCACGTGCCGCCCGGGGCGACCCTTGCCGCTGACGATCCCCGCCGTCACGGTCTGCTCGAGGCCCAAGGGGCTGCCGACCGCGACGACCCACTCGCCGACCTCCAGCTTGTCGGAGTCGCCCAGGCGGGCCACGACCAGGTTCGCCGGCGAATGATCGAGCCGAACCACCGCCACGTCCGTCTGGGCGTCCTTGCCGACGACGTGGGCGGGGAATTCCTTGCCGTCGTTCATCGTGACGGTGACCTTCGTCGCGCCCTGCACGACATGGCGGTTGGTCACGATGTCGCCGTTCGTGTCGATGATGAACCCCGAGCCGACGCCGTGGCTTGGGCCCTGCTCGGGCATGCCGCCGCCGCCGGGACCGAACTGGAAGAAGTGCTTGAAGAACGGCGGCACGTCGCCGTTGTTGTCATCGCCGTCGTCATCGTTGTTCGGACCGGGCGCCCGGCCGCGGCCGTTCGCCACCTTCGGTGCGCCGACCTCGACCTCGATGCGCACGACGGATGGCCCCAGCGCCTTGGCCACGTTCGAAAAGGCGTGCGACAGGGCGCGGGCTTCGTTGGGCGCCTCCGTCTTGGGCGTGACCGCGGCGCCGGCGGCCTGCGCCGTCGAAAAGGCCGTGTGCGGCGTCCGGACCGCCAAACCGATGGCCGCGCCGAGCACGGCCACCGAGAACATCGCGCGGAGGGAGGTCCTGGTCATTGCGTTCCTTTGTATCGACTTGGATGAGCTGTCAAGCGCGCGGGATGCCTGCCTTTGCGCCCGCGAGCCCTACAAAAAATAAATTCCGTGTCGGCTGGATAACCGGCCCGCGCCCGTGAAACATTCCTGGAACACGATGCGCTGGTTCAGAGGGCTCAAACAGACGCCGGTCACGGCCGCGCTGATCAGCGTCAACATTCTGGTCTATGTCGTGATGGCCGCGGTGTCGGGGCGGCTCCTGTCGTTCGACACCCCCATCCTGGTCGCCGCCGGCGCGTCCGTGACGGCGCCGGACGTCGTCGCCTCGCACTGGCGCTGGCTGTCCGCGGCGTTCATCCACGTGAACCTGCTCCACATCTTCATGAACATGTGGGTGCTCGGCCAGATCGGGGCGATCTCGGAAAAGGCGATCGGGCGCGGGCTGTTCGCGGCCACCTACGTCGTCACGGGCGTGCTGGGGAACGTGTTGTCCAGCGTCCTGGCTGCCCGACACGGCGGCCCCACCCTGTCGGCGGGCGCGTCGGGCGCCATCATGGGGCTGATCGGCATGGCCGCGACGTTCGCCTGGCGCTCGGGTCAGCGGGCCGCGGCGCGCGCGCTGGCGTTCAACATCCTCTTCGTGCTTGGGGTCGGCCTCTCGATGTCGGCGCGCGGGGTGCACCTGGTCGACAACGCCGCGCACATCGGGGGGCTGATCGCCGGGGCCCTGGTCGGGCTGGCGCGCGTCTCGATGCGCCGGCCGATCCCACCGCGGCTGGACCGCGCGTTCGTGGTGGTGTCCTTTGGGCTGGCGGCGGTCGCGTTCGCGGTCGTCCAGCTGTCGGGCGCCTGACCATCCGCGCGGGGCGTCCGCGCATTACATTGAGGGTCACGATGCCGATCGCCAGCGTGAATCCAGCCACCGGGCAGCTCCTGCGGTCGTTCGAAGAAGACGCACCGGAGGTCGTCCAGCGGAAGCTGGCCGCCGCGGCGGCCGCCTGGGAGCGCTGGCGCCGCCAGCCAGTGGCGGCGCGGGCGGCGGTCGTCGCGCGCGCCGCCGAGATCCTGGAGACCGAGCGGGAGCACTTCGGCCGGCTCATGACGCTGGAGATGGGCAAGCTGGCCGCCGCCGCCGCCGGTGAGGCGCGCAAGTGCGCGACCGCCTGTCGGTTCTACGCCGAGCACGGCGCGACGTTCCTGACCCCGGAGGTCGTGAGCGAAGGTCCGACCAGCCGGGATGAGATCCACCTGCAGCCGCTCGGCCCCGTGCTGGCCGTGATGCCCTGGAACTTTCCTTTCTGGCAGGTGATCCGATTCGCGGCCCCGGCGCTGGTGGCCGGCAACGTGGGTCTGTTGAAGCACGCCTCGAACGTGCCTCAGTGCGCGCTGGCGCTGGAGGACCTGTTCCGGCGCGCCGGCGCCCCCGAGGGTGTGTTCCAGACGCTGCTGATCGGCTCGGGCGCCGTCGAGAAGTTGATCGGCGACGACCGCATCGCCGCGGTGACCGTCACCGGCAGCGAGGCGGCCGGTCGGGCCATCGGCGCCGCGGCTGGGCGCCACCTCAAGAAAAGCGTCCTGGAGCTGGGCGGCAGCGATCCGTTCCTGGTCCTCGGCAGTGCCGACCTGGACCAGGCGGTCGCCACAGCCGTGAAGGCCCGCACCATCAACACCGGGCAATCGTGCATCGCTGCCAAGCGGTTCATCGTCGTCGACGCCGTTTACGATCGCTTCGCAGCGGCGTTCACGGAGGCGATGCGCGGGCTGGTCATCGGCGATCCGACCGACGCGCGCACGCAGATCGGGCCCCTGGCGACGGCGTCGATCCGGGACGGCGTCGCCGACCAGGTCGAACGCTCGGTGAAAGCGGGCGCCCGCCTGCTGACGGGCGGCCACGTGCTCGACCGACCCGGCTTCTATTACGAGCCGACGGTACTGGCGGACCTGCCGCCGGATGCGCCGGCTGCGCGGGAGGAGGTCTTTGGCCCGGTCGCCGCGCTGTTCCGCGTGCGCGACACGGGGCAGGCCATCGCGGTCGCCAACGATACGTCGTTCGGGCTCGGGTCCGCCGCGTTCACGCGTGACCGGGCCGAAGCGGACCGGCTGGCGCGCGAGCTGGCGGCCGGCAGCGTCTTCATCAACGGCATGGTCGCCTCCGACCCGGGGTTCCCGTTCGGCGGCATCAAGAGCTCCGGCTACGGCCGCGAGCTGTCGATCTACGGCCTCCGCGAGTTCATGAACGTGAAGACCGTCCGGATGGCGAACCTGCCTGGGTGAAACGGCCTCAAAGGACCGCCTGGTCTTCCAGGCGATCGAGGCGGCGCAGCGCCGGGACGCGCCAGGCGGTGATGGCGGTGACCAGCACCGTGACCACGCCGCCGAGCACGACGGACGGCACGGTCCCCAGCAGCTTGGCGGCCACGCCCGACTCGAACGCGCCGATCTCGTTCGATGACCCGATGAAGATCTGGTTCACCGCCGACACGCGCCCGAGCATGTTCGACGGAACCAGCACCTGAGTGAGCGTGCTACGAAAATAGACGCTGAGCATGTCGGCGGCGCCGCTGGCCGCGAGGATCGCCAGCGACAGCCAGAACCACCGCGAAAGCGCGAACGCGATCATCGACAGGCCGAAGAGCGCCACGGCCCACAGGAACAGGCGTCCGGCCCCCCCAGGCGGCGGCCGCAACGCGAGCAAGCCGGACATCACCACGGCGCCGACGGCGGGCGCGCCGCGCAACGCCCCCAGCCCCTGCGGACCGACGCGCAGGATGGACTCGGCGAAGATGGGGAGGATCGCGACGGCCCCGCCGAACAGCACCGCCAGGAGGTCGAGGGTGATCGCGCCCAGGAAGATTGGCTTCGTCAGCAGGAACGCCAGCCCCGCGCGCACGCTGGCCAGCAGCGGCTCGGGGCGGGCCGGCTGGATGCGCGGCGCGACGCGGATGCGCGCCACCGCGCACAGCGCCACCGCCATCAGCACCGCGGCGATGGCGTACGAGACGGTCGGGCCGACCCAGGCGTACAGGATCCCGCCCAGCGCCGGTCCGCTGACCGCCGCAACCTGCCAGATGCCTGTCCGCCAGGCGACGGCGCTGGGGTAAAGCGGGCGCGGCACCAGATCGGCGCCCAGCGCGTTGCGCGCCGGCAGCAGGAAGCTGCGCGCCGCCCCGCAGACGACGATGACGGCGTAAATCGTCCAGCGAATCCAGCCGGCCGGGCGTCCGTGCCGCAGCAGCATCCCGCTGGCCGCCGCGAGCGCCGCCGCCGACAGCAGCAGCACCGCCAGCGCGACCAGCGCGACCCGGCGGCGATCCAGGACGTCCGCGACGTGCCCGGCGTAAAGCGCGAAGCCGATGAAGGGCGCCGCCTCGGCCAGGCCGACCATCCCCAGCGCCAGTGGATCATGGGTGAGCGCATACATTTGCCAGGCGACCACAACCCCTTGAACCTGGGCGCCCATGGCCATTGCCAGGATGCTTCCAACGAACCACCGGAAATTCGGAATGCGCAGGGGGGCGTACGGATCATGGGGGACGGGGACCGCTCGAGACATCCGTCCCTACATTACGATGATAATCACGACGGTCGCGACGGAGTCTGCTCGACGAAGCCACGCTCCGTTCGCGTGGTACAAAGACGTTCCCGCCCAACCCGCCTCGAGGACCCGTGACGCTCGGAAAAAACTTTCGCCTCCCGACGGACGTAAGACCAAAGAGCTATCAAGCCGACCTGCGCCTGGATCTGCCCGCTGGCCGCTTTGAGGGGCGGCTGACGATCGAGCTGGCGCTGGCCGCCGGGCGCGATCACATCAGCTTGCACGGCGTGGGGCTGGACGTGCTGTCCGCCGACGTCGAGCTCCCGGGCGGCCGCCGAGTCGTCGCCCAGGCCACCGCGGACGTCGAGAGCGAGACCGTCACGCTGGCCTTCGCCGAAGCGCTGCCGGCCGGCCCGGCCAAGCTGGCCATCGGCTACCGCGGCTTGTTCAGCCCCGGCCTGCGCGGGCTTTACCGGGCGGGCCCGCTGGCCGTCACGCAGTTCGAGGCGGCCGACGCCCGCCGCCTGTTCCCCTGCTTCGACGAGCCCGCGTTCAAGGCGACGTGGCAGCTGACGGTCGCCGGGGTGCCGGACGGGCACGTCGCGATCTCGAACAGCCCCGCCGGGCGCGAGGACGGCGATCGCCCAGGCTCCCGGCGCGTCACCTTCGGGCCAACGCCACCTCTGTCGTCGTACCTCATCGCGCTGGTGGTCGGCCCTGTGGTGCCGAGCCCCGTCGCGCGCGTGCGCGACATCCCGATCTGCACCTGGACGACCGGCGAGAAACGCCACCTGTCCGCGTTCGCGCAGGAGACCGCCTCGGCGGTGCTGCCGCGCCTCGAGGACTATTTCGGCCTGCCCTACCCGTTCGGCAAGCTGGATCAGATCGGCGTCCCCGACTTCGAGGCCGGCGCGATGGAGAACGCCGGCGCGGTGACGTTCCGCGAGGTGGCGCTGCTGGCGGACCCGGCGACCGCCCCGCTGGCCGTGCAAAAGCGCATCGCCGAGGTGATCACCCACGAGCTCGCGCACCAGTGGTTCGGGAACCTGGTCACGATGGCGTGGTGGGACGACCTGTGGCTGAACGAGGCGTTCGCCACCTGGATGGCTTACAAGATCGTCGACGACTGGCGCCCGTCGTGGCGAATCTGGATGGACTTCGAGGCGGGCAAGGGCGCGGCGCTGGCGCTGGACGCGCTGGTCTCGGCGCACCCGATTCGCGCCGAGATCCAGAACGCCGAGGAGGCCGGCGAGTCGTTCGACGCCATCACGTACGAAAAGGGCGGCGCCGTGCTGCGCATGCTGGAAGGGTTCCTGGGCGAGGATCGCTTCCGCGACGGAATCCGCCTCTACATGCGCCGCCACCGCGAGGCGAACGCCACCGCGGACGACCTTTGGGCGGCGCTGGGCGAGGCCTCGGGCCAGCCGATCCTCGAGATGGCGAACGGCTGGATCCGGCAGACGGGGTACCCGCTGGTCAGCGTCGCGATCGAGCGCGGCCCGTCGGGCGCCGTCGCGGAGCTGCGGCAGCGGCGGTTCTTCGCCGAGCCGGGCGCCGCCGCGCGCGCGCCGGCCACCCGCTGGCTGGTGCCGGTCGTGTTGCGCTTCCGGGACGCCGCGGGCGTCAAGGAACAGCGCGTGCTGCTGTCCGACGAGGTCGTGCGCGTCCCGCTGAACGCGGCGGGCGAGGTGGTCTGGTGCATCGGCAATGCGGAGGCGCGCGGGTTCTACCGAACGGCGTACGACGCCGACGGCCTGGCGCGCCTCTTTCCGGCGGTCGGCGAGCTGCGGCCAGCCGAACGGGTGGCCTTGCTCTCGGACTCCTGGGCGCTGGTCCGGGCGGGTGAGGCGCCGATCAGCGGATTTCTGGACCTGGTGGCCAGCCTGCGCCACGAGACCGATCACGTGGTGCTGGACGAGCTGGTCGGGCGGCTGTCGCTGATCGAACACCGGTTCGTCGCCGAGGCCGACCGCGCCCGGTTCGCCACGTTCGTGGGCGATCTCTTTGGCGGCGCCGCTGAAAAGCTGGGCTGGGGCTCGGGCGGGCCCGGCGAGGACGACGAGACGCGGCTGCGACGGGCGGTGCTGCTGCGCGCGCTGGTGCTGCTGGCGCGCGACCCGGCCCAGGTCGCCGAGGCCGAGGCGCGCCTCCCGGTGGCCGGAGCGCCTGCCGAGCTGGACCCCAACCTGCTGGACACCGTCGTGACGGCCGCCGCCCGCAACGCCGACGAAGCGCGATTCGAGGACCTGCGCGCGCGCGCCCGCGCCGACGCCGACCCCGCGGCCAAGCGTCGCTTCCTGCACGCGCTGGCCCGGGTCGAATCACCGGCGCTGGCGGCGCGCGCCGTCGAGCTGGCGCTGTCGGACGACGTCCCGATGCAGGACTTCTCGTCGTACGTCGGCGTGCTGCTGGGCAACCGGGCCACGCGCGAGGCGGCGTTCAGGCTGGTCCGCGATCGGTGGACGGAGACCCGCGCCAAGGCCGATTCGCCGATGATCCTGCGGCGCCTGGTCGAAGGGCTGGGCGCCCTGCCCGAGCGGCGCCACGCCGAAGAGGTCAAGGCGTTCCTGGCCGCACATCCGATTGAAGGCGCGCGCCAGGCGATTGCACAAACGCTGGAACGCATGCAGATGGATTCGGACCTCCGCGATCGGCTGCTGGGCCCGGTCGGCGACTGGCTGCGAGCCCGGATCCCGGACGGCGGCAGTCCGCCACCGCCGCGCGATGCGCAGGCGGGGATCGCGCGCGCGGGCGGGCTGCTGGTGTCCGCAATCGTGGCCGCTGCCGTGTTCGGGCTCGGCCTTCAACTGCTGCCGAGGCCGGCGCCCGAACCCGCTCGGCCGGACTGGCCGCCGGCGGACGCCTCTGCCGGGCGCGCCTCCGACGCGGCGACCGCGCCCGGTGACGGCTCGCCCGACGCCGCGGACGCACAGCCCAGGTCCGATGCGGCGTCAGACACGACCACGGACGGCGCGGACGACGCCGCGACCGTAGACGCGCGGCCGAGGAGGGGCGTGGACGGGGCCACCGTCCCGCCGGGCCAGGAAGTGGCGGCGCCGAAGGCCGCCGTCGCCGCGAGCCCGACCGACAAGGACATCGCGCGCGAAGCCTGGCGGCACAACGTCCCCGACGTCCGCGTCGACGACGTCCGGGCGTCAGTGATGGTCCCGCTGAAGGGCTCGTCGGCAGGCGCGACGTTTCACATCACGAATCGGCCGCACGCCGTGATCATCAGGCTGCCCAAGGCGGCCGCGCTCATCACGATGAAGCTCTATCGCCTGAAGAAGCACGGCTTCAGGCAGGTGTGGATCTATCAGAACGAGAGCGACGCCAAGCCCGAGGACGGCACGGTGATCAAGGTGATCGTCACCGATCCCGGCCCGCCTGAGGTCGAGATCCACGACGACTTCGTCCGGGTGACGATCCGCGACCCGGCCGCCGGCCCGCCTGAGGCGGCGGCCGAATGATCAGCAGCGCCGCTCTCAGCTGACGTCTTCAAGCACGCGCGTGAGGATCTCCCGCGCCTCTTCGACGTCTGCGCCCAGGAACATTTCGACGCGGGCCAACGCGTCCTCCGCCCGACGGCGCGTGTGCTCGTCCGGCATCGCCGGGTCGATGAGGCTCTCCCCGACGAACGCTTTGGCCATTTGAAGGACCAGCTTGTTGCGCTCCATGATTGTCGCGACCCCTCTCCCCCGATTCACGCAATATAGGGACGTCGGGATTACACGGAAGCGTGTACGTCGAAGGCGGGCGTCAGGAGTTTGTCAGCCGGCGCCGTGCGCCCGCAGCCAGCTCTCGACCTCGGCCCGCTTGGGTTTGACCGCGGCCTTGCCGTAACTGTCCCGCGCCTGCTCGGCCAGGAGGCGCGCCCGGGCGCGATCGCGACCCGCTTCCCATAGCCCGCGGGCCAGCGCGAACCGCGTCTCGGCGCGCCGGGCCGGGTCGTTCTCGTGCTCCTCGCGGATTTTGAAGGCCCGCTCGAGGGGGACGATCGCGCTGGTCGCGTCGCCCTGCGCGATGTAGCTGATCCCGATTCCTGTGAGCGCGTAAGCCAGGTTGCGGTTCTCCAGCCCCAGCTCGCGCTCCCAGATGATGCGGGCTTTTTCGAACGACGCCCGAGCGTCGGGGAACCGGCCGAGCGCGTTCAGGATCTCGCCGCGGTTGCTCAGTTGCGTCGCGAGCTCGGGATGTCCAGCGCCGAGCCCCGTCTGCAGGATTTCGATCGACCGATCGACGTGCTCCAGCGCTTCCTGGCTGCGGCCCAGCGCCTGCAGCGCGACCGCCAGGTTCCCCTCGGACGCGCCCACGTCGGGGTGCTCGCGGCCAAGCGCCCTTTCCTTCAGCGCCAGCGCCTCCTCGTGCGCCTGGAGGGCGCCTTCTCCGTCGCCCTGCATCTCGCAGATGCCGCCCAGGTTGTTGAGCAGCCACGCGCGCAGCTGCTCGTGCCCGCCCAACCTCTGCAGCACGGCCTCCGCGTTCTTCGCCCAGCGCTGGGCCTCGTCGAACCGCCCCTGCAGGTACCCAACGACCCAGACCAGGTTCGTCGCATCCTGCGCGCGCACCTCGTCGTGCTTGGACGCGTCGGCCGCCAGGTACGAATCGGTCAGCGCGACCTCGGCCGCGTGCGCGTCGTTCGCCTTCAGGTACAGCGTCCCCATCAACGCCAGTGTTTCCGCGATGAGCGGCTGGTACCCGACCTTCTTGGCGGCCGCGACCAGCGTGGGGCCTCGCGCGAGACCTTCGTGCCAGCGGCCGGCGTCGAACAGCGCCTTCAACTGCGCGAGCTGCTCATTGAGCGCGCTGACCTGCGCGCGCGTGGCCGGGTCTTCCGGCGCACGCAGCACCGAGCGGAGCAACTGCACGTCCTCGCAACGCGCGAGCGCGCCCAGGTTGTTGGCGGCGTTGACGGCGTTCTCGACGACGGCGCCGTTGGCGTCGTTGAAGACGTCGGTGAGCGCGCGCAGGCCGCCCAACCGTTCTTGCAGGCAGGTCATGCGCAGGTCCAGCACGTCCGCCGACTGCTCGCCGCGCACCTGCGTCGCCTCGCAGGCTTCGCGGTATTGACGGGCCCAGCTTTGCGCGTAACCGGTCAGGATCCGGTTCACGGCGGCGAAAGCGTCGTTCGCGTAGCTCTTGCCAGTATGCAAGAACGCGCGGCGGATCGCGGCCGGCCGCAACGACGGGCCCGGTGTCTCGCCCGGCAGCTCCCAGATCCCCATCAGGTGTGTCGGGCCGGCGCTGCAGATCGACTTGTGGTTGGCGAAGCTCTGGTGCACCCCGAACGCCAGCGCCAGCGGGATCAGGGCCGCCACCGTGCCGACCAGGGCACGCTGCCGGTTGGCGTTTGGATTCTTTCCCAGCGCCTCGATCAACTCCTGCATCGAGGGGTAGCGGTCGTCGGCCTGCGGGCGCAACCCGCGCAGCAGCACCTTGCGAATCCACAGCGGCACCTTCGAGCTGGCGGGCGCCTCCCGCACCTGCCCCTGAACGACCGCGGTGGTCAGCGCGAACATCGTGTTCCCTGCGAAGGGGCGCTCGCCATAGAGGGCCTCGTAGAGCGCCACGCAGAAACTGAACTGGTCCGTGCGCGCGTCGGCGGGTGTCCCCATGAACTGCTCGGGCGCCATGTACGCCGGGGTCCCCATCATCGCGCCCGTGCGGGTCAGCTGCACGTCGAACACGTCCGACGACGACTGCATGTCCGTCCCCAGGGGCTGCGTCGCGGGCCCTGTCGGCTGCGCGTTCAGCAGGATGGTCTGCATCGGATCGCCGCTCGCGACCGGCTCGCTTTCCGACGCTGACGGAACGGGCGTACGCCGAACAACTCCCGGCGGCGCTTCGGGCCTGTCAGTCATCTGGCGCGCCAGGCCGAAGTCCATGACGCGGACCTCTCCGTCGCGCCCGACCATCACGTTGTCGGGCTTGAAGTCGCGATGGACCAGCCCCTTTTCATGCGCGGCCGCGAGCCCGCGCCCGGCGGCCCGGAACACGCGCAGCACCTCTTGCCGGGTGCGCGGCTGGGCCTGCAACCAGTACGTGGCGGTGTTCCCCTCCACGAACTCCATCGCGATGAAAACCTGATCGGCGAACGTGCCGACGTCGTACACGACGACGACGTTGGGGTGCGACAGGCGGGCAATCGCTTGCGCCTCGCGCAACGTTCGCTGGCGCCCCTCGATCAACGAAACGCCGTTGCCGGGTTTGATCCGCAGCAGCTTGACGGCGACCTTGCGATCCAGCTCCGGATCGTAGGCGGCGTAGACCTCGCCCATGCCGCCACGGCCAACCAGCCCCAGCACGACGTAACGCCCGATCGCCGCCCCGCGCGCGAGCGTCGCCTGCCCCGAATCGGGGGGGGGCGGGTTCGGCGGCGGCGGGTTGGACGTCATCATTCGTGTCAGTGCCGGCGGCCTGGCCCCGCCCGCAATGGCCGAGACCTGCTCATCGACCGATCCATTTGTGGATTTTAGGCAATTCTCCGGCGCCGGTGCGATCGACAAGGGTGCCGGTTGGTGTTACTCAAGAGTCTCGGTTCGTGACGCCGCTTCATCTCGACCTCCCGCTCACGATCTCCCCGGCGATCGTCTCCCCGACGCGCCGGCTGCTCGAATCGAAGCTCGCCCCGGTGCTGGACGACGACGATGCCGTCTTCCGGGTCGCGATGGCAGCCCACGAGTTGCTGGAGAACGCCGCCAAGTACGCCTCCGACGGGAAAGCGCGTCTCCAGGTCGACGTCTCGGCCCACGAAGAAGACGCGCTGGTGCGGGTCGTGGTGACCAACAACGCCGTCCGCGAGCACATCGACCAGCTCGCCGCCTGCTTTGCCGAAATGAAGGCCGAAAGCGACGCGATGGCGCACTATTTCGCGCTGATGCGGCGCAACGCCAAGAACGGCTCAATCTCACGGCTGGGGCTTGCGCGCGTGCGGGCCGAGGGCGAAATGGAGATCGTCGTCGACATCGACGGAGAGACGGTCAAAGTTGTGGCCTCGGCCATCGTCCCGCACGCGTGAACCGCGTGCACCTACATCAGCGCACCTTGTCGCCCTATTCGGCAGACGTCGCCTTTCAGCGCAGGAAATGCTGAAAAGACGCTTGTCAAATAACAACCACAGCCGATAATAGAGGTTCGTCTCCCACCCCCACGTGGAGGTCGTTTCGATGCGGTCCAAGTTAGTCATCTGCGCCGCGCTTGCTGGTAGCTGTCTGTTCGGAGCTTGGTCTCCGGTCGTTCGAGCAGAGTCGAAAGGAAAGTCCGCCAAGGGCAGTAAAGCCAAGGCGTCCGACGGTCTCACCGACGACAAGACGATCAGCAAGCAAATGCAGTGGGAAGACTCCGTGATGGGTCCCGACGACAAACGGGCGGAGCTCGACAAGATCGCCCGCGCTCAGGCCATCAACAAGGCCGCTCAAGAAAAGGCGGCGCGCGACAAGGAAAAGGCAGACGCCGCCGCAGCGCGCGAGGCAGCCTCCCCGAAGCCGCAAACGGCCAAGCGCGGAGGCGACGTCGCGATCCCCAGCGTGCCCGACGAGGCGCCGAAGAAGGTCGAGACGGCCGAAGCGCCGCCGCCCAAGCCGGTCAAGCACGGGGACGACAAGTTCATCGACAAGCTGCTGAAGGACGAGCCGGGCTCGAAGAAGCGCACCAGCGTCGACGACAAGGCGCTGGACGACCTGCTGGCCGTCGGCAAGCCCGCCCCGGCCGCCAAGCCGAAGCGCAAGGACGACGTCGACAGCCTGCTGCAGTCGGCCGACAAGGCGCCGCCGATGCCCGAGACCCACGCCAAGAAAGAGCTGCAGGAGTGGGAGAAGCCGGAAATTCAGTCGGCTCCGCAGCCGACGCCGGTCGTCCTGCGTACCCAGCCCAAGCGAAACGACGGCGTCATTCGCGTCGTTCAGGGCGCCGCGACGCCCGCCCGCAACGTGACGCCGCCGGCCTCGGCCGTTGCCACGCGTGCGCCGGCGACGAACCGGCGCGCGGCGGCCGCCGACGGAAGCTGGAACGACCCGTTCGCGGAAGGGCCCAAGAAGACGGTCGCCGCCCGCGACACGCGTCACAGCTCTGACTTCGACGACGACTTCACCGCTGCGCCCCGCCGCCGTCCGGCGCCGGCCGCCGCCACGCGGCCGTCGTCGCGCAATGACTTCGACGACCCGCCGAAGGAGGCGCCCAAGGCGACCGGCGGTAGCCGCCGCGCCGCGCCCGCCGCCAAGCCGGCGAACAAGTGGAAGGATCCCTTCACCGAGAATCGGCCCAGCCCGAAGGCCGCGCACAAGAAGGTGGCCGCCCGCAGCGCCAAGGCCCCCCGCGTCCAGCTTGCCGCCGCCGAGACCGGCAGCGCCTGGGGCGGCGTTCTGAAGAAGCACCGCTAGGCTCGCGCCTCCGACTTCAAGCGAAGCCGGAGATTGAAACGCCAGGACGCCGGGACTCCAGGACCTGAGGAGGGTTCGGAGGATCCGGATCTAGAGGGTTCAGACCGGTCTGCCGTCCCTTGGCGTCTGGCGTTATCTGCCCGGCTACACGCGCTCGTAGATGAACGCCGTGGCCGCCGGGAGCGAGACGGTCCGACCGCCCTGCACCGGCTCTGTCGCCGGCGTTTGGGCTGACGACGCGAGCGCAAGCCGCCACTGGCCGTCCGCGGGCAGTCGCACGTCGGCGGCGCGGTCGCCGAAGTTGGCGGCGGTGAAGGCCGCCGCGCCGCTGGGGTCGTCGCGGCGGATGGTCACCACCTTGTTCGCCTCGTCGCCCTCGGCGCGCGTGAGGTCCTTGCGCGCGTTCCGCAGCGGCGCCAGGCGCTTGCGCAGCGCGATCAGCGACCGGTAGAACGCCAGCACGTCTTTGTGGGGCGCCCCTTCGATCGTGCCCCAGCGCAGCTTCGTGTTGTCGAACGTCTTCTGGTCCTGCGGATCGGCCCAGCTGGAGACGTCGGCGCCCTCTTCCTGCAGGTGCAGGTACTCGCCGTGGCGTCCTTCGCGCACCGCCTCGGCGAGCTTCTTGTCCGTGTGGCTCGTGAAGTAGTCCCAGGGCGCGTCCTCCGCGTATTCCTCGCCCTGGAAGAGCATCGGCAGGCCTGGCGTCGAGAACAGCACGGCGGTGGCCACCTTCTGCTTGTCGACCCCGACCAGCTGCGCCAGCCGCTTGCCCTGACACGCGTTCGCGATCTGATCGTGGTTCTGATTGAAGATCACGAACCGCATGCCCGGCTCGGCGGCGGACGAGTTGCCGTGCCGCCGCTTGCGGTACGCGGAATAGATTCCGTCATAGACGTACCCGGTCGTGACGGCCTTCACGACGTCGGCCGCGCGGCCGAAATCGGAGAAGTACCCGCGCCCCTTCCCCGTCGCCAGCGTGTGGACGGCGTGGTGAAAGTCGTCGCTCCATTGCGCGTCGATGCCGTGCCCGCCCGCCTCTGCCGCGCGAATGACGCGCGTGTCGTTGAGATCGCTCTCGGCGACCAACCAGCCCTTACGCCCGAGCGCGGCCGCCTCGCCGTGAAAGGCGTCCGCCAGCTCGCGCAGCACATGACGCGCGCCAAAGTCGTAGATGCCGTGCACGGCGTCCAGGCGCAGCCCGTCGACGTGGTACTCGGTCAACCAGTGGAGCGCGTTGTCGATGAAGAAGCGGCGAACCTCGTCGCTGTCCTCACCGTCGAAGTTGAGCGCAGCGCCCCAGGGCGTGCGGTAGCGGTCGGTGAAGTACGGGCCGAAATCGCCCAGGTAGTTCCCCTCGGGACCGAGGTGGTTGTAGACGACGTCCAGGAACAGCGCGAGCCCGCGCGCGTGGCAGGCGTCGACCAGACGGCGTAGCGCCTCGGGGCCGCCGTAGGCCTCGTGCGGCGCGTAGAGCGCCGCCCCGTCATAGCCCCAGTTCCGCGCGCCCGGGAACGTGTTGACCGGCATCAGCTCGATGGCGTTCACGCCGAGGTCGCGCAGGTAGGTCAGCTTCTCCTCGACGCCGGCGAACGTGCCCGCCGGCGTGAAGGTGCCTACGTGCAACTCGTAGAAGATCAGGTCCTCGAGCGGCAGCCCCTTCCAGCGCTGGTCCGTCCAGCCATAGGTGCCGGGGTCGACGATCCGCGACGGCCCGTGCACGCCGGCAGGCTGGTGGCGCGAGACGGGGTCGGGGCGCGGGCCCTTTTCGGGCAGCACGAACTTGTAGTCGCTGCCGACGGGCGCCTGGCCGAGATCGGTCCGCGCGGTGAACACGCCGCGCTCACCCCTCTCCATCGGCAGCTCGCCGCGGACCTTCCCGTCGGCCGCCAGCAGCTGAACGCTGACCTTGTCGGCGCGCGGCGCCCACGCCGAAAAAGTGACCGTTCCACCCGGACCGACCACTGCCCCTCGCTCCAATCGCCAAGTCATGTGCCCAACATAGGGCTTCCAGGCGCCTCGGGTAATGGCCACCGTCGGGTCAAGCGCAAGGGACGATCCGGGGGTTATCCTGATTCGATGACGGCCAAGCGACCTCGCGCCTTCGCGCGGCACGATCCCCGCCAGGCGCGCCTGCGGCTGGCGATCGCCGTCGCGTTCGGAACTTTCACCGCGCTGGCCATCCCGGCGCGGTTCGGCCCCGCGCTGCGAACGATCGCCGCCTGGGACGTGGCCGCGCTGGCTTTGCTGCTCCTGGCGATGTCCATCGTGTTGAAGGCGACCCCCGACGAGACAGGGCGCCGCGCCGCCGCCGACGACCCCGGCCGGCATGCGAGCAACGCCCTGGTCATCGCGTCGTCGGCGATCTCGCTGGTGGCGACGGCCGGCGTCCTGCGCCACGCGCACAACTACTCACCGCGCATCCGGGGGGTCTTCGTCGGGCTCTGCGTGCTGGCCGTCGCCGGCTCCTGGGTGCTGACGCAGACGATGTACACGCTGCGGTACGCGCACCTCTACTACCATGACGACCACGAAGGGATTGGCGGCCTGGAGTTCCCCGGCGGCGGCCGCCCCTCGTACGTCGACTTCGCCTATCTGTCCTTCACGATCGGCATGTGCTTTCAGGTCTCGGACGTGGTGGTGTCCAGCCGGCAGATCCGTCGCGCCGTGCTGGGGCACGCCCTGCTGTCGTTCGTCTACAACACGGCGATCCTGGCGACCGCCATCAACCTGGCTGTCGGCGTCTTCAGTTGACGTCGATGATGATGTCGCAGGGGAAGTTGAACTTGATGTCCTTCGTCTTCTGATCCCGCAGCTTGTCGCACCACGGCCCGAACAGCTGAACCTGCGTGGCCGTGTGCGTGATCTGCCCCTTGGCGTTGGTGCCGGCGGTGATGTCAGTCATGTACCAGCCGTTCTTGCTGTCCTTGTCGAGCGGCACGTCCATGGGGGCGCCTGATGAATCGACGAGGGTGATGATCGCCTGATCCAGCTCGTCGGCGTTGATCTGGAAGGTCGACAGGTCGAACGTGCAGCTCCGAACGCCGGAAAGCGCGGTCGACAGCGCGGTCGTCAGCGCGTTCACGTCCGACGCGCTCGGTTGGAACGGCTTGGTTGGCCCCGCTGTCGTGTCGTACTTGCCGAGAGTATCGCCGCGCATGGGTGTCTGCCCCGAAGCCGTGAGGTCGGCCTGCCATCCTTGGACGATGTTCTGCCCACACTGGTCGTAAAAATCATTGCTGGTCCCGTTCATCCGGACCGGCGCCAGGGTCGGCTCGCCAGCGCCAGCATTCGCCCAGGCCTGCAGCACGCCAGGAGCCAGGTCGAACAGCGTGGTCTGGATTCCCATCACGATCGTCTTGATGCCCGCCGTGTACGCCGTCTGCAGCTTCGAGACGACGGAGTCCGGGGCGCACAGGCTGTTCGAATCGTCGCAATAGTCCGGCTGACCGTCGGTGATGAAGATGATGTACTTGCTGCCTGGTGACGTGTCGGCCATCAAAGCCTTCGTCACGTTCGCGAGCGACTCGCTCGCGGGCGATTCGAATTTGACGCCGGCCTGGGTGCTGTTCGGCGGAAAGGCCAACCCGTCGTACTTCGTCGCGATGTTCGAGGCATTGTTCAGCGCGGGCGGGACGTTGTCGGTCAGCATGCCCTGTATCGACGGGCAGCTCCCCCCCGACATGGGGTTCGAGCCGAAGACGGTCGTGAACCCGAGGCGCACCTGCGCATCGAGGTTCGGCAACACCTGCTCGATGGCCTTGCGGAGATTGGTCCAGGACGTGTTGTTCGGATCCGAGCAGACCGCGTCGCCCGTCGCGCCCGTCAAGCAATGGAACATGCTGCCCGACCGATCGACCAGAAGGTAAACGGTGGGATTCGTCGGCGTGAAGGTCACGTCCTTCTGCTGGCAGGCGGCGGCGTCGGGGTTGCCACCTGAACCGGTGATGCCAATGTCGCCGCTCGAGTGCCCGCCGCCGGTGCCCGGGCCGCCGCCCGCGCCGGTGGAGCCGCCCTTCGAGCCGCCCGCTCCCGTCACCGTCGTGGCGCCCGTCCCGGTGGTCGAGCCGGTACCGGCTGCGGTAGACCGCACGCCCGCGGTACAAGCAAAAGCTCCGGAAATCAGGGCCGCCAGGGCAACCGCGTGCCCTGGGCGACGATAAGCGAGGTGGTTCACAGGGGCCTCCGTCGAAAACCGATACCTTATCACGAGTGGCGCCCAAGGACGCCCGCCCCGCGCCGCGCCACGCCGCGGTACGGCAGCCCGGGGAATTGACGTGGCGCCCCGAGTTCGCCGCATGGTACCGTTGTTTTTCGCTCGGAGGGTTGGCGCTGTGGCTTACATAACTTTGACCGACCTTTCCCGCGGTCTCCGGCGGCCGGCGATGGTCGTGCTGGCGGCCCTGGTGGGGCTATTGGCCGGCGCCGGGTGCAGCAGCCACAACGCTCATCCTCAGACCCACCCCGATGGCGGCGCCGCCGGGCATGGTGGCGCGGGCGGCGGTGGCGGCGGCATCAAGCCCGACGGCGGCGGCCCGGACCAGGCCATCTCGACCTGCGGCGTGACCGGGCCGAAGATCGCGATCGGCAACGCCTGCGGCTGTGACGCCGAGTGCGACAGCAATCACTGCGTCGACGGAGTCTGCTGCGCGACCTCCTGTTCCGGCGGGTGCGCGACCTGCGCCGCCTCCGGCTCCGTCGGCACCTGCGTGATGCGCGTCGCCGGCGCCCCACCCCGCGCGGCCGCGGACTGTCCCGCCGATTCACCGGTCAGCTGCGGCCTGGACGGACTTTGCGACGGCGCGGGCGGCTGCCGCAGGTACCTGGGCAACACCTGCATCAAGGGGACGTGCAGCGGGGACACGGTCGTCGGCGCGTTCGCGTGCGACGGCAACGGCCAGTGCAAGCCAGGCGTGTCGCTGATGCTCTGCGTCCCGTACACCTGCAACCCCGCCACGAGCGCCTGCTACCAGAGCTGCGACAGCGCGGCCATGTGCCAGAACGGCGGGTCGTGCGATTTTGCGAGCGAGAGCTGCGGCAAGTCGCAAAACGGCCAGTCCTGCACAAAGGACAGTGGCTGCATCTCCGGCCACTGCGTCGACAAGGTCTGCTGCAACAGCGCCTGCACCGGCGCCTGTACGGCCTGCAACCTGCCCGGCCGCGTGGGCACCTGCCTGCCCGTCGACATGGGCAAGCCCGACCCGCGGGCCATCTGCGTCGACCAGGGCGCGCCCAGCTGCGGGCACACCGGCACCTGCGACGGCGTCGGCGGCTGTGCCAATTACACGCGTGACACGCAGTGCCTGATGCCCAGCTGCACGGGCAACCGCCTGAACACGGCTGGGACCTGCGACGGCCTCGGGACCTGCCGCGCGCCCAACGTCCAGAACTGCCACCCGTTCCGTTGCGGCGACGGCGCCTGCACCAAGTCCTGCGAGAGCGACCAGGACTGCGACGACGGCGCGATTTGCCAGAACAAGACCTGCGGGCCCAAGCCGCCCGGGTTTCCGTGCACCGGCGCCGCCGAGTGCGCCTCCGGGTTCTGCGTCGACCAGGTCTGCTGCGAGAGTGCCTGCACCGGGACCTGTCACTCTTGCGCGCTGCCCGGCTCGCCGGGCCGCTGCCTCACCGTCGCGGCAGACAACGTCGACCCGCGCGGCGAGTGCAAGGACAACGGGGCCGCCGCGTGCGGCACGAACGGAAAATGTGACGGCACGGGCAGCTGCGCCCGATACGCCGTCGGCACGCCGTGCGAAAGCGAGAAGTGCACCAGCGGCGTGTACACCCCGCCCTCGACCTGCAACGCCACCGGCCAGTGCGTCGCCTCCGACGCGCACCCCTGCGCGCCGTACGTGTGCAACGGGACGCAGTGTTTCAACAACTGCGCGACGAACGATCAGTGCAAGCAGCCGAACAGCTGCGTCTCGAACTCCTGCGGGTTGAAGGTTCCGCCGGCGTTGTGCTCCAGCGACGCCGAATGCGTCACCGGCTTTTGTTCGCAGGGCGTCTGCTGCAACTCGCGCTGCGACGGCAAGTGCCAGTCCTGTGCGCTGCCGACGACGACCGGCACCTGCACGAACGTGCCGGCCGGCGCCGTCGACCCGACCGCGACCTGCCTGGACAAGGGCACCGGCAGTTGCGGGACGAACGGCAAGTGCGACGGCAACGGCACCTGCCAGCTCTACGCGCAGGGGACGACGTGCCTGGGGTCGTCATGCCCGGCGGGCTCCACGACGTTCACGGGCGTGTCGGCGTGCGACGGCGCCGGCAAGTGCGTGACCCCGAACGCGACCCCCTGCTTCCCGTACCAGTGCGGCGCAACCGTGTGCAAGAACTCCTGCACCACCGACGGCGACTGCGCGCAGCCCGCGGTGTGCAGCAGCAGCGGCTCGTGCGGCCTCAAGGGGAACGGGCAGTCTTGCGCGGGCGCCGCCGAGTGTCTGTCGGGCTTCTGCGCCCAGGGCGTCTGCTGCGGCACCGCCTGTCAGGGCGCCTGCCAGTCCTGCGCGCTGGCGAATTCGTTGGGGACCTGCTCGAACGTTCCGTTCGGCGCCAGCGATCCGCAAGGGACCTGCCACGACATGGGGAACGCCAGCTGCGGCACCGACGGGTTCTGCGACGGCAGCGGCGCGTGCCGCCTCTACGCGGCCGCGACGCCCTGCGCGCCCCCCTCGTGTCCGGCGACCAGCCTGACGTTGGCCTCCGGGCGGACCTGCGACGGCAACGGGACCTGCCAGGCCGCCACGAACATCGCGTGCGCGCCGTACGTCTGCAACGGGACAACCAGCTGCAGGGCTGCCTGCACGAGCGACGCCGACTGCCAGCTCCCGGCGATCTGCGACCAGAAGCTGAACCTGTGCGGCGACAAGAAGCGCCTCGGTCAGGCCTGCGCGTCGACGGATGAATGCCTGAGCGGGAACACCTGCGTCGACGGCGTCTGCTGCAGCACCAGCGCCTGCCCGACCTGTCAGGCCTGCAACGTGACGGGCAGCGCCGGCAACTGCGCGAACGTGCCGGCCAACAAGCCCGAGCCGCACAGCCTCTGCGCGCCCAACCCGCCCTGCGGCGACACGGGCGCGTGCGACGGCGCCGGCAAGTGCCAGCTGGGCGGGACGACCGTGGCCTGCGGAACCGCGACCTGCCTCGGATCGACGTTCACGCCCGTCTCTCATTGCAGCGGGACCGGCGCCTGCGCGGCGCCCACGTCGTCGGCCTGTGCCGGCAACTTCGCGTGCGGCACCAGCAACGCTTGCCTCACGACCTGTGGGTCGGACAGCGACTGCGTCGCGCCGTTCACGTGCCAGGGAACCGGGTCCAGCAAGAGCTGCGCGCGCAAACCCAACGGACAGGCCTGCGGCGCGGCCAATCAATGCATCAGCGGGTTTTGCACCGACGGCGTCTGCTGCGGCACCGGCCCCTGCGGAACTTGCCAGGCGTGCAACCTGAACGGCGCCGGGAGCTGCGCGTTCTTCGGCCCCGGTGCGACAGCGCCGTCCGGCCAGTGCCCGGTGACCACGACCTGCGGCAACACGGGGACCTGCAACGGCGCAGGCGCGTGCACGCAGGCCGCCGCCAGCGTGACCTGCGGCAGCGCGACCTGCACGGGGACCACCTTCACACCGGCACCCACCTGCTCGGGCGCGGGGAGCTGCGCCCCGGCGACGGCCACGACCTGCGGCGCCTACGTCTGCGGCACCGGAGGCGCTTGCAAGACGAAGTGTAACGGCGACACCGACTGCGCCGCCGGCAACTACTGCACCGGCACCGGCGGCAGCTGCCTGCCCGTGAAGGCTAATGGGGCCACGTGCGGCGCCACCCACGAATGCACGAGCGGTAACTGCGTCGACAGCGTCTGCTGCAGCGCCAGCACGTGCGGGACCTGCCTGGCTTGCAACCTGAACGGGCTCGGCACCTGCTCGGCCGTGGGTGCCGGCGTGACGGATCCGCACACCCGGTGCGTCGCGAACGGCACCTGCGGCAACACGGGGACCTGCAACGGCGCCGGGGCCTGCACGCAGGCGGCGTCGTCGGTGAGCTGTGGCGCGGCTTCGTGCACGAACGGCGTTGCGACCGCGGCGGTCACCTGCACGGGAACCGGCGCGTGCCCGATCGCGGGAACGACCGTTTGTTCGCCGTACGTGTGCGGCAGCACGGCCTGCAAGACCACGTGCAACGCCGACACCGACTGCGTCGCCGGCAACTACTGCACGGGCACCGGCGGCAGCTGCACCCCGAAGAAGGCGCTGGGCGTCGTCTGCATGGCCGCCAACCAGTGCACCAGCGGCAACTGCGTCGACGGCGCCTGCTGCTCGACCGCCTCTTGCGGAACCTGCCAGTCCTGCGGCCTGAACGCGGCGGGAACCTGCGCGAACATCGGGGCCGGCCAGACAGCGCCGACTGGCCAGTGCGGGATCACGACGACCTGCGGATTCACCGGCACGTGCGACGGCGCGGGGGCGTGCACGCTGGCCTCCAGCAGCACCCAGTGCGCGCCGGCCGTATGCGCCGTCGGCTCGGTGTTCTACACGCCGGCCGCGAGCTGCTCGGGCGCCGGCACTTGCGGGACGGCCACCACCAAGGACTGCACGCCGTACCTGTGCAGAGCCAGCGGCTGCCCGACGACCTGCGACAGCGACGGCGACTGCATCGCCACCGACTACTGCACCGGCGTCGGCGGCAGCTGCGTCCCGCGCGCGCTGGCCGGCGTCGCCTGCAGCGGCGACGACCAGTGCGCCACCGGCCACTGCACCGACGGCTTCTGCTGCGGATTCGCGAGCTGCGGGTCGTGCATGAGCTGCGGCGTCGCGGGCGTGCAAGGGACCTGCACGGCACTCCCGGCGGGAAACATCGATCCCAGCGGAATCTGCACGGCCGGCGCCCAGGCACCATCGACGTGCGGGCACGACGGGTCATGCGACGGCGCGGGTGGATGCCAGTGGTGGCCGGCGACCACGGTGTGCAGTGCCGTCACCTGCCCGACCGGAACTTCCGATCGGCTGGCTCAGTTCTGCGACGGCGGCGGCACCTGCTCGCTCGTCGCGGTCCCGGTCACCCATTGCGCGCCGTTCACGTGCGACGGCACGATGAACAGCTGCCTGCAGTCGTGCTCGGCCGACACCGACTGCGTCGCGCCCGCGACCTGTCAGACCGGCGTCTGCCTATAGCGTCACTGCGACACGTTTCGCAGCAGCACGCGCAGGTTCTGGAAGTCGATCGGCTTTTCCACGCGCGCGTTCGGGACCCGCTCCAGGAACTCGCGCGCGCGCGGCGTGAACGCACCGCCGCTCACGAACACCATTCGCCCGGCCTGATCGGGGGCAAGCTTCTCCAGCTCCGCGTACAGATCCATGCCGGTCAGCTCGGGCATCATGAGGTCGCACAGGATCACGTCGAACCGCTCGCCTGCCTTGATCCGTTCCAGCGCCCGGCGACCGTCACCGACGCAGGTCACGTTGTAGTCGGTGCCCAGTGACCGGCGCAGCGCGCCCAGGATCATCGCCTCGTCGTCCACGACCAGCAGGCGCCCGCCCTTGGCGTCGACGTCGGGGATGGTTGGCGTCGAGAAGGTCGCCGGCGCGTCCATCAACGCGGGCGGCAGCGTCACGCGAAACGTGCTCCCCCGCCCGATCTCGCTGTCGACCTTCACCTCGCCCCCCAGCGCGCTGACGATGCCGGCGCAGATCCAGAGGCCAAGGCCTGTCCCCTCGCCCACCGGCTTCGTCGTGAAGAACGGATCGAAGATCCGTTCCCGGATGGCGATCGGGATCCCCATGCCGCTGTCGCGCACCTCGACGATCGCGTAGCCCCGGCCGTCCGTGCGAGTCGTGACGCGAATCTCGTTACGTTCGGTCTCACCTTCCGGGATCGCGTGGGCGGCGTTGAGCAGCAGGTTCAGGAACACCTGCCCCAGGCGAGACTCGTTCCCCTCGACCAGCGGCGTCTCGCCGTAGTCCTTCACCAGCCGCGCGCGGTGGCGGATCTCGTTCCAGGCGATGTTGATCGACGAGTCGAGCACCCGGCGCACGGCGACCGGGCCGCTCTGGTCGTCGTCGCCGCGGGCGAAGACGCGCAGATCCCGAACGATGTTGCGGACCCGTTCGGCGCCCTGTCGCGCCTCGGTCAGCGCCTCGCCCGTCTCGTCGAGGACGTGGGCCGGGCCGCCGGCGACGGCGCTGCGCGACAGGCGCGACGCGACGGTGTTGATCTGGTGCCGTGCGAAGTCGATGTTCGCGACGATGTACGCCAGCGGGTTGTTGATCTCGTGGGCCACACCCGCCGCCAGCGTCCCGACGGCCGCCATGCGCCCGGCAAAGATCAGCTGGTTCTCCATCCGCTTGCGGTCGGACAGGTCGTGGATGAAGAGGTAATGCCCAGTCGCGCCCGCGCGCCCGTGCCCGTCGGCGACAGGCACGATGGAGAGCTGCAGCGGGAACGTCGAGCCGTCCAGCCGGACGCCGGTCCGCTCGCGCTCGATCTTCTCGAACGCGGTCGCGAGATCGGAGCGCGTCACCAGCCGGTCCTCTTCGATCAGCAGGTCCTCCCAGAGCCGCCCTGGGGCCTGGTCCGCCGCCAGCCCGAAGAGGCGCAGGAACGCACGGTTCACGCTGACGACGCGGCCGGTGGCGTCGATCCGGCAGATCCCTTCGGCCGCGTCTTCCAGCGCGGCACGCAGCTCACGGACCTGTTCCTCGAGCCGGGATAGCACGAGGTCGGTTGCCCTTACCGTCGCCACCCACACCTCCCGCGGCAGAGCCCAAGCTCGGTCACGCGGGTAGAATATCAGGGCTCAAGAATGCAAGGGAAGTTACTTTTTCTGAACCGCCGAAATATGTCAGCTACCGTTTGAAAGTCAGGCCGGGGGATGAGTGGGCGCCGCCCGAACGCGCCCCGCCCCGTCCAAGCAGCTCCGCCGCCCGCTCGCGAACGCGCGCGTTGGGGTCGCGCCGGGCCGCCTCTTTCAGATAGGGGGTGGCCGCCGGCCCCAGGCCCCGCAGGAAGGATTGTGACCTTTCGTAGCCGTGGTCGTTGGCCAGCGACCGGATGACGCCGCGAATGAGGTCGCCGTCGGTGCGGAACCCGGGATTTTTGCGCACGGCCACCTGCGCGTTGGCCAGCCCTTCCGACCACCGGTGCGCCTCGAAATCGATCATCGCCAACAGGTAGGGGGCGTCCGCGTCGTCCGGCTTGTCGGCGCGCACCCGTTCCAGCAGCGCCACCGCGTCCGCCGTCTGGGTGGCCGCCAGCATCTGGCGCGCCTGCTCGATGCGCGGATCCTCGGCCGCCGGCGGTGGAACCGAGGCGGGCGCGGGGGCGGCCGACGGCGCCGCTGGGCGACGGGGCTCTGGCGGCGCCCCGGGCCGCGAAACCGGGGCTGAAGCGGCGGTCTCGGGCGCCGGCCCGCTGCCGTGTCGGAGCGTGCGCCCGATGGTCAACCCCACCAGCACCACCAGCAAGAACGCGCAACCGATCCACAAGAGACGCCATTGCCGCGCGCCACCCGCCGGCGGCTCACCGGAGGGCGACGGGGAACCGGGGATCTCGACGCCCAGACGGCGGCGCACGGCCGACACCGTGTCGACGGTCGTCTTGGCGGGTGCGGGCGCCTTGCGCGCGACCGGCGAGCGCCCCTGCCCCTCCGGCGTGGCGCCGAGGGCGGCCGCGAACTCCGCCGCGGATGCGTACCGATCCTCGGGCATCTTCGACAGCGCCTTGTCGAGAGCCCCCTCCAGCGCCGCCGAGTAGCCCGCGTCCGGCACCACCTCGCGCAGCCGTGGGGGCGGCCTCTCGCGATGCATGAAAATCAGCTCGCCGACGCTCTCGGATTGGAAGGGTTTGCGCCCGGCCAGGATCTCGAACAGAAGGACCGCCACCGCGTACAGATCGCTGCGCGCGTCGACGGTGCCCGCCCCGCCCGACTGTTCGGGCGACATGTAGCTGGGTGTGCCGACGGCCAGACCGGCGGTCATGGCCGGTCCGTCGCGAAGCTTGGCCAGACCGAAGTCCAGGATGCGCAGGTGGTCCTGCAGCCCGTCCTCGGCGGTCAAAATCAGGTTCTCCGGCTTGAGGTCGCGGTGAACGATTCCTTGCGCGTGCGCGTGCGCCAGCCCGGACAGCAACTGCTGGGCGATGCGCATGACGCGCGGGATCGGGATCGCCCCTTCCTGCATCAGCTCGCGCACGGTCCGGCCGGTCACGAAGTCCATCACCAGGTACGGCGCCCCTTCGACCCCGAAGTCGATGACCGACACGCAGTGCGGGTGCGCGAGACGGCTCATGGCCTTCGCTTCGTTCTCGAACCGCCCCAGGAACGCCTTCTGCGCGGCGATCCACGGGTGCAGGAACTTCACCGCGACGGGCCGCCCCAGCTGAACGCGCTCGCCGCGGTACACGACACCCATGGCGCCGGACGCGAGCTTCGCGAGGATCCGGTACCGGCCCTGCAAGACATGGCCGACGCGCGGGTCGGGCGGCGCTGGGGGGTCGACGTCCACCGGCGCGGCAGCCTATCACAGCGCCCAGCGACTACTGCAAAAGTGGCGAACGGCCGGGGCGGATCACGCCGCGCTTGACCAGAAAATCGTGAACCGCGCGGTTCACCAGCAGCACGTCGTCGCCGGTGAACTCGCCGTGCGCGCCGTGAGCGACGGGGTAAAGCCGGTTGGGAACGCCGGCCGCGGACAGCGCTGTGTGCAGGCGCTTCGATTGTTCGAAGGGAACGATCGGGTCGGCGTCGCCGTGGACGGTGAAGACCGCCGGGTTTCCCTTGGCGACGTAGGTCAGCGGCGAAAGCCGCCGCGCGAGGTCGTCGCGGTTCGGCGCGTTGCCCATCCACGCGACCGCAAAGTCACGGGTGGTGGCGGGCTGAAGCAGCTCCGCGACATCCGAGACGCCGAAGAAGTTGATCACCGCCGCGACGGGCATCGGCTCGTTGCCGGGACAAAGATCATCGAAGCCGGCCGCCTCCGGCGCCATCGCCGCCATCAGCGCCAGGTGCCCGCCCGCCGAGCTGCCGACGGTGACGACCTTGCGCGTGTCGAGGCCGTACTGCTCGGCGTGCCGCACCACCCAGCGCAGCGCGCAGCGCGCGTCCTCGACGGCCGCCGGGGCCGTCGCAGTCGCGGCCAGCCGGTAGTCGACGTTGGCGACCGCGATCCCCATCGCCAGGTACGGGACCACGTCCAGCGCGATCTCGTCCTTGTTGCCGCTGACCCAGCCGCCGCCGTGGAACAAGAGCGCGACGGGCATGGGCGTGGGGCCCGTCCGCCGGGGCAAGTACAGGTCGAGCCGGCCGGTCCAACCGCCGGCCATCAGGTAGGGCTGGTTCGGGGCGACGCGATAGTGGGTCGCGACCAGAACCGAGATGTCCAGCGGCCCGGACGCACGAATTTCTGCGCGCGCCGGAGCCGCCACCACCAGCGAAACCGCCGCGAATACGGCGGCAATCGGGCCCGCCGAGCGAAAACAAATCATGCGGCGGACATGGTGGGGGCATCCAAACCGTTTGACAAGCGACTGAACGGACCCAGAAGATCGCCGTATGTCTCCTGATGCCCCTTGCGGCGGCGTGCTGGTCGTCGACGACGATCCGGATATCCGTGATTCCTTGCGCGAGGTGCTCGAGGACGAAGGGTACGAGGTCTCGTGCGTCGGCAACGGCCGCGAAGCGCTGGAACACCTTCGGGCTGCGTCGCCGCGTCCCTGCGTCATCCTGCTGGACCTGATGATGCCGGTCATGGACGGCTGGCAGTTCCGCAAGGAACAGAAGCAGGACCCGACCATCGCCAACATCCCTCTGGTCGTCATCACGGCGACCGGCAAGCGTCCGGTGCTCGTCGACGCGGCGGAGCTGGTGATGAAGCCGCTAGACCTCAATCGCCTGTTCGAGGCGATCGAGCGCTACTGCGCCTGAGTCAGAGTCACATCCCGGCGACGAACTTCCACTGGTCCGCCTCTTTGTCGAGGAGGAACCGGTGGTAGTCGTTCACGCGGCGGTAGCGGTCACCCGCTTCGTTCGAGGCGACCTCGAACGAGCCGTCCAGAAACACCTCGACCTCGGCCTGGTTGCCGCTGACGCGGATGTTCCGGTACTCGATGTCGTAGCGTAGCGACTTCACGCGCGGCATCTCGCTTTCCAGCACCTTCTTGAGACCGTCGTAGCCGTAGTCGTCGTCGGAGCGTGGCGTGCCCGAATCCTCGAAGTAGCGCGGCGAAGCCAGGGCCAGCAGGCCCACGATGTTCCGCTGCATCAACCGCTGCCGGTACTCCTCGATCGTCTGGATGATCTGCCGGTTCTCCTCGCTGCGAGTGATCGTCGTGCCGGGGAAGTAGTCGCGGTGCGCGCACCCGCCGGCCAGAGCCAGCGAGGCCGCGAGGGCGAGCGCCGGAAGTCGAGTCAGCCAGGGTCGCAATTGCATGTGCGCGCAAGGGCTTGCACGATTCGTTCCAGTTCCGTGCCCGCAAAGTCGCGGCGGCCGGCCGGGCTGGCTTGCCGGTTCGTCGCAGCGGGGGCTCGATCTTTGCCACTTTGACACGACATCCGGTCGGGCTTTGACCGGACCCGTCACCATCTGCGATAGTGGCCCGCCATGGCGGACTTCCCGGAGCGCGCGCGTGAGTTTCCCCGGTTCGAGGTGAACGCTTACGTCGATTACACGGGGAACGAGGTGCTGCTGTTCCACCGCATCCAGAACATCTCGCTGGGCGGCGTCTGCATCCAGACCTCGGGCGTCGAAGAGGTCGGCACGATGGTCGACCTGGTGCTGAACTTTCCGGAGCTGGACGCGTCGATCGCGCTGACCGGCGAAGTGGTCTGGGCGAACCGCGAGCCCCCGATGGACATGGGCATCCGCTACGTCGACCTCGACGAAGAGCGTAAAGACACGCTGCGGAAGTACATCAACATGGTCCGCAAGTAGCGGCGCGCGAGCCGCCTCAGAGCGCCAGCAACGTATCGCTGCCGAGGTGGTGCTTGATCCGCGCCAGCCGATCCAGGTAGCGGTGAAATCGTTTTCCCGGCGCGGCACCCGACGCGCGTTTCAGGTGAACGTCGGTGATGCGGGTGACGGCGAAGCGGCAGGCCGCGAAGCGCAGCTCGGCGCCGAAGCTGGCGCGTTCGTCGGCGGTCGGCGGCCGGGCGGCGGCGTAGGCGTCCAGCAGCGCGCGCGTCACGTCGGCGCGAAAGTCGTCGGCCCCGAAGCCGAAGGCCAGCGCCGTGACGGCCAGGTCGTAAGCCCAGCGTCCCCACGACGCCTGCTCGAAGTCCAGCAGCGCCGACAAGCGGCCGTCGTCGTGGAAGAGCACGTTGTCGACGAAGAGATCGCCGTGGATGATCCCCGAAGGCAGCTGCGCCAGGCGCTCTTTTGCCAGCGCGCGCAGCTCCGGCTGCAGGATCGCGACGGCGGGCGCCAGCTCCGGGTTCGGCAGAGCGGCCACGGTGGCCAGGCGGCGTTCGATCTCTTCAGGCTCGTAGCGCCCCGCGCGCCCATCGGGGTGCTCGGCGCCCGCGAGGTGCAGCTGCGCGAGCGCGCGTCCGGCTGCGGCGCCGTGTGCCGCCGTCAGCTCGGTCCGTGCCAGGGTGCGCCCGGCGACCCACGGGAAGAGCGACGCCAGCTGATCCTGCCACGCGGCGAACGCCTGCCCGGCGCGCGTGCGATGCGGCTGGGGCGTGGGCACGCCGCGGGCGGCGACCCAGGACACGACGTCCGCTTCACGCTCGACATCGCCCCGAGACTTGCCTTCGTTGATCCGAAGAAAGAGCGGGTCACCGTCGGTCTCGACGCGGATGTTGGTGTTGATCGTCCCGACGGCGATGGGGCGATGGCCGCGGTAGCCGGCGATGCCGAACGCCTGCAGGATCGCCTGGACGTCGTCGGGCGTCAGCCGGCGCCACTCAGCCATGCGCGCCGGCGACCACCTGCTCGAGCGCGCCCAGGAAGCGCGCGAAGAGCGCCTCCTCGGCGGCCAGCAACGGCGCGAGCCGCGACCGCCAGTCCGGCAATACCGCGTCCAGCCCACCGGCCATCTCGTCGAGGTGGCGATCCTCGTCCTTGCTGATGGCCGCCACGGAGAAACCGGCCGCGCAGGCCTTCAGGGTGGTTTCGTAGAGCGGGTAGAAAACCTGGGCGCGCACCTCGATGGCGGCGCTGGTCAGCAGGTAGTTCGCTTCGGCGCGGCTGTCCGCCGGGAGATCGCTCAGAGCCTCCTCCGCGCGGTGATCCAGCGCCTGCAGGTACGTCTCGCCCGCGTCGCCGGCCAGCGTGTCGCCGCTGGCGAACGTACGAACGCTGGCACCGCTGGCTCGCCCGAGAGCGGCGGCGGCCTTCTTGAGGCGCAACGCGTGCACCGCCTCGTCCAGGATGTGTTGAATGCCGTCCAGATCCAGATGCTCGGCACGGCGACTCTTCAGGATCTTGCGAACGCCCACGTACTCCATGCGCGCCAGCGTATTCACGAAGCGCGCATGCAGCTGAGCGTCGGGAACGATGCGATCGAGGAGACGCTGCGTGCGGGCCACGTTGTCGTGGCGCGCCGCCGCTTCGACGTAGCTGCGCATGACCGGCGAGACTATGCGGACTTGACGCCACGACGCAACCCTTGCTCTATTCGGCGGCGGGATGGCGGCGTCGGAGGTCAAGCGTCTGGTCGAGCAGCACCTGTCGTTGGTGCAGGCGATCGCGCGCAAGGTGAAGAAGTCGGTGGGCGCCTCCGTCGACGTCGACGACCTGGTGGGCTACGGGTCGAAGGGGCTGGTCGAGGCGGCCGAGCGGTTCGACCCACGCCACGGCGTCGCGTTCTCGACGTTCGCTTACTACCGGATCCGCGGCGCGATGTACGACGGCCTGCGGAGCATGGGGTGGTATTCGCGGGCCGACTACGCCCGCTATCGCGCCGAGGAGCGCGCCAACGAATACCTCCGCAGCCGCGCCGACCGGGACGGCGCCGCACGCGCCGAGGGCGCTTCGTCCGGCGGCGACCCAGCGACCGCGCTGGCCGAGGTGAACGAGATTCTGTCGGGTGTCGCCACCATCCACATCACCTCGCTGGAGGCGGCGGCTTCGGTGGCGGACGAGAGCCGGCCGGCGCCCGACCTGGCCGTCGAGGGTCAGCGGATGGCCGCCCGCGTGCGGCGAGCCGTGGGAGCGCTGCCCGAGAAGGAGCGGCGGCTGATGGAGCTCTATTACTTCGCGGACAAGAACCTGGAAGAGGCCGGCGCGGAGCTGGGGCTCTCGAAGTCGTGGGCCTGCCAGCTGCACGCACGGGCGGTCGAGCTCCTGCGGGTCGCGATCGAAGAAACGCCGGACAGCGGGCCCGACGCGAAGAAATAGACGCAACCGGCGGCTGCCTGCCCCCGATGATCCGTCATGCGTTCGGTCATCGGGGTTTCATCTGTCTCGTTCGGGGAGCCTCCGGCGTCGGGGATCGCCCCCCGGGCGTCGGCGCGTGGCGAAATCGGCGATCCGACATTCGCCGTCGTCCTCGGTGAGCGCGCGGCGGCGCCGGCGCCAGGCACAGCGGCTGGACCGTCCGCGATCACGGGTTTGCCGGTCCGCGCCGCGCTGGCCCGTCTGGCCGACTCGCAGCGAAGCGTCGACCGCCTCATCGACGCGGCGGCGCGCGGGCACAGTTTCACACCGGCGCAGCTCCTGGCCCTGCAAGCGACCGTGTCGCGCGACGCGCAGGCCGTGGAAGTCGTGTCACGGGTCGCGGACCGGGTGGTCGGCGCCGTCAAGCAGGCCCTGAGCGCCCAGGCGTGACGCGCAGATCTGACGCGAGCCGGCGAGGATTCATGTTATGAGGCGCGCATGATGGGCGGCGGCGAGCGAGGGCGGCGAACGGCGTTCCGATACGGCCTGGCGGTCGCCCTGATCGGCCTCGCCGGCTGTTCGGCGAACGTCCTGCACGGCATCGACGAGCGCGGCGCGAACGAGGCCACGGCTGCGCTCGAGCGCGTGGGCATCGGCGCCGAAAAGGTCCCGGACGACGCCGCGGTGCCGGGGGCGGCCGCGAACTTCACCGTCCGCGTGGCCGCCGGAGACGCCAACCGCGCGGTCGACCTGCTTCACGCGCTGGGCCTTCCGCGGGAGCGCCGGCGAGGTTTCGCAGAGACCTACGGGCAGCCGAGCCTGATCCCCACCCCTTCTGAAGAGCGCGCCCGCTACGTGAACGCCACCGCCGGGGAGATCGAAAAGACGCTCGAGACGATCGACGGCGTGATCGGCGCCCGTGTCCACCTGGTTCTGGAGGACACCGATCCTCTCACGCTGGACGCGAAGCCGCGCGCTGGCGCCCGGGCCGCCGTCCTGCTGAAAGCCCGGCCAGGCGCGGCGCCCATCGCCGAAGCCGACGTCCAGCGGCTGGTGGCCGGCAGCGTGGCCGGGCTGGAGCCTGCCGGCGTGGCGGTGGTCGTGACCGCCTCCGCCAATTCGACGGATGCCGCGGCCGCGCCCCTGGCTCCGCTTGGGCCGTTGCGCGTCACCAGCGGGACGCGACCGCTCTTGATCGGGTTGCTGGTCGGAGCGCTGGCGCTGCTGGCCCTTCTGTCGACCCTGTTGCTGGTCCTGGCCCGCCGGCTGGCCGCTCTCGAACGGGCCGCCGGGCCGCCCGAGCTCGTGCCCGACGCGGGCGCCTAGTCGCCGTCGGGCTCGTCGGAGGCGCGCTCGCGGTGGCGGGCGGCGGGCGCCTCTTCTTCGGCCGCGCCTGGCTCCGCGCTCTTTTCGCCGGCGGGCTTCGCGGCCGCGGGCTTCGTTGCGGGCTTGGTTGGCGTGTTCGCGGCCGCCGGGGTGGCCGGCTTCGGAGCGACCGCGGTCGGGCTCTTCGGCGGCGCGGCCGCGGCTGGCTTGGCCGATGCGGGCGGCGCAGTCTTCGCCGCCGGCACGGCCGCCGTCTCATCGGGATCGCCGGCGGAATCGTCCTGTTTGCTGTCCGCCTTGCCCTCGTCCTTGCCTGCGGCGACGCCCGCGGCGGGCGCCCGGGCGACCTTGATCACGTGGGTGATCGCCTTGGGATGAGCGGGCGGCGGCGCTGCAACCGCCGCGGCAGGCGCGGGCGGCGGGGGTGGTGCAAGCGGCTGGATGTCCGGTGACGGACGCGGGGGGGCGGACGCGGGCCCGGCCGGGACCACCAGGGCGGGCTGGGGCGGCGGCGCGACCGCCGACGGGCCACCGGTGTCCGGACGCGCCACCAAGAAAAGCACGGTGAACCCGACGCCCAGCACGCTGACGCAGCCGAGCGCGCCCCAAAAAATCGACGGCAACTCGGGGGCTCTGGGAGCTATCGGGCGGTCGCCCATCGGCGGGCCGAGCTTAGCACGCGCGCGCTCCCCATTCCGCTATTTGCTCCTTGTCAGCCGGTGGCCGCGCGCGCCGGCGCGACCTTCTAGTTGCCGACTACTTGCCGAGTTTGCGTTTCAACTCGGCCAGGGCGTCGTCGAGTTTGCTGTCGGTCTGCATCTGTTCGAGCTGCTTCTCGACGTCGATCCGACGGGTCGTACGGCCGGTCAGCTCGTCGTCCAGCGAAGCTTCGGCCTCGGTCGCATCGACCCGGCTCGACAGCCGTTCGAAGTCGTTGAAGGCGGACGTCTTGTCGGTGAGGGTACCGTCGCGGTTCCCCCGGGCCTTGGCCTTCAGCGTCTCCTTGCGGAGCTTCACGTCCTTGAGACGCGCTTCCAGCGCCTTGAGCGCGGCGGTCAGCTGGTCCGCGTAGGCGCCCTGGTCCACCAGCGCCTTCTTCGCTTCGTCCCGCTCGGTCTCCTTCTCGGCCTTGCGGAGCAGCGCCTGCTTCGCGAGGCCGTCGTCACCGGCGCGAATCGCCGTCTCGGCGCGCTTTTCCCAGTCGCCGATCTCGGTCTCGATCCCCTGGACACGCCGCTCGAGCAGACGCTCGTCCGCGATGCAGCGGCCCACCTCTGCCCGGGCCTGGCGCGCGTAATCCTCCATGTCGCGCACCATCTGATCGATTTCCTTGCCCGGGTCCTGCATCGAATCGATGGCGTCGTTGACGTTCGATTTGATGAGCGAGGAGAGACGTCCGAGAATGCCCATGTCGCCCAGGTAGGTTAGCCCCGCGGGCCCCCCCTGTCGACCGGGCAGGTGACGCATTGACCGAGCTGCGCGCGCGCGGCGAGAGCAGCCCGCGCGTATGTTAGGGTTTCGCGGTGCGGCTCGCCGATCTCATCGGACAAGACCTGGCGCGGGCGGCGCTGGACCGTGCAGTCCGGACCGGCCGCGTCGCGCACGCCTACGTGTTCGAGGGGCCGGCCGGGGTCGGCAAGCGCGGCGCGGCCCACGGCCTGGCATTGGCCCTGAACTGCCCGGTCAGCCCCGGACAGGGGTGCGGCACGTGCGACGTCTGCCGGCGCATCGACGCCGACATTCACCCGGACGTCCCTAGCTTCGGCCCATCCGGCCCGGGCGGTCAGATTGTCGTGGAAGACATCAAGGCCATGGTCGCGCTGGCCCGCACGCGCCCGCACGAAGCGGCGGTCCGCCTGATCATCGTCGACGACGCGGACGCCATGAACCCGAATGCGGCCAACGGCTTGCTCAAGACGCTGGAAGAGCCGCTGCCCGGCAACCACCTCATCCTGTGCACGACCGCGGCCGAGCGCCTCCTGCCCACCATCCGCTCGCGCGCCCAGCGGATCCGCTTTCGCCCGCTGGGAACCGCTGCGCTGCTGGCGATCGCCGAGGCGCGCGGGGTCCCGGCGGCGCGCGCCGAGATCGCCGCCGCGCTGGCCGACGGCTCGGCAGCCCGTCTGCTGGACGCCGCGGCAGCGGGCGACGAAGGCGCGGCCAGCGGCCTGGAAGAAGCGCTGGCGCAGCTACGCACGGCGATCGCAACGCCGGGGGCGAGCCCGATCTTCGACGCCGCGGCGGCCCTGACCAGCGAGAAGGAATCCAAGGCCGACCTCCCCCGCCTGGTGTCGCTGGTTGGCGGTCTTTACAGGGACGCGATGGCCGTCGCCGCCGGCGCGCCGGAGCTGGCGACGCTGACCCGCGCCGGCAATCCCGAGGGGCTGGCCGCCCTGGGGCTACCCCGAATCGGCCGCTCGCTGGCGGCGGTCGTGGACGTCGCCCTCGCTCTGCAGGTGAACGCCAACCCCACGCTGGCCCTCGAGCGGTTGCTGATCGCGCTCAAGCGGCAAGAGGCGCGCGCGTGAACGACGGCGCGCGCGTGAACGACGGCGACGGCGCAAACGCGGCGTCCGTCTCGGCCGTTGCCGTGGCCGGCGTGAAGCTCGATCCGCGGGGGCGGCTGCTGGCCTGCGACCTGGGCGGTCTGACCGTGCGGGCCGGCGACCAGGTGGTGATCAGCTTCTCGACGACGGGCCGGGACGAGGGACGCGACACCGAGATCGGCGTCGTCGCCGTCCCGTACGCGCACCGCCCAGCCGGCGAAGCCCGGCCCCGCGTCGTCCGGCACGTCGAGCCACGCGATCTCGAGCGCGTTCGCGCCGCAGCCGAGCGCGCGGCCGAAGCGCGGGCCTTCGCGCGCGAACGGGCGGCGGCGCAGGGTCTCCCCATCAAGGTCTTCCGCGTCGAGATGGGGCGCGGCAAGGCGATCTTCTACTTCGCCTCCGAGACGCGCATCGATTTCCGCGACCTGGTGCGCGACCTCGCGGCTCGCTATCACAGCCGCATCGAGCTGCGGCAGGTGGGCGTCCGCGACGAGGCCAAGATGGTCGGCGGCATTGGGTCCTGCGGCCGCGAGCTCTGCTGCTCGACGTTCTTGCCACGGTTCGCACCGGTCTCGATCAAGATGGCCAAGCACCAGAACCTGGCCATGAGCCCCGCCCGCGTCTCGGGCCAGTGCGGTCGGCTCAAGTGCTGCCTGGTGTACGAGGACGCCACCTACGTCGAGGCGGCCGCGGCGCTACCCAAGCTGGGCAAGCGCGTCGGGACGCCGGACGGCATCGGCCGCGTCGGCGATCTGGACGTGCTGCGCGGGCGCGTGCGCGTCTACTTCGACGGGCAGCCGCCCAAGACGTTCACCGCCGACGAGCTGCAACCCGCGCCGCCGCCGCCATCCTCACCCCCACCCCAGAGCCGCTGACCATGTCCCGCTTCTACATCACGACCCCCATCTATTACGTCAACGCCCTGCCCCACCTGGGCACCTTCTACACGACCGTCGTCGCCGACGCGCTGGCCCGCTACCAGCGGGCGCGGCACGGCAAGGACAACGTGTTCTTCCTGACCGGGCTCGACGAGCACGGGCAGAAGATCGAGCGGATCGCGCGCGAGCGGGGCACCGATCCGCAGTCCTACTGCGACAGCATCGCGACACGCTTCGAAGAAACCTGGAAGCAGATCGGGATCACCAACGACGACTTCATCCGCACGACCCAGTCGCGCCACAAAGTCGCGGTCGCGCAGATGTGGGCACGTCTGCAAAAGGACATCTTCCAGGCGGAGTACGACGGCATGTACTGCGTCGGGTGCGAGGAGGGCAAGAGCGAGGACGACGTCATCGTCGACGGCGATCGCAAGCTCTGCAAGATCCACCTCACGCCCGTCGAGAACGTGAAGGAGACGAACTACTTCTTCCGGCTGTCCGCGTACGCCGACAAGTTGCTGGCCTGGTACGAGACGAACCCGGTCCGCCCGGAGTCGCGCCTGAACGAGGTGCGGTCGTTCGTGCGCGGCGGGTTGCGCGACCTGTCGATCTCGCGGGCCATCAAGTGGGGCATCCCGGTCCCCGGCGATCCCAGCCAGACCGTCTACGTCTGGATCGACGCGCTCACGAACTACCTGACCGCGCTGGGCGGTCCCGAGGCCGCCGCGTCCGGCCAGGGCAAAGGCGCGTTCTGGCCGGAGGCGCACCACCTGATCGCCAAGGACATCCTGCGCTTTCATGCCGTCGTCGAGCCGGCCCTTTTGATGAGCGCCGGCCTGCCGCTGCCGAAGCAGGTCTTTTGCCACGGCTACCTGACCGTCAAAGGCCAGAAGATCTCGAAGTCGATGCCGGCCACGCGCGTCGACCCGCTGGCGATCGCGTCGGAGATGGGCGTCGATCCGCTCCGCTACTTCGTGCTGCGCGAGTACACGTTCGGCGGCGACGGCGACTTCACGTACGAGGCGCTCTTTCAGCGCTACCAGTCCGACCTCGGCAACGACCTCGGCAACCTGCTGAACCGGACGCTGTCGATGGTGCACAAGTATCTCGGCGACACGCTGCCCGCGCGCGCGTCGGAAAATCCGGCCGCGCACGAGCTCCTGCACCAAGCGCAAACGAGCTGGGACAGCTTCAATCCCTCGGGCGCTCTCGAGGCGACGTGGCGATTGATTCGCGCGCACAACCAGAAGATCGACGAAGAGAAGCCGTGGGTGCTGCACAAGAACGGGCAGACCGACCGGCTGACCGACGTTCTGGCCGGCTGCTGCGAGGCGCTGCGCTGGGCGGCGCTGCTGGTCGCGCCGGCGACGCCGTCCGCCGCGCGCGAAATCCTCCGGCAGCTCGGACGGCCGCAGGATGAAGGGACCTGGCCGACGGTGTGGGGCTGGCCAGGCGGCACGATCACCGAACCGACGCCGGTGTTCCCGCGCATCGAACCCGATCGTCAGGCGGCGCTGATCGCGAAGTGGGTGCCCGCCGAGGCGGCCGTCGCCGCGCCGGCGCCTGCTGCCGCAAAGGCAGGCCCCGTCGTCGCAGCGCCGCCCGCCGAGGTCGCCCCGCCCCGCGAGGTCGCGATCGACGACTTCGTGAAGATCGATCTGCGCGCCGCCAAGGTGCTGAGCGCCGAGCGCGTGCCGAAGGCCGACAAGCTGCTGAAGCTGACGCTGGACATCGGCACGGCTGAGCCACGCACGGTCGTGTCGGGCATCGCACCCGCGTACACACCGGAGACGATCGTCGGACGAACGGTGATCTACTTCGCCAACCTCGCACCGCGAAAGATCCGCGGCGTCGTCTCGCAGGGGATGATCCTGGCCGCCGGCGACGACGAGGTTCTTGGATTATCCGCGCTCGATAAAGAAGTCGCGCCTGGCACCAAGATTCGGTGATCGATCTCCGACGCCAGTGATACTGTGATCGCGGGCAACGAGCGTCGCATCTCTGCCGAACACTCGGCACGGAGGCTTCATGCACTCGATCCAGCTCGCGAACAACCACGACGAGGAAGACGTGAAGCGGGGTCACCTGCGGCCGCACGAGGTGCGCGCCGTGGAGGTGCAAGCTGTCGCCGATCCCGCCGCGACGATGCTGGTCCTCCCGGCTGACGTCGTCGGCAAGCTGGGACTGTTCCCGGACGGCTATCGCAAAGTGCGCTACGCCGACGGGCGCATTCGCGAGCTGGCCTGGGTCAGCAGCATCCGCATGACGATCCTCGGGCGCGAGACGGTCACGAACGCGCTGGTCGCCGACGCCGGCAGCACGCCCGTCGTCGGCCAGATTCCGCTGGAGGAGCTGGACCTGATCGTCGACCCTCAGTCGCGCGACCTGCGGGTGAATCCGGAGAGCCCGGACGCCCCGCTGCTCGGCGTCCTCTCCGCCGCCTGATCGCGCGTTTGCTCGCGCCTGTCTGGGCAGCGATATTCTTGATTTTTCTCTTGCGTTGACGGCCCCCGGTCGGAGCTAATCAGCAGCCGTCATGCCAAGCCCGAAGCTCGTCATCCCCGCCGGTTCAGATCCCATTGCCGTCAAGTCCGACGGCCGCCTGGAAGTGCCCGATCACCCGATCATTCCCTTCATCGAAGGCGACGGGACGGGCCCGGACATCTGGCGCGCCAGCGTGCGCGTCCTCGACGCCGCGGTCGAAAAAGAGTTCGGCGGCAAGAAGAAGATCGCCTGGGCCGAGGTCTACGCCGGCGAGAAGTCCAAGCAGCTCTTCGACAGCTGGCTGCCGGACGAGACGCTGGAGGCCTTCAAGACCTACTACGTCGGGATCAAGGGACCGCTGACGACGCCGGTGGGCGGCGGCATCCGTTCGCTGAACGTCGCGATCCGCCAGATGCTGGACCTCTACGTCTGCCTGCGCCCCGTGCGTTACTTCAAGGGAGTCCCCTCGCCGGTCAAGGCGCCCGAGAAGGTCAACATGGTGATCTTCCGCGAGAACACGGAAGACATCTACGCCGGCATCGAATGGCAGGGCGAGTCGCCGGAGGCCAAGAAGGTCATCGCGTTCCTGCAGAACGAGATGGGCGTGAAGAAGATCCGCTTCCCCGAGACGTCCGGCATCGGCATCAAGCCGGTCTCGCGCGAGGGTTCCGAGCGGCTGATCCGCGCCGCGCTGGAGTACGCCATC
>JBJMQQ010000036.1:0-34805 GCA_045802645.1 Polyangia bacterium
CGCGCGCGCTCGGCGAGCTGGGCTACACGAACGTGCGCTCGCTCGCGGGCGGGTTCACAGCGTGGAAGCGCGCCGGCCTCGACTTCGACCGGCCCTACGTCATGACGCAGGAGCAGTCGCTGCGCTACGCCCGGCACACGATGTTGCCCGAGGTGGGCGAGGCCGGTCAGGTCAAGCTGCTCAAGTCCAAGGTGCTGTGCCTGGGCGCGGGCGGGCTGGGCTCGCCGGCGGGGTTGTACCTGGCGGCAGCCGGCGTAGGCACCGTCGGGTTCGTCGACGACGACGTGGTCGACGCGTCCAACCTGCAGCGCCAGATCCTGCACGCGACCGATCGGGTCGGCATGCCGAAGGTCGACTCGGCAGCGGCGGCGATCGCCAAGCTGAACCCCGACGTGAAGGTCATCGCGCACCAGACGCGGCTGTCATCGGAGAACGTCCTCGACATCATCAAGGACTACGACGTCATCGTCGACGGGGCGGACAACTTCCCGACGCGGTATCTGATCAACGACGCGGCCCTGAAGCTGATGAAGCCGGTCATCGACGGCAGCATCTATCGGTTCGACGGCACGGTGACGACGTTCCTGCCGTTCAACGGCCCGTGCTACCGGTGCTTTTATCCCGAGCCGCCGCCGCCCGACATGGCGCCGTCGTGCCAGGAGGCAGGCGTGCTGGGCGTCCTGTGCGGCGTCATCGGCTCGCTGCAGGCGGTCGAGGCGATCAAGGTCCTGCTGGGCGTGGGCAAGACGCTGTCGGGTCGACAGCTTCAGTTCGACGCCCTGTCGCTGAAGTTCCGCGAGTTCAAGCGGCCGCACGACCCGACCTGCCCGGTGTGCGGCACCGGCAAGAAGCCCGAAGACATCGAGCTGATTGACTATCAAGAGTTCTGCAACGTAAGAGTCTAACCCCTGAAGCACAACGGTTTTGCGTTCGCGAGTGGCGCTGGAAGCGCGCCCCGCGACCCGGCGCGGGATTTCGCGCTGGGGATTGAAGGCTTCCGTTACGGCGATCTGTACGAGCCCGCGCGGCTGCAGGAGCTGGATGCGCTGTTCCGCGCCCAGCTCGCGGCGGCCGACGCGGCCTTGTCCGCGCGGTTCGAGGCCTACCGGGGCGGCGCGCAGGTCACGCCGCCGCAGGAGTCCGCGCTGCTGATCGAGGTCGCGCGACCGCTGGCGGCACTGGTGGCGCGCCTTTTCCAGGTCGAGCCTTCGCGTCAGGGGCAACTCGACACGGCCGCGCGTGAAGCGTCCATCTTTCGGCTGAAGACGTTCATCGGGCGGCGCGCGAGCAAGAAGTACCCGGCCGAGAAGCTCCCGGAGGGCGATCCCGCCGAGCTGCGGGCCGCGGTGCGCGAGCTGACCGCCACCTTCCCCGACCTGAACGTCCCCGGCGACGAAGAGCTCACGCTGGCGCACGTGCTGGACGCGCTGCTGGCGCAGGAGAAGGCCGGCGCCGTCCTGCCGGAGCTGGATCTGCTCGAGCGCTGGGCGGCCGTTCACCGCTTCGCGCCCGAGGCGAAGCCGGCGGTGGCCGAATGGGTCGCCTTCCGGCACCCGCACACGATCGACTTCGAGGACCTGGTGCCGCTGCGGCGACCCGACCCCGAGCTGGTCAACCTGACCGAGGGGCACGAGCACCACCGTCGCCGGCGTGACGGGTTCGGGCTGACCGACGCGCGCATGACCCGGCGCGAGGTCGCGGCCGAGGCCGACTACTGCATGTACTGCCACGAGCGGGAGAAGGACTCCTGCTCGAAGGGGATGCACGACAAGAGCGGCGCGGTGAAGACCAACCCGCTGGGCGTCGCCTTGCGCGGTTGCCCGCTGAACGAGAAGATCGGCGAGATGCACGTCCTGCGCAAGGACGGGGACTCCATCGCCGCGCTGGCGATGATTTGCGTCGACAATCCGATGGTGCCGGGCACCGGCCACCGGATCTGCAACGACTGCATGAAGGCCTGCATCTTCCAGAAGCAGGAGCCGGTCAACATCCCGCAGGCCGAAACCGGCGTGCTCACCGACGTGCTGAACATGCGGTGGGGCTACGAGATTTATTCGCTGCTCACGCGCTGGAACCCGCTGAACCGCGCCCGGCCGTTCGCGCGCGACTACATCGGCAAGAACGTGCTGGTGGTCGGGCTGGGGCCCGCCGGGTCGACGCTGTCGCAGCACCTGCTGAACGCCGGCTTCGGCGTCGTCGGCGTCGACGGCCTGAAGATCGAGCCGCTGCCCGCCGCGCTGCTGGGCGCTGACGCCTGGCCGCCGCGCGCCGTCGAGAACTGGCAAGAGCTGGCCACGCCGCTGGACCAGCGGCCGCCGTCCGGGTTCGGCGGCGTCGCCGAGTACGGCATCACGGTGCGCTGGGACAAGAGCTTCCTGACCGCGCTTTATCTGAACCTGGCGCGCCGGCCGACGTTCCGCGTGTACGGCGGGGTTCGCTTCGGCGGCACGCTGAACGCGGAAGAGGCGTTCGCGATGGGGTTCGACCACGTCGGCATCGCGGCCGGTGCCGGCAAGCCGACGATCATCGACGTCAAGAACAACCTGATTCGCGGCGTCCGGAAGGCGTCGGACTTCCTGATGGCGCTGCAGCTTTCGGGCGCGTTCAAGAAGGACTCGCTGGCCAGCCTGCAGGTGCGGCTGCCGGCGATCGTCGTCGGTGGCGGTCTGACCGGCATCGACACGACGACCGAGGTCGCGGCGTATTACCCGGTCCAGGTCGAGAAGTTCCTCGAGCGCTGGGAGGCGCTGGGGGGCGGCGCGGGCGCCGGCGAAGGCGATCTCGCCAAGCTGTACGATCTCGAGGAGACCGAGATCGCGCGCGAGTTCCTGGAGCACGGTCGCGCCGTTCGGGCCGAGCGAGCACGGGCCGCGGCGGCCGGCGAGAAGCCCGATTTCGCGCCGCTGGTCGCGAAGTGGGGGGGCGTGTCGCTGGTTTACCGGCGAGCCATGTCCGACAGCCCGGCCTACCGGCTGAATCACGAAGAGATCACCAAGTTCTTCGAGGAAGGCGTCCGCTTCATCGAGCGGCTGTCGCCCGTGGCCTGCATCCCGGACGAGCACGGCGCGCTGAGCGCCGTCGAATTCGAACGGCTGGACATGGTCGAAGGCGAGCTGCGCGCCACCGGCGAGAAGGTGAAGCTGCCGGCGCACAGCCTGTTCGTCGCGGCCGGCACCTCACCCAACGTCACGTACGAGCGCGAGCGGCCCGGGTCGTTCGAGATCGACACCAAGGCCAAGGCGTTCAAGAGCCACCGCGCGTTCCAGCGCGACGACGGAACGATCGCGCTGGAGCCGGTTGCGCGGGGCGAGATCGGCTTTTTCACGAGCTACATCCGCGACGGGCGCACGGTCAGCTACTACGGCGACAACCACCCCATCTACGCGGGGTCGGTCGTGCGCGCGATGGCGTCCGCGAAGGACGGCGCGCCGCACGTCGAGGCGCTGTTCGGCAAGGAGATCGCTGCGCTGACTCCCGCAGAGCAGCCCGCACGCGACGCGGCCTGGCGGGCGTTTGCCGCACGGCTGGACGACGACTGGCGTGCCCACGTCGTGCGCGTCGATCGGCTGACCCCGACGATCGTCGAGGTCGTCGTACGCGCCCCCGCGGCCGCGCGCCACTTCGAGCCGGGGCAGTTCTTCCGGCTCCAGAACTTCGAGGCGCTTGCGCCGCAGGTTGGCGTCAAAGGGCCGCGCCTCGTGATGGAAGGGCTGGCGCTGACGGGCGCGTGGGTCGACAAGCCGGCCGGGCTGTTGTCGCTGATCGTCCTCGAGATGGGCGGCAGCTCGCGCCTGGTGACCAGCCTCAAGCCGGGTGAGCCGGTCGTCGTGATGGGCCCGACGGGGACCCCGACCGAGACGCCCGCCGGCGAGTCGGTGCTGCTGGCCGGCGGCGGCCTGGGCAACGCCGTGCTGTTCTCGATCGGCCGCGCGATGCGCGCCCAGGGCAGCAAGGTTCTGTACTTTGCCGGCTACCGGCGGCGTGAGGACATCTACAAGGTCGACGACATCGAGGCGGCGGCCGACCAGATCATCTGGAGCATCGACGCGGGCGAGCCGTTCACGCCGCGGCGTCCCCAGGACCGGGCGTTCGTCGGCAACATCGTTCAGGCCATGGGGGCGTACGCCCGCGGCGAGCTGGGGGAGCAGTTGGTTCCGCTGCCCACCTGCGACCGCGTCATCGCGATCGGCAGCGACCGCATGATGGCGGCGGTCAAGCAGGCCCGCCACGGCGCGCTGGCCCAGTACTTCCGCAAGGGGCACGTGGCCATCGCGTCCATCAACTCGCCCATGCAGTGCATGATGAAAGAGATCTGCGCGCAGTGCCTGCAGCGCCACGTCGACCCGGTCACCGGGAAAGAGACGATGGTCTTCTCCTGCGCGAACCAGGACCAGCCGCAAGACAGCGTCGACTGGAAACACCTGGCGGATCGCCTCCGCCAGAACACCGTGCAGGAAAAGCTGACGGATCTGTGGGTGCGCCGGTTGATCTCGACGCGCCCACAGAGCTGAGCAGGGGACCGGCCGGCGCCTAGACGGTCAGTTCTGTCTCTCGAGAATGACGGTCAGGCCAGTGCCGCGCGCGCCCAGCGTCCCCGTCAACATCGAACCCTCGGCGTCCAGCTCGCCGTCGAACTGGAGCGGGTACTGCGCGACGGCACTCCCGCCGGGGACCAGGGCGGCGGTGCAGGCCGTGGCCGTGCACGCACAGGTCGTTCCCGGGAACGAGCAGAGCGAGAGCCAGCCACAGTCCGACACCTGGGTCGTGTCGTCCAGCTTCGTAACCGTGCAGGCGGCGCCCGCTGCGGGATGGTCGATCATCTTGAACGGCGGGGCGCAGCCGAAGGTATCCGCTCCGGTGTCAGCGTCGGTTCCAGTCGACACGGGCGTCTGGATCCCGCACCAGGTCGTGTAGACGTCGTTGAAGTCGATCCCCAGCTGGATCCGGCGAGCCTGGACCCGGGTCGCGTGGAGCGGATACGCGAACCCCGGGAACGGCGGATCGATCCCTCCGATGTTGAACATATCGCCGGCACCGGCCGGATAGCCGCGGTGAGCATCGGTCGCCACGGGTAGCGGCGGGCTGTCGCCCACCTGCAGCGTTCCGTGGCCGCTGGCGTCGATCGTGAGGCGCACGCGATCCGAGCCGTCGCTGAAGGTCGACAGTTGCGTGTAGCCGTCCCAGGTCGCGGCATAGTCGGAGAGCTGGCCGCCCAGCGTCTGGGTGTTGCCGATGTTGACGTCGCCGCCGCCGGAACAACCAACCGGCGCCGCGAGCAGCCCGAGCAGCAGAAGGGGGACGGTCCGTTTCGTGTCGATCATATGCGTGTGCCTCCTGCTTGCTCAGTCGCCGGTACCAGGCGAATCCGTTCCGCCGCACGCTTGTTCGACGCGCGTGCGATACGCGCTGGCGGGATAAGCGGCGGCGAAGTCCTGGGCCAAGTTGACGCCGAACGGTTGTGACCCGCGCGCGCAACGCGCGATCGCCCGCAAGGCGACGCGCTCTTCCCGCATCTGTCCGTTCGGGACAGCCCGATCCAGCTGGTCGAGGAACGCGGTCGCCAATCCTGGATTGCCGTCGCGCAATGCGCGCTCGATGTTGCGGAGCGCGCGTACCTCCTCGGCCAGCGACGCGGCGGGTGTGCCTGTCGGCGGCTCGGCGGGACGACGGCGCGTGCCGTCCGGGCGGCGATGGTTGGGCATTGCCGCGGCCGCTTCCGCTTCGGGCGGTCCAAGCGCCGGCGGCGCGGGCACCGTCGCCGAAGGCGCGGCCGGACCGACGGTCACCGGCGCGACGATCGCCGCGGTCGCGGCCTCGCGCCGCTCCGCTTGACGGCCTGCCCAGTAGCCGACGCCTGCACCGGCTCCGGTAAACGCGCCGGCCAGCAGGATCCGGCGCGCCCAGATCGATGTGCCGGCGCGTGGCACGGCAGGCATGGCGGGCGCGGGAGCAGCCAGCGCGCCTTCGACCCCCCGGCGGACCCGGGCGGCGGCCGCAGGGCCGGGCGACCAGGCGCGCCGCACCTGCTCCAGCAGTTCTTTCGTGGCGGGATCGTCAGCGGCCGACATGGTCACGGCGCTCCAGCGCGCGCTGAAAATCGGCTCTGGCCCGGCGCAGGCGCGTATACGCCGTGTTGAGGGGGATCGACAGCGTGGCCGCCACTTCGGGGACGGTCATTTGTTCGACGAACGCCAAAAGGAAGACCTCTCGTTTCTTGGTATCCAGACGGGCGAGAAACCGTTCCACGAAAGACGCCGCCTGGACGTCCTGCGCGCGCTCGAGCGGGTCCGGCCCCTGGTCGGGTGCATCCACGCCGTCGAGCGGGGCCAGCGGGGCGGCCTTACGGCGGTCCCGCCGCCGGTGGTTCGCCGCGATGTGGCGCGTGATGCCGTAGATCCAGGTCCGCAGCTGCGATTCGGCGCGGAACCCGGGCAGCTGTCGGTGCACCGCCACGAACACGTCCTGGGCCGCGTCGTCCATCGCCTCAGCCGGAACGCCCAGGCCCCGCAAGCAGCGCCAGACGAACGGGAACTGCTCGTCGTAGAGCTGGTCGAAGCTGGGCGGCGTCGCGTCGCGCGCCACGGGCGGTGATTCGACGGAGTGGGGGCGAACCAGTTTCAAGCGAACGTATCCGAGTGGTTGGTGTCCGACGCCCACCGGTTCTGTTCAGAGACCGATCTCCAGGCCGATGGCCAGGCGTCCGGCCACGCGCGCCGACTGATACACGGGGCTCGCCCCGTCCAGCACGAACTGGGGGCGCGAAAATGGAAAAACGGCCGTCGCTTCCAGACAAAGGCTGAGCGCGCCACCGAGGCCGATCAGGGCGCCGACTGAGGCGCGTCCAGCCCGCCAGAGTGTTGTCGCGGAACCCGGACGGCGGACGGCCACGCCCGCGGCCCAGTACGCGCCCAGCTCCGCGCCGCCGCAGGCCCGCAGCGCCCGGTTGCGCCAGGTAGGCGCGAAACACGCATCCACGGCGCCAAACGCCAGCTGGAACCGACCGGCGAGTGGGGGGGCCGTCTCGCGTGACGGCAGCCAACCGATGGTGCCGTCCAGGCGCGCCCAGCGCCGACTCAGAGCCGCACCCGCGAAGACGCCCAGGCCCGCGCCGGGAAGCTCGCCGATGTCGCCACCCAAGGCCGCGTGGACCGCCGATTGCCAGGCCCCCGACGGCTGAACGGCAGCCGGCTGCTGCGCGTTCACAATCAGCGTGGGGGCGGGCGAAGGTGGCGCGACGGAGGTGCCCGCCTCCCGCCGTGACGCGACGGCTGCGTCCGCGAATGCACGAATGGACACCGCGATCGCGACGGCGGCGGCTTCAGCCAGCTCGGGGCAGCTCCTCGCGTCCAGCTCACGCACGCGCGGCGACGCGTCGGCGGCGCTGGCCGGTCGCTGGTGGGCGAGCAGTTTCAGGTGCCAGCCGGCGGGTGGGCGGGGCGCGATGGCCAGCTCGAAATCGACGTCCGGAATCTCGGCCAGCGGGCGTCCCACCAGGTCGGCGACCTCTTGTTTCAGGCTCTCGGCGTCGACGCAGCCGTCGGGCGCGCGCACCGTCAGCTCACTGGCGCGTGTCGACCCCGCCGCGGCCAGCAGGATGATCGCCGAGACGATCCCGCGCGCCATGGCCTGACCCCGCATCCGCGCATCTTACTTCGCCGCGCCGGGGCGCGAGCGGTCTCGCGAGCGCGGTGACCGCCGCGTATAGTTCCGGCGGTGGCTGGTCTCCTCGGTGGCGTCGTGCGCGTCCTGGCCGAGGGGCTGGTGCGGCTCTATTACCCGCGTCGGACCATCGACGGCACCGAGCGGATCCCGGCGGGAAAGCCGGTGATCTTCGTCCTCAATCACCCGAACGGGCTGCTGGACCCGCTGGTCCTGCGGGTCGCGACCGGACGGCCGTCGCGCTTTCTGGCCAAGAGCTCGCTGTTCGGCAACCCGCTGGGGCGGCTGGCGATGAACGCGTTCGGCAGCATCCCCGTCTACCGCCCGCAGGAGTCGAGCCGGGCGGACGTGGGCCGCAACGAGGAGAGCTTCGCACGCTGCCGCAGTGAGCTGTCGCGCGGCGGCGCGCTGGCGCTGTTTCCCGAAGGCACTTCGCACTCGGATCCGCAGCTGCGGCCGCTGAAGACCGGCGCCGCGCGGATTGCGCTGTCCGCCGAGGCCGAGCACGACGGCGCGCTGGGCGTCACGATCGTGCCGGTCGGGCTGGCCTACGATCGCAAGACGACGTTCCGGTCATCGGTGCTGCTGGTCGTCGGTGAGCCGCTGGCCGTCGCGCCGCTGCTGGCCGAGTACCGTCGTGACGAGCGGGGCGCCGTTGCGTCGCTGACGGCCGACATCGCGGCGCGCCTGGACGCGATCGTCCTGCAGGCCGAATCTCGCGACCTGTTGGCCGGCATCGCGCGGGTGGCGCGCTGGACCAGCGCCGCGCCCGACGACGCCGCGTCCCGCCACCGTCGCGCGCGTGAGCTGGCCGCGGCGTACGAACGGCTTCGCGGCCGCAATCCGGCGCGGGTCGAAGCGGTGGTCGCCGAAGTGCGCGGCTACTGGCAGACGTTGCGCCGATTGGGGGTCCGCGACCCGTGGGCATTGGAGATGGGCGCCCCCCGCGCCGGCGCGATGCTGGCAGCAGTGGGGCGCCTGGCGCTGGCCGCCCCCGTGGCGCTGCTTGGCGCCTTACTGAGCTGGGTCCCCTACCGCCTGTCGGGTGTGGTGGCCCGGCGGGTTACCAAGGACGAGGACCTGTTGAGCACCGTCAAGTTGCTGGCCGGGTCGCTGTTTCTGTTCGTCGCCTGGTCAGCCGAGGCCGCTGCCGTCGGGTGGTGGCGCGGCCCCGCCTGGGCACTGCCGGCGTTCGGCGCCGCCGTCAGCAGCGGCTACGTCGCGCTGCGATTCGAAGAGCTGCTGCGCGACGGTCGCGCGGCCTGGCGGGCGCTCTCGATGCGCGCCTTTCATTTCAACACCGCACGCCGTCTGGCCGATCGGCGCCGGGCGCTCGCGGACGCCGTGGCACGGGCCTTGGACGAGGAGTCGGCGACCTCAGCCGACTGACGGCGACCTATCGGGAGCCGGGGCGGGTTTCTTCGCCGCGGCCTTCGGGGCGGCGCATCCCGACGGCGTTGTAGACGCGCAGGGCGTCTGTCTTGCCCTTCACGCGGACCGCCGGGAGCGGCGCGGCTGCGACCTCACCCTGCACCTTGCGATAGGTGGCCTCCGACAAGATCACCTGGCCCGCCTGCGCGACGCTGCACAGGCGCGACGCCGTGTTGACCGCGTCGCCGATCGCCGTGTATTGCAGCGCGCGCGAGCTCCCGATCGCGCCGGTCACGACCATGCCGGTGTTGATGCCGATGCCGACGTGGATCTCGTTCTGCCCCTCGGCGGCGCGCGTGCGATTGAACTCGGCCAGCACGCGCTGCATGTCCAGCGCGCACTGGACCGCCTTGACCTCGGCGTTCTGCATGGGGACGGGCGCACCGAAGAGCGCGATGACCTCGTCGCCGACGAACTTGTCCAGCGTCCCCTCGTACTTGAAGATCACGTCCACCATCAGCTCGAAGTACTCGTTGAGCATGCGGACGATCTCTTGCGGCTCGCGCGATTCGCTCATCGACGTGAATCCGCGGATGTCCGAGAACAGCAGCGTCACCTCGGACAGCGCGCCGCCCTTTTCCAGCTGCAGCTTGCCCTGCACCACCTGATCGACCAGGTTGGGCGACAACAGCCGCTGGAATTGCGCGCGCGTCTTGGCCTCGTGCTCGATCTTTCGCGCCAGCTGCGAGTTGTGGATCGCGATGGCGGCCTGGCTGGCGATGCCGCCGAAGATCTGCAGGTCCTTCTCGGTGAAGGCGTTGGTCGCGATCATCGAGTCCAGGTGCATGATCCCCAGGAGCTCGTCGTGATGCAAAAGGGGCACGGTCATCGTCGACCGGATCCCCTGCATGATGACGGAGTGGGCGGCCGAAAAGCGGCTGTCCATCGTGGCGTCCGACGACAGGACGGAGGCCTTGTTGCTGACGACCTCGGCCAGGATCGACTTCGACAGCACGATCTGCTCGTTCTTGCCGTCGCGGGTCTTGGCGATCTTCGGGCGCGGGACGCCGTCTTCCATCAGCAGGATGACGCCGCGGTCGGCCGGGATCAGCTCGAAAGCCTTCATGATGATCTGCTCGAGCAGGAGCTCGAGGTTCACTTCCAGGCCAATGGACCGCCCGAGCTCGTGGGCGAGGCGTAGCTTTTCGTAGTCGCGCCGCAGCACCTCGAGGTCGAAGATCTCGCGTTCGGGTAGGAATTCGTGGGTCGTGGACGGCGTCTGGATCTTCTGGCGGATCAGCGCCTCCGTCGCCGACGGCGCGATCGTCACCTTCTGCAGCAGCGAGTCCTGCGCCGAACGCTCTTCGTATGTGAGCGTGGTCGAGCCGAGGACGATCTCGTCCCCTTCGCGGAAGATGTGCTCGTGCACGCGATCGCCGCGCAGGAACGAGCCGTTGAGGCTTCCGAGGTCCCGAAAAAGGTAGGTGCCGTCCGGCTGCCGCAGGACCTGGGCATGCTCTTTCGAGACGATGCGGTCCAGGATCTGAAGCGTGTTGTCCGGGTGACGGCCGATCGTGTTGACGGCGCCGAGCTCGTATTCGCGGCGTTGATCGTTGCCCGTGACGATGATCTTGGCCATGCCCGCGGGTGCCTAGGCCGCCCATCATAACCTGCCGCCGGGCGGCTTCCGAAGGAAACCGCGGCGTCTTGGCTTCTGGCGTTGCTGAAACGGCCTTGTGGCGCGACAAGGGTGTAAAGTGCCGGTCCGGTTGCCATGTCGGCTCTGACGCCCACGCCGTTGCCGCGCCCTCGCCCGGACGAGGTCACCCAGCCAAGCGTCCCCATGGCGATGGTCGCGGACGATCACCGCCGGGGCACCGCCCGCTCGCCCGCGCAATGGGAGGCCGAGGCCATGGCGCTGGTCGACGAGGCGGACGCCCGCGAAGGGGCCCCCGCCGGTGCGTTGCGCTACGCCGCCGCGTCCCTCCTGGAAGAGGAGGTCGGGGACGTGGCGGCGGCGATGGACCACCTGCGCCTCGCGCTGGAGGAGCCGCCCGAGCTGACCTTCCGTCCGGTCCTGCGGGCGCTGCGGTTGCACGCCGTCGAGACGGGCAGCTTCTGGTCGGCACTGGACCTGCTGGACTTCGAACGCAAGGCCGCCGCCGACCCGGTCGAGCGCGCCGACCTGGCGGTCGAGAAGGCGTACCTGCTGGGCCACCCGCTGGATGCGCCGGCCCGGGCGCGTGAGGTGCTGGAGGAGGCCCTCGCCCAGCAGCCCGGTCACGCGGCGGCGCTGCTGGCCCTGGAAGAGAACACGCTCGGCGCGCTGGGGCGGGGCGGCGGGTCCGCCGACGGCGCGCTCCTGCAGTCCGTGCTGGAGCGCCGCCTGGCGGCCGCCCGGACGTCGGGTGAGCGCGGCCGCCTGCTGTGCCGGCTGGCGTTGCTGGCCGAGGCCGACCCGACCCGGATCGCCGATGCGCTGGGACTTTGGCTGCGGGCGCTGGAAGAGGAAGACAGCAAAGGCGAGCTGCGGCAGCGGGCCGAGGGCAAAGGCGAGCTGCGGCAGCTGGCGAGCTTCGGCGCGGCGGCGCTGGCACGGGCAGGCGCAAGGCGGGCGGCCGCGGGCCTGGGGCGCTATCCCGAGCTGGCCCGGATCGTCGCGCTGGAGGCCGAGGCGACCGCCGGCCCGGAGCGGGCGGGCTGGTTGTCGCTGGGTGCGGCGCTGGCCCGACACCGGCTGGGGGCGCCCGCGCGGGCAGACGAGCTCATCGAGGCCGCGCACGCGGCGGATCCGGCCGATCCGGCGCCGCTTTTCGCGATGACGTCCGCGGCGCTCGCGACGGGGCAATGGAGCAAGGCCCGACTGGCGCTGGACCGGCAAGCCGAGCTCACGCGCGATCGGGACTGGGCGGCGACGCTACAGGGGCTCGGCGCGCACGTCGCCGAGCTTCACGAGGGCAACGACGACGCCGCTGCCGGGCGCTATCGCCGTTTGCTGGAGGCGCGCGCCGCCGATCTGGTGGCGCTGGCGGCGCTGGAACGCATCGCCTCGCGGACGGGCGACGCGGCCGCGCAGGTCGCGCTGGCCGAGAGCGCCGTCGACCGCAGCGGCGACCCCGCCGAGCGGGCGGCGCTGGCGATGCGGGCCGCCGAGCTTGCCGAGACGGCGGGGCACGACCTGCCGCGGGCCGCGGCGCTGGCGCGACGGGCGCTGGAGGCGGTGGCGGGCTACGCCCCCGCGGCGCACCTGCTGGAACGGCTGCTGCCGGCCCTGGGCCGCTGGGACGAAATGGCGAAGGTCGTCGAGGTGACGGCCGCGCCGACGGCGCTGGGTGACGGCGGGACCAGCGTCGGGGCCGAGGCGGCGGTGCGGCTGGAACGTCTCGGCGCGCTCTACGAAGACCGGCTCGGGGATCCCGGCAAGGCGCTGGCCCTTTACGGCGAGTGGGTCGAGCTGGGAACCCGCCGGGGCGCCGCGCTGGGCGCACTGCTGCGGGCCGCCGAGAAGGCGGGCGACGCGCTGGTCGCCGCCGAGGCGGCGCTGCGGCTGGGCACGGAGATCCCGGGGTTCGACAAGGCCACCCGCTTCGGCTGGTGCTTTCGGGCGGGGACCATCTTCGAAGAGCGGGCGGCGGCCGACGACGAGGCGGTGCGCGCCTACGAGGCGGCGCTGGCGCTGTCGCCGGGGTCACGGCCCGTACTGGCGGGGCTGGCGCGCGCGCACCACCGGCGTGGTCGGTTCGAGGCGCTGGCCGGCGTCCTGTCGCAGCAGGCCGCGAACGAGCCGAACCCCACCAGCGCCTCCAGCTTCGAGGTCGAGGCGGCGCGGCTGTTCGCGCTGCGCCTCGGCCGGTTGGACGACGCGCTGGCCGCGACCAGCCGGGCGTTGACGTTCGATCCGGCCAACGTCGAGGCGGTCGCCGAGCACGCCCGCCTGCTGCAGCGGCTGGGGCGCGCCGACGAGCTGGTCGCGGCGCTGGGCACGCTGGGGCAGACGCTGTCGGATCCCGTCGACAAGGCGGCCGCGTACCGCGCGCAGGCGGAGGTGCTGGAATGGCAGCTCGGGCGCCGGCGCGAGGCGCTGGCGGCGATCGAGCGGGCGGTAGGCACGGGCGCCGACTCGCGCGCCGCCGTCGCGGAGGACCGATTGTGGCGCCTCGTGGGGCGAGGCGCCGAGCTGAGCGCGCGCCACCTCAAAAGGCTCGCCACCGCCGATGAGATGTCGCGGGCCGCCGGGCGCGACGGCGGTCGCAAGCCGCGCGGGGTCGCCGCTGCCGAGGTGGGGCTGCGCCTGGATCTCGCCTGGCACCTGCAGGACCCCGAGGCGGCGCTGAACGTGTTGCAGGGGGCGCTGGAGGCGGCGCCCGCCGATCCGGCCGTGCTGGACGCCGAGCTGGCGCTGGCGTTTCGGTTCCGGCGCGATCGCGAGGCGGCGTCGGCGCTGGAGAAGCTGGCGGCCGGCAGCGACGACGACGACACGCGCGCCGCCCTGTGGCAGGCGGCCGCCCGCGCGCGCGAGCGGGTGGGGCAGACCGCCTCCGAGACGCTGCCGCTGTGGAATCGGGTCGTCGAGGCGCGCGGCACGGAAGAGACGCTCACGCTGTTCGCGCGCGCCGCGGCCCGCGCCGGCGATTCGGCGCGCCTGATCTTGGCGCGGCGCCGGCGTGCCGAGGGCGCCGCCGAACCTCTGATGCGGGCGGTGCTGCTGTGGGACCTGGGGCGGGCGCGACTCGAAGCGCGCGACCTGGGCGGCGCCGACGCGGAGCTGGCGCGCGCGCTGGAGGCGGACGGGACGTTCCTGCCGGCGCTGGCGGCGCTGGCGCAGCTGCGCGAGGCGAACGGCGACGCGCGGTCGGCGGCGGAGCTTTACGCGCGGCTGGCCCGCCTGACGAAGGCGCCGGCGCGCGCCGCGGACGCCTTTCGCCAGGCGGCGCGGCTCTACGCGAACCAGGTGCGGGACGACGCGATGGCGGCCCGCTGTCTGGAAGAGGTCCTGGCAATCGAGCCCGAGGCCGAGACGGACTTCGAGGTGCTGCAGGTCATTCTTCGCGCGCGCGGCGACGACGAGCGCCTTGCGCAGGTGATGCGCCGCCGCGCCGCCGCGGGGACGCTGCCGAAGCGCCGGGACCGCCTGCTGGCGCTGGCGGAGCTGCTGCACGCGCGCGATCCCGTCGAGGCCGCCGCCGTCCTGGCCGAGGCGGTCAAGCTGGACCCCGGCTCCGTCGCGGTGTTGGTGCGCCTGGCCGACGTCGAGGCCGAGATCGGTCGATCGGCGGAAGCGGTCGCGACCTACCGCGCCGCGATCGGCGCGTCGGCCGATTCGGGCGTGGTCAGCGCGGCGTGGGCCCGGATCGGCGACATCGCCGAGCGCGCGCTGGCCGACGCCGATCAGGCCATCGAGGCCTACCGCAACGCGCTTCTGGCCAAGCCCGACGACCTGGCCGCGCTCAACGGGTTGGCGCGGGGGCTCACGCGCCGGCGCGACTATGGGGAGGCGGCCATCGTGCTGCGGCGGCTGGCCGGGTTGGAGGCCGAGCCCGAGGCGCGGGTCGGGCACCTGCTGACGCTGGGCGAGCTGCTGGCCGGCCCCGCCGAGGATCCCGACGGCGCGGCGACCGCGTTCGAACAGGCGCTGGCGCTGGATCCCGGCAACGATCAGGCCCTGGACCGCCTCGACGAGATGCTGAGCCGCCTCGACGAGCCAGCGCGCCTCGCGGCGGCGCTCGGCCATTACCTGGAGGTCGCGCCGACCTCGCGCGCGCGGCGCATGCGCCTCGCATCCCTGTGGAGCGGGCCGCTGGCCACCCCCTCGCGCGCGATCGACGAGCTGCGGGTCGTGGTCGCGGCTTCCGACGGCGACGTGGAGGCGCGGGTCGAGCTGGCACGCGTGCTGGAGGGGGCCGACCGGCTGACCGACGCGATCGCCGAGCACCTGGCGCTGCTGCGGCTCGAGCCGCTGCGGGTCGAGTCGCTGCAGGCGCTGCGGCGCCTCTGCGAGCGGGCGGGGCAGCGCCGCCGCGCCGGGCGTGTCGCGGCTGCGCTGGCGGCGCTGGGGCTGGCCGATCCCGCCGAGGCGCGCGCCATCCGCGAAGGGCGGGCCCGCTGGGCACCGGAGATCCGCGGGATCATTTCGGCCGCCGAGTTCGAGTCGGTGCTGCGCCATCCGGATGCGCGTCACCCGGCAACTGCGCTGCTGGCGGCGATGTCCGAGGTCCTGCCGCGCCTCTATGGTCTGGCACTGGAAGATTGGGGCGTGACCAAGCAGGACCGGCTGCCGCCGCGGTCCGAGGACCCGGTGCGCGCGCTGGTCGGGCGCGTGGCGACGCTGCTGGGCGTCGAGGACGGCTACGAGGTCTACCAGGCGCGTGCGATCGCCAGCCAGGTCGAGATCGAAGCCGGGCCGCCGCCGTCGCTGCTGCTGCCGCCGGGGTTCAGCGGGCTGCCGCGGCAGGAGGCCCACCTACAGCTCGGTCGCCAGCTGGGTCACCTGCGCGCCGGGACGTATGCGATCGGCCGCATCCCGGGCAAGGACCTGGGGTTGCTCGTGGCGGCCGGTGTCCGCACCGTCTACCCCGGCTACGGCCGCGGCATCTTGCCCGAGGAGCAGCTGAACGATGTGTCGCAGAAGATCGCCCGCATGTTGCCGCGCCGGCAGCGCCGGGCCTTCGAGCAGGCGGCGCTGTCGTTTCGCGACGCCGGCCTCTTCGACGGCGACCGGTGGCTGCGCGCCCTGGGGCACACCGGCTACCGGGCGGCGCTGGTCGCCTCGGGCGACGTGCTGGGCGCGTTCGAACAGCTCGCGCGCGCCGATCGCCGCCTGGCCGCCGCCGTCCTGCAACCGCCCGAAGAGCTGTGGGCCGTGGCACGGACGCACGCGGCCGTCGTCGAGATGATCCACTTCGCGATCGGCGAAGAGCTGGCCGCCCTGAACCGCCGCCTGGGCACCGACTGATTCAGCCGGGCTGCGCCGAGGCGCTGAGCGCGCGCCCGACGCGGCTGCGCAGGCAGGCAGTCCCGAGCACCGCCTGGAACGCCAGCATCACCGCCTGGCCCACGAGACTGGCCGCCAGCACGGCCGCCTGCTGCGCGGCGTGGTCGCCAGGCGCCCAGCGCGCGAAGAAGTACACCATCGTCGCCTGCGTGGTGCCCAGCCCCTGGACCGAGATTGGCAGCACGGCGACGAAGAACACCAGCGGCAGCGCCGCAAGAGCGTCGACCAGCGGGACCTGCACGCCGAACCCGTGCAAAAGGACGATCTGCAGCGTCATCAACGCGGCAATGTGCGGCAGCCGCACCAGCAGGGTGCGCAGGTGCCCCCCGAGGCCGGCGTTCAGCAGCACCTCGAACACGGGGCGGGCCGCGAGCCAGCGCGGGCGCAAGGCGATCGCCGCGATGTAGACAGCCAGACCCGCGTACGCGACCAGCACCAGCACCACGACCGCGTGAGGCACGCTGGGCGCCGCAGCCAGCCCGGCGGTCGTCAGGAACAGAAGCGCCAGCACGTTGATCCCCATGATGAAGAGGACGGTGGCGACGCCGCGGATGATCGGCACGCGCGCCACCCGGTGCACGAAGTAGATGATCGCGCCCTGGCCGACGTTGTAGTTGATGGCGGCCAGCAGGTAGGTCGCGCCCCGGACCAGCAGCACGTCCGCGAACGACAGGCGCGTCAGGAACCAGCCGAAGGTTTTCCAGATCGCGAACGAGTCACCCAGGTAGACCGCCACCGTACAGAGCAGGGTCGCCGGAACGGTCCAGGGGGCGGCACCGCGCGTCGCGGCGACGACCTGCTGGAACGGGATCTTGCGGAACAGCAGCACGAGCAAGCCGGCCGTCACGACCCAGGCCAGCAGTCGAACGAGGCGCTTCGAGTTCATCGCCTCCCTTGCTATCACACCCGCGCGGCGTCGAGGCCGCTCCACTCGCGCCAGATGTCGACCATGGTCGCGGTCGACGACGGATCATGCCCCTGGCGCGCCAGCCGGAAAAAGACCGCGTAACGGACGTGCGGTCCCACGTTCGGGGCGGCCCCGTGGGCCAGCTGGTAATGCGCCAGGATTGCGTCGCCGGCGCGGGCGGTCAGCTGGCGGGGCGCCGGCATCGCGACGCGCGGAAATCCCTGCAGCAGCTCGTCGGTGCCGTGGGCCGCGAAGTGCGCCGCCAGCGCGCGGTGCGTCCCCGGCCAGACGGTGAAGTTGCCCTGGAACGGCTCGCTCACGTCGCTGAGGAAGACGCCCCCCAGCGCGGTGAAGTGGTAGACCGTGCCGGCCGTGACGCCGTTCAGCGGCCCCGGCATGCCGTCGATGTGCGGGTAGGGATCTTTCGGGTGCGGGAGCTCCTGCGGAAATCGCAGCGCGATCTGGCCGGTCGGCGGCGGCGGCAGCATCCCGGGCCCGATGGCTGCTTCGGCCACCGCCTGCAGCGCCGTCCCGCGGTAGAGGTCCAGGATCGGATCGGCGGCCGTCAGCTCGGGGCAGAACGTCTGGGCGCGCAGCGTCCAGATCTGGCTCTTGTCGATCCCCTGTTCGCCCAGGGAGTGATTGATCGCCTTCAGCGCCGCGTCGACCCGCGCGCGCGGCACGGCGTCGCGCACAATCAGGTAACCGTCCTCGAAGAGCGCCCGCTGTCGTTCAGGCTCGAGAGCCACCGCCGAAGCCTAGCTCAGGTCGTTCCGTCGCCCAGCTTGCCGGCGTGGCGGATGTCCTTGCCCTTCACCATGAACACGGTCAGCTCGCCCAGGTTCGTGGCGTGGTCACCGATGCGCTCGAGGTACTTGGCGATGGACTGCAGGCGCGTCGCGCGGAAGATGTTGCGCGGGTCTTCCATCATGTAGGTCAGGAGCTCGCGGAAGATCTGCGTGTAGTAGGCGTCGACGTTCTTGTCGCGCGCGATCACCCGCTGTGCGCGTTCCACGTCCGCGGCGACGAAGGCGTCCAGCGCCTCGTGCAGCATCTCTTGAACCTCGCGCGTCATGTTGGGCAGGTCGACGTACGGCTTCAGCGGCGGCTCGCCGTTCAGCTCCAGCACGCGCTCGCAGATGTTGACGCCCAGGTCGCCGATCCGCTCGAGGTCGGTGACCAGCTTCAGCGCCGTCGTCAGGAAGCGCAGATCGGAGGCGACCGGCTGCCGGCGGGCCAGCACCTGCATGCACAGCTCGTCGATGGCGATCTCGAGCTGGTTGATCTTGCGGTCGACGGCGATCATCTGTTCCGCCAGCTCGCTGTCGCGGTCGATGAGGGCGCGGATGCTGCCGTTGATGATGTCCTCGACCTTGGCGCCCATCAGCAGCAGCTGCTCGCGCAGGCGACGCAGCTCCAGCTCATACTCGCGGTTCGTGTGCTCGCGTGAGGGACTGTTGCTGCGGATCATCCGAATCGCCCCGTTATGTAGTCTTCGGTCCGGGAGTCGCTTGGTTTCGTGAACAGGACGTCGGTCCTGTCGAATTCGACCAGCTCCCCCAGATAGAAGAACGCCGTGTAATCGGCGACCCGCGCCGCCTGCTGCATGTTGTGCGTGACGATGACGACCGTGTAGTTCTCCGACAGCTCGTTGATCAGCTCTTCGATGTGGGCCGTGGCGATGGGATCCAGCGCCGAGGCCGGCTCGTCCATCAGCAGGATCTCGGGCTCGACCGCCAGGGCGCGCGCGATGCAGAGGCGCTGCTGCTGTCCGCCGGACAGCCCCAGCGCGCTGTCGTTCAGCCGGTCCTTGACCTCTTCCCAGAGGGCCGCCTGCGACAGCGCGTGCTCGACGCGCGCGTCCAGCTCGCGGGCGTCGTTCACGCCGCCGATGCGGAGCCCGTAGGCGACGTTCTCGAGGATCGACTTCGGGAACGGGTTCGAGCGCTGAAACACCATGCCGATGCGGCGCCGCACGGCCACCGGATCGATTCCCGGGCCGTAAATGGCGTCGCCGTCCAGCCGGACGTCCCCCTCGATGCGGCAGCCGGGGATCAGCTCGTTCATGCGGTTCAACGACCGCAGGAAGGTCGACTTGCCGCAGCCCGACGGCCCGATCAGCGCCGTGACATGCTGGCCGACGATGTCCATCGAGACGGGGCCGACGGCCTTCTTGGGACCGTAGTAGACCGCCAAGTCGCGGACCTTCAGCTTGACGGCGGGCTCGGGCTTGGCGAGGCCGTTGGCCGCGGTCATCCGGCACCTCCCGGGATGCGGCGGCGCATGCGGGCGCGCACCACGACGGCGGCGATGTTCAGCGTGAACGTCAGCGCCAGGAGGACCAGGACCGTCGCGTACAGGATCGGCTTGGTCGCGTCGACATCCGGCGACTGCGTGGACAACACATATACGTGATAGCTCGGAGACATGAACTGAGACCACAAATGTTTGGGCAAAATCGGCAAAAAGTACGCCGCACCCGTGAACAGAATGGGGGCCACCTCGCCCGCGCCGCGGCTGACGGCCAGGATGGTCCCGGTCAAGATGCCGGGCGCCGCCTGCGGAACGACGACGTGCATGACCGTCTGCAGCTTGGTCGCGCCCAGGGCCAGTGACGCCTCGCGCAGCTCACGCGGGACGGCGCGCAGCGCCTCCTCGGTCGCCACGATGACGACCGGCAGCGTCAGCACCGCCATCGTCAGCGCCGCCCAGACCAGCGCCGGCTGCCCGTAGATCTTCTCGCCGTGGAAGAACACCTTGTCGATGCCCGCGCCCAGGAACTGCACGAAGAACCCCAGGCCGAAGAGGCCGAACACGATCGAGGGAACGCCGGCCAGGTTGGCGACGGCGATGCGGATGGCGCGGGTGACCGGCGAGACGGGGGACGCGTACTCGTGCAGGTAAATCGCCGTCGCGACCCCGACGGGAACGCCGGCCAGGGTCATCAGGATGACCATCTCCAGCATGCCGATGATGGCCGGGAAGATGCCGCCGGCGGTCATCCCTTCCCGCGGCGCCTCGCTGAGGAACGCCCACGACATGCGGGGGGCGCCGTTGCGGATGACGTCGATCAGGATGACGGCCAGCACCGCCAGGACGATCAGCAGCGTCGCACCGGTGGCGACCGCCATCGCGCCGTCCGCGACCAGGTTGCGGCGCGTGCGCCGGGCGTTGGCGCGGGCGATCGCGGCGGAACGTTCGGTGACCGGGATGGCGGTGGGGACGCCCAGCTCGCCGGTCAAGCGGTGCCCCCGAGGCGGATCTTCATGCGCCGGATCGCCCAGTCACCGACGGTGTTGATGCAGAAGGTCGTCAGGAAGAGCAGCGTGCCCAGAAAGAACAGCACCGTGTAGTGCGCCCCGCCGAAGACGACCTCGGCCAGCTCGGCGGCGATCGTGGCCGAGATCGTACGCGCAGAGTCGGCGAAGTTGCCCGAGACGATGGCGGCATTCCCCGAGGCCATGAGCACGATCATCGTCTCGCCGACGGCGCGCCCCAGGCCCAGCGCCATGCCGGCGGCAATGCCCGGGCTGGCGGCTGGCAGCACGACGCGCAAGATCGTCTGCCAGCGCGCGGCGCCAAGCGCCGTCGACGCTTCGACGTAGCTGTTCGGAACGGCGCGCAGCGCCTCCTCGGCAAGCGTGAAGATGACGGGGACGACGGCGAACGCCAGGGCCACGCCCGAGACCAGCGCGTTCAGCCGCGAGTCGAGGTGGAAGAGGTTCTGGAACCAGGTCGCCATCACCATCAGCGCGAAGAAGCCCAGCACGACCGACGGGATGCCGGCCAGTAGCTCGACGACGGGCTTCACGATCTCGCGCGTGCGGCGCCCGGCGTACTGCGAGACGTAGAGCGCCGCGCCAACCCCCAGCGGGACCGACACCAGCATCGCGACAACGGTGACCTTCAGCGTGCCCAGGATCAGCGGCCAGATGCCGAACTTCGGGATCTCGGAGACCGGCTGCCAGACGGACGACGACTCGTCATAGCCGGGCCACAGCTGCGGGACGAACATCTTCGACAACGTCACTTCGGCGCGAACCGCCTTGTCGTAGAAGATGGGCGCCGCCTCCTTGGCGATGAACACCAGGATGAGGACGATCGCGACGATGGCCGAGAGGGCCAGACCGCGAAGCAGCCACTCGACCCCACGGTGCCAGAAGGGCGCTGGCGCGAGGACCAGCTTGGGCGGCCGCGCCGGAGGCACGGTGATCTTGGCGCTGGTCGTACGTCGTCGGGCCATCGGAAGGGCCCCCTCGGGGAAACTCACGCTGTGGATAAGAGCAACGCGCGTTGACGAACCGGTGGCGCGATTGTGACAACCAGGTGACACAAGCGAAACGCCGGCCGCGGCTGGGGAAATCGCCCTTCAACAAACGTTTCGGCGGTGTCACGCGCATGTCACCAGAGGTAGGCACCATGCCGCAGAAACCTCAAGGAGAGACCATGAAGAGCAGAAGTGGAATGAAGATTGCGATGGCGGCCCTGGCCCTGACCGCGGGCGCCGCGAGCGCGCGGCCGGCGCTGGCTGGCACCGTCACCGTCAAGGGCTCGGACACCATGGTGGTGTTGGGCCAGCGCTGGGCCGAGGAGTACATGAAGAAGCATGCCTCGACCACCATCCAGGTGACGGGCGGCGGGTCGGGCACCGGCATCAGCGCGCTCATCAACGGGACGACCGACATCTGCGAGGCGTCGCGCGCGATGAAGGACGCCGAGAAGAAGCAGCTGGCCGACAAGGCCGAAGGCAAGCCCCCGGTGGAGACGGTCGTCGCGCGGGACGGCCTGTCCGTCTACGTGAACGACGCCAACCCGCTGACGGAGCTGACGATGGCGCAGCTCAAGGCCATCTACACCGGGAAGGTCGCGAACTGGAAGGACGTCGGCGGTCCGGACGCCAAGATCATCCCGTACTCGCGCGAGAACAGCTCCGGCACCTACGTGTTCTTCAAGGAGCACGTGCTCGAGAACGCCGACTACACGCCGCGCGCGCAGGCGATGCCGGGCACGGCCGCGGTCGTCAACGCCGTCGTGAAAGAGAAGTTCGGAATTGGCTACGGCGGCGCTGCCTACGCGAAGGGGATCAAGATCCTGAAGGTCAAGAAGGACGACAAGTCGGCCGGCGTCGAGCCGAACGACAAGACGATCAAGGCCGGCACGTACCCGCTGTCGCGCCCGCTGTTCTTCTACACGCGCACGAACCCGTCGGCCGAGATCAAGGCTTTCATCGACTGGGTCCTTTCGGCGGAAGGCCAGGGGATCGTCACCAAGGTTGGGTATTTCCCCGTCAAATAGAGAGGTTGGCAGCAGACTCGTGCCGGTCTTGTTTCGGGGCCGGCACGAGTTTGAAGCGGTGCGTTCACCGACGGCCGCTAGTCTGGACGCATGAAGCAGGCCGCGCGATTCGCACACATATCGGACCTCCACGTCGGGCGTAGCGCCGAGAACGACGCCAATGCGGCGCGCCTCTGCGCGGTGCTACTCGACTCGGGGATCGATCAGGTCATCGCCACGGGCGACTTGACCCATCGAGGGCTCGCGAGGGAGCTGGCGACGTTCGAGGGCATCTTCGCGCCGCTGGCCGCCCAGGGGCGCCTGGTCGTGGTGCCGGGAAACCACGACTGTCTCGGTGAGGACGTATCAGGGCAGCTGATGAGCGGGCCGCGCGTGCAGGTCGCCACCCGCCCCGGTCTTTACATCGTGCGCGTGAATTCGACCGCGCCGCACAATCGATCTTGGATCAATGGTCACGGCAGCCTGGACGACGCCGACCTGGACGCCATCGACGCCGCGCTGGACGCGACGCCGGCCGGCGTTCTGGTGGTCATAGCGCTTCACCACCACGTGCTCCCGATGCCGGAGGAACACGTGGCTGAGCGCCTGTCGAACTGGCTGGGTTTTGCCTTCACGTCCGAGCTGTCCAGGGGACGCGAGCTGCTGCGCCGGGTGCGTGGCCGCTGCGACCTGGTGCTGCACGGCCACCGCCACGTGCCGCGCGGCGCGCGCCTGTTCGGGCCACCGCGGACGATGCACGTCTTCAACGCCGGCTCGTCCACCGAGCTTGGCCGCGTGCGCGTCTTCCATCACGACGGCGCGGGGGAGCTGCTGGGCCATGCGCTGTGGCTGGACGTCCCCGCGCCCTGGGAAGACGCCGACCGCGCGTTCGGCGCCGAGTCGCAGTTCCCGGCGCCGCTGGCGATCTGACGCGCTAGGCGGCGCGCATCCGGTTGTTCTTGGGGTTGTGCTCGACCTCGGCCAGCCCCAGCGCCTCGGCCACCGGCGGCACGTACATCCCGAAGCGTCCGCGCAGACCCTTCTTCAACCCGTACCATCCCTTGACCGGGTTGTTGGGTGAGCGCGCCCAGGCCTCGACGGTGTCGGGCGCGGCGGGCTTTTGCTCGTCGGCGCTCCCCAGCAGCACCCAGCTGCCGGCCTTCTTCAACATCGCGACGAGATCGTCGACGCAGCGCAGGTGGTAGCGAAGCTGGGTCTTGCCGACCTGCACGACCAGCGCCGGCGGATCGGCCATTTCGTCCCTGTACGCCGTGTACTCGGCGGTCCCGGGGGGCGTTTTCAAATGCCAGGGGTCATGCGCGGTGCCCGAGCCTTTGACGTCCTTCATCGGGGCCTTCCGTCGTCGGGTTCCGGGCGGAATGCGGCGCGCCCCTGCACCACCTCGTCGGCGATGTAGGGGACGTAGCGAAAGTCGCGAATCTGGACGACGCGGCCGTCGCGCCAGTCGAGCAGCACGAACGCGCGCGGGTGCTCGTTCGATCGCGGCTCGTGAATCGCCAGCGCCGGCCGCCCACCTGCCGTCGAGGCGTCGTCGAGGACGCCCGGGACCACGCGAAAGTCCGGCAGCTCGGCGTAGCGCGTGAAGTACTCGCCCACGCCGGGGCCGCGGCGCTCGAGCCGCGACACCAGGTCCAATCGACAGTCCTCGGCGACGAACCGGCGCAGCGCGTCCCAGTCGCGCGCGTTGAACAACGTGGCGTAGCGGTGCAGCAACGCGCGTTCCTCGGCCGCCGCTTGCGGCGACTTCGGATCGCCGGGCGCGACCAGCTCGGTGTGGGCCCGCAGCGCGGCGCGCCCGCGGTGCAGCGCCGCCTTGACGGCCGGCAGGCTGCTGCCCGTGCTCTCGACGATCTCCTCGACCGTGCAGCCCAGAACGTCCTTGAGGATGACGGCGCTTCGCTGGCCGATTGGCAGCGTCAGGAACGTCGCCAGCGCGGCGCGAACGACGGCGGGGTCCGGGCGGTCGTCGTCCGCCACGTCTTCCGGAACCTCGGCCACGAGCTCGACGACCTTGCGGTCGTGGCGGCGCAGGATGTCGATCGCGGCGTTGTGCGCGATGCGAAACAGGAACGGGCGCAGCGGCGGCATCTCGTGCGCCATGCTGATGGCGTAGTAGGCGCGGGCCAGCGTGTCCTGCACGACGTCTTCACCGTCGATGACCGACCCGGTGAGGCGCGCGCAATAACGATGCAGCTCGGGGCGGATCTCACCGACGAGATCGAGGAAGCGCGCGCGGGCTTCTGCCAGCTCGGGCGGCGGGCTGCGACGCTCGGCGCTCACAGCGGCTCGACCCCGCGTCCGCTGACGCCCATCACGGCGCCTTCGGGGCGGATGGTGCCCTGCGCGATGTCGACGATGGTCCGCCCGACGTCCTGCGGGGTCAGCGGGGTACCGAATCGTTCCATGAACTTCTCCGGCGTGATGTCACCCAGTTTGGCATAGGCAGCGGCCACGGCGTCGCCCAGCTCGGATTGGGCGAGAACCTGCTTCGGCACCAGCGCCAGAAACCGGATTCCCAGCCTGGCCGCGTCGGCGGCTTTTTGCAGGTCGCTCGCCAGGAACATCTGCATGCGTTTCGCGCCGGCATAACCGCCCGACATCGGTGAGCCGCCGAGGGCTGCCCCGCTGGAGACGATGATCACCAGGCTGCCCGGACGCAGCGGCCGCCGGAGCGCCGTCTGTCCGACCTGGAAGGCGATCTTGAGGTCGGTGTTCCAGGGTGCCGAGAAGCTGTCCCAGGTGTGTTCCTGCACGGGCGCCAGCCGCGGCCGCGCGCCCGCGCTGAGCACCAGCAAGTCGGGGTCGGCCTCGGCGATGAGGCGGTCCATGGCGGCGCCGTCGGTGGCGTCGAAGGCGCGGGTCAGCACCTCGCCGCCGCCGCTCACCTCGCGGCTCAACTGGTCCAGGCGCGCGCGGTCACGGCCGACCGCCCAGACCCGCCGTCCCGTCGCCGCCAGTCCCACGACGGCTGCCCGGCCCACGCCCGAGCTCCCGCCGACCACGATTGCTGTACCCGCGTGCTTGGTCATCTGGATCCCTCCATCCAGACGACGTTCGAGCCGCACCAAAGGATGCGCGCGGCCCCCGAATTCGTCACTTCATGGCCAGCAGACCGAAAAGGCACGACGCGGCGTTCGCGGCCAGGGAGACCAGGGCGGCGCGCCGCGGCCGCAGCGCCGGCCAGACCAGCCGGTAAATGGCGAGCTCGGCCAGAAAGGCCCAGGCCTCCGACAGGCCGAACTTCGTCCAGCGGCCCACGGCCAGCCCGGGGAACAGGAACCACACCAGCGGGTGCGTGGCCAGGTTCGCCGCGATCACCGCGCCCGCGCGCCGGCCCAGGCTCCGCTCGACCGTCGCGAGCAACGGGACCGCAACGACCAGCTCCAGGAGCACGGTCACCCCGAACGCACGGAGCCAGTTGGTGACCCAGAAGGTCACGGCTGATGCGGCGTGCTTGCCGTGCCGGCCGGGACGACGCCGCCGCGACCGCGGGCGAGGACGAAGGCCAGCACGGCCAGCTCGAGCCAGCCGTGGAACGTTCCCAGCGACAGGAAGAGGCGGCGGGTTCCAGCCGCGAACAGAAGCCCCATCCCGGCGACCAGCAGCGTCAGCCCGGCTGCGGCGCCAAGGCCGGCAGGCGTGAGGTCGCGGACCAAGTCGCGGAACCCCGCGCGCCAGGTGCGGCTCCCCTCGCCGGGGCGATCACCGGCCGGGATGGCAACCAGCCAGATCGCGTAGTGGACCGATTGCAGGAACGCGAAGCTGGTCGCCATGGCGACGGCGCGCGTGTCCGAGACGCCGGGCGCGAGCCAGTCGGCCGCGGCGAACAGGTGCAGGCCTGCGACGGAGAGGAAGCCGTGACGGAGCGTCAAGTCGAGCAGGGCGCCGCTGGCGAGCAGCGCCGCGCCGCCCAGCACCAGAGCGACCGGCACGAATGCGAGGCGACGGCCGCGACGGAACAGCAGCACCCACAGCAGCAAGGCCATCAGGTTGTGGCCGTGCAGCAAGATCATCTGCCACAGCCGGGGCGCCGCGATCGCGAACGCCCCCAGGAGGACGGCCGCGACGACGGCGGCCCAGCCGCGCGCCGTCCAGCCGCGGGAGGCAGAGGCGCGTGGTGCGCCCAGGCAAGCACCGCCGGCCGCGCCGAGGAGAACCCAGCTGGCCGCGATCGCGTGCTCGAACGACAGAGACGCGACCCGGTGGTTCGTCTCGGAGATCACGCGGAACGCCAGCAGCGCCAGCGCGAACGCCGCGCTGGCGAGCAGCCACCAGCGGGGCGAGGCGCGTCGGACCAGAAGGTGGCGTACGTCCGAAGCCAGGTGCGGCACGCCCAGCACCAGCGGCGTGACTGCCAGAAGCAGCGAAGGCGCCAGCACCGCCAGAGCCAACGCCGCCAGCACGTGCAACGACAACAGCACCGGGACGCGAACGCCTCGCCGCGCGGCAAGCGTGCGCCCCACGGGCGACGTGCGCGCCAGCGCGCGCAACGCCAGCCGCCGGAGCTCGTCGAGCGGCCGCAGTGCCCGCTCGACGGTGACGAGGCCGACCGACATCAGGCTCTGGTGCGGCGACGCCGCAGGAGGATCGTCAGCAGTGCGAGCGAGAGTGCGCCAGCGGCGGCGCCACGACGTGCCGGCAAGCCCGCCACCGCGCAACCGGACGACGAACCGGGCATCGTTTTGCTCCCCGTACCGCCCGTCGAGGACGAGCCTCCGCTGCCGATCGTGCCGCCGGTCGCGGTCGCGCCGGCCGTGCCGCCAGCCGCGCCTGCGGTGCCCCCGGCGGCGCCTGCGGTGCCGCCAGCCGCGCCCGCCGCGCCGCCTCCGCCAGTGGTCCCACCGTCAGGGGCCTCGCACCTGTGGCAGTCGTACGGCATATAGGTGAAGCCGCCGTCCGCGCTGCGCATCGTTTTGATGCAGGTCGCGGCGACGCATGTTCCCGGTTGACCGGGGCCGGTGACCGCTCCTGCATTTTGACAGGGCTGACCGGGCGCGGTGCACTGGTCTGCTGGTGGAACGTCAGCCCGCGCGCTGAGGCCGCTGGCGGCGATCGCGACGAAGACCGAAACCGAGAACGAAAGCGGGCCGATTCGCATGAACCCTCCGGGTGTGTGCGGTGAAGCCCAGCATAGGTCATACCAGCGTCGATCTCGCGTTTGCGCGCGAGTCAGACACTCGATCTCCGGACGCGCGTGTCGCGGGCTCTCAGTTTTCCGAGTGGTCGGCGCGCCACCCGCCGCCCAGCGCCTTGACGAGCTGGACGCTGGCCAGCAGGCGACGCGTGGCAACGTCGGCCTGGGTGCGCTCGTTCGAGAGCTGGATGGTCTGGGCGGTCAGCACTTCCAGATAGGTGGTGACCCCACCTTTGTAGCGTTTGTTGCTGAGGCTCAGGGACTCACGGGCGGCGTCGACGGCGGCGGTCTGCGCCTGGGCTTCCTCGTCGAGAATCCGGAGGGCGGCCAGGTTGTCTTCGACCTCCTGGAACGCGAGCAACACGCTCTGGCGGTAGTTGGCGACCTGCGCGGCGTAGAGATCGCGCGCCTGGTCGGTCAGCGCGTGCCGCCGGCCGGCGTCGAACAGCGTCTCCACCGCGGATGCGCCCAGTGACCACAGAAGGCTGGGGACCTGCAGCAGCGTGCCGAGGCTGCCGCTGGCCAGCCCACCGCTGGCGTTGAGCGTGAGGTTCGGGTAGTAGGCGGCCACGGCGACGCCGATCTGGGCGTTGGCGGCGGCGGTGCGGCGCTCGGCCGCGGCCACGTCGGGACGCCGCTCGAGCAGCGCCGAGGGGACGGCGACGGGCACGGCGGGAAGCGCAATGGCGGCCGGGTTGGGGGGCAGCGCGAACGCGGACGCGGGGACGCCGATCAACGTCGCGATCGCGTGCTCGAACTGCGCGCGCGCGACGCCGGTGTCGATCGCCTGCGCCTTCACGGTGCGGTACTGCGTGTCGGCTTGGGCGACGTCGACGGCGTTGGCGACGCCGCCGTTGAACCGCACGCGCGCCAGCTGCAGGGCGTCGGCGTCGCTGGCCAGTGTGTTTTCCAGGAGGTGCTTCTGCACGTCGAGGCCGCGCAGCTGAAAATAGTCGGCGGCCAGCTCGGCCTGCAGGCTCAGTGCGACGTTGGCCAGGTCGGCGGCGTTCGCCTGGGCGGTGTCGCGCGCCTGCTCGACGCTGCGGCGGACCTGACCCCACAGGTCCGGCTCCCACTGAGCCTGCCCCTGCAGCGTGAAGAGGCTGTAATCGAGGCGCGAGACGCCGCGGACGATGTTGGGCTGGTTCTCCGACACGCGGATGCGCGTCCCGGCGGCGCTGATCCCGGCGGTTGGAAAATAGGCGGCTCGCGCGACGCGCACCTGGTCGAGGGCGGCCAGGTACTGCGAGGTGGCCGCCTTCAGCGTCTGGTTCGAGACGGCGATCTTCTCTTCCAGCGCGTTGAGCTCGGGGTCGCCGAAGATCTCCCACCACTTGCCGCGGGCAACGGCGTCGTTGGGCTGCGCCGTCTTCCACGTGCCGGGCGGTGGCTGCTCTTTGAAGCCGGCGGGCGTGGGCGCGTCGGGACGCTTGTAGTCCGGGCCGACGAGGCACCCGGCCGTCAGGGACGCCAGCAGCGCCAGGAACAGCGGTCTACTTGCCGTCATTCTTCGCTGCGGCGGACGCCATCACGACGTGCACCGTCTCGCCTTCGATGATCGAGTCGGGGGGGTTCTGGATGACCAGGTCCGAGGGCTGCAGCCCCTCGGTCACCTCGACGGTGCGCCCGTCGTCGCGGCTGATGGTGATCGGCGCGAGGTGCGCCTTGTCGCCGCGAACGGTCGCGACGCGCAGCCCCTCTGACCGGAAGATCAGCGTCGGCACGGGGATGACCAGCGCTTGACGGCTTTCGTTCGGCAGCTTGACGTGGACCTGCGCGTACTCGCCCGGGAAAAGCTGGTGCTGGTGGTTGTCGACGTCGACCTCGACCAGCAACGTGCGGAAGGTGGCGTCGATGGCGTTGGAGGTGCGGACGATGGTTCCGGGGAAGCTGCGCCCCGGGTGCTCGGGAACGGTCAGCGTCGCGGCGACGCCCGGCTGCGCGGCGCGGGCGTCGATCTGCGGCACGTTGACGTAGACGCGCAGCACTTCGTCGGAAGCCATGTGGAAGAGCTCACGCCCGGCGCCGGCGTCGATGAGCGTGCCGATGTCGACGTTGCGCGCCGTGATGACACCCTCGAACGGGGCGTAGACGTTCTCGAACTCCGCCAGCTGCGCCAGTCGCCGCACGTTCGCCTGCGCGCCGGCCACCTGGTTGTGCGTCGAGCTGGCTTGCGCGCGGAAGTTGTCCGTGTCCTGCTTGGAGACGGCGTTCTCGTTCAAGAGGTCCTGATAGCGGGCGGCCTGCGTCTCGGCGTACTTCGAGTTTGCCTGGGCGGTCGCCAGGTCCGCCTTGGCCTGCTGCAGTTGCTGGTCGATCTCGGGGCTGGCGATGATCGCCAGGCGCTGCCCCTTCTTGACGTGGGCGCCGATGTCGACGGCCCAGGACTTGAGATAGCCGCTGGTCCGCGCGTAGATGGGCGAGTCGGTGAAGGCCTGCACGTTGGCGGGCAGGACGATCTCTTCGGCGACCTTGCCGGGCGTCGGCGGGGCCACCAGGACGTCCGGGACGGCGAGCCGGTCGGTCTGTTGCTGCAGCGTCGTGCGCGCGCGGACGCGCGGGACGATGCCCAGGATGGCCACGGCGGCGGCGGCGGCGATCAAAACGACGACGAAGGCGGTCGCCTTGCGGCCGCTGAGGGGCGGGTGGCCCTCGCCCGATTGGGGCGGGGCGGCGTCATGACTCATGAACGAGATCTCCTGATGCGGCGGGTGCCCGGCGGCCGCCGTCGCGTCGCTCGCGCCGGCCTGCGAGCCAGCCGTGTAGCACGTGGAAGAAGGTCGGGACGAAGAACAGTGTCGAGACCGTCGCGAACAGCAACCCGCCGATGACGGCGCGGCCGAGGGGGGCGTTCTGCTCGCCGCCGTCGCCGAGCCCCAGCGCCATGGGGACCATGCCGATGATCATGGCCAGCGCCGTCATGAGGACGGGGCGGAAGCGGACGAACCCAGCCGAGAGGGCGGCGGCGCGGGCGTCGCCGCGCAGCTCGGCCAGCTGCTCGCGCGCGAAGCTGACGACCAGGATGGAGTTCGAGGTGGCGACGCCCATGCACATGATCGTTCCGGTCAGCGCCGGGACGCTGATGCGCGTGGCCGTGATGAAGAGGAACCAGACCACGCCGGCCAGCGCGAACGGCAGGGCCGCGATGATGATGAAGGGGTCCAGCCAGGACTGGAAGTTCACGACGATCAGCAGATAGACGAGGACGATCGAGAACACCAGCCCCGCCACGAGACCGCGGAACGAGCTGCGCATCGTCTGCACCTGGCCGCGCACGAACACGCGCGAGCCGCGCGGCAGATCCTTCTTGGCGCCGTCGATGATCTGTTCGATCTTCGCGTCGACGCTGGCCAGGTCGGTGCCGACGACGTTGCCGTAGATGTCGATGACGGGCGCGATGTTGTAGTGTGACACCGTCCCGGGCGCCGAGCTGCGGCTGATGGTGGCGACGTTACTCAGGATCTGCGTCGGGCGGCTGCCGCCGGACGCGGCGCTCGCGGGCGCTGCGTTGGGACCGGGCGCGGCGCTGGTGGCGCCGGCCGCGGGGGGCGTGGCCAGCGGGATATTTTCGAGACCTTGCAGCGTGTCCATCTGGTACTGCGGCGCCTGCACGGCGATGTTGTAGCTGACGCCGTTCTGCGGGTTGAGCCAGAAGCTGGGGGAGGTCTGAAAGCTGCCGCTGGTAGCGGTCAGCAGGCTGGTCGCGACGTCGCGCTGGGACAGGCCCATCTGCAGCGCCTTCGTACGGTCGACGTCGACCTTCAGCGCGGGCGCGTCGAACGGCTGCTGGATGCGGAGGTCGGCGGTGCCGGCGACGGTCTTCACGCGATCGAGCACGCGTTCGGCCCAGGCGCGGTTGCCGGCCTGGTCGTTGCCGACGACCTGGATGTCGAGGGGGGCGGGGAGACCGAAGTTCAGGATCTGCGTGACGATGTCGACCGGCAGCTCGTAGAAGGTGACGCCCGGAAAGCGCCGGTGCAGCTCTTCGCGCAGGTTCTGGACGTATTCGGGGGTCGGCCGGTGCTTGGCGGCCAGCGACACCTGGATGTCGGCGTCGCCGGGCCCGATGGGGGCGGAGTTGGAGTAGGTCGTGTTGATGCCGCTGTAGGGGAGGCCGATGTTGTCGATGATCGTGACGAGCTCGTCGGGCGGGATGAGCTCACGGATGGTGCGGTCGACCTGGTCGCAGAGGCTGGCGACGTCCTCGATGCGCGTTCCGGTGTGCGCGCGCAGGTGAATCTTGAACTGGCCGCTGTCGACGGACGGGAAGAAGTCCTGGCCCAGGAAGGGGTAAAGGAGGGCGGCCGAGGCGACGGTCAGCCCGAGAAAGCCGACCAGGAATGCCTTGGCGTGGCGCTGGCACAGCTCGAGGAGACCGTGATAGCGGAGCCGGAGGGCGTCGAAGCCGCGCTCGAAGCCTGCCTGGAAGCGAATGAAGATGTTGCGGCTGGTCTTGGCGCGCTCGCGGGCGGCGGCCTCGTGCTCGTGGCCGCGCAGCAGGTACTTGGCCATCGTGGGGACGACGGTGCGGGACAGGATGTAGGAGGCGATCATCGCGAAGCAGACCGCCTCGGCCAGCGGGACGAACAGGAACTTCGCGACGCCCGACAGGAAGAACATCGGGACGAAGACGATGCAGATGGCGATCGTCGAGACCAGCGCCGGCACGGCGATCTGCTGCGCGCCGTCCAGGATGGCCTGCACCACGTCCTTGCCCTGGTCGACGTTGCGATTGATGTTTTCGATCTCGACGGTCGCGTCGTCGACCAGGATGCCGACGGCCAGTGCGAGGCCGCCCAGCGTCATGATGTTGATCGTTTCGCCCAGGGCTGACAGCGCGATCAGCGACGAGAGGATCGCCAGCGGGATCGACACGGCGATGATGACCGTGCTGCGCCAGCTGCCGAGGAAGATGAGGATCATGATCGCGGTGAGGCAGGCGGCGATGATGGCCTCGCGCACGACGCCGTCGATGGCGGAGCGCACGAACAGCGACTGATCGGCCAGCGGCGTGATCTTGAGGTTGGGTGGGACCTGCGGCTTGACGATCTCGACCTTGTCGCGGATGCCCTGGACGATGTCCAGCGTGGAAGCGTCGCCGGTCTTGATGACGGAGAGCAGCGAGGCGCGTTGGCCGTCGACGCGCACGATGTTCGTCTGCGGCGGGAAGCCGTCGCGGACGTGGGCGACGTCGTGGATGTAGATGACGGCGCCGTTGGAGGCACGGATGGGGAGGTTGTTGATCTCGTCGAGCCTGAGCGGGGTGCTGTTGGTCTCGACCTCGTACTCGAAGGGGCCGATCTTGGCGGTGCCGGAGGGCAGGATGACGTTCTGGGCGGCGATGGTGTTGACGACGTCCACGGGCGAGAGACCCTTGGCTTGCAGCGCGGGGAGGTTGAGGTCGACCTGCACCTGGCGCTGCTTGCCGCCGTAGGGGTAGGGGATGCCCGCCCCGTCGACCGTGACCAGCTGGGTGCGGATCGTGTTCAGGCCGAAGTCGTTGAGCTGCTGCTCGGAGAGACCTTCGCCCGAGAGTCCCAGCTGGATGATGGGAACGCTGGAGGCGTTGTATTGAAGGATGAGGGGCGGGGTCGTGCCGGGCGGCAGCTGCCGGACCTGCGTCTGCGCGATGGCGGTGACCTGCGCGACGGCGTTCGCGATGTTCACCTTCGGCTGGAAGAAGATCTTGATGACGGCGATGCCGTTCAGCGACTGGGACTCGATGTGCTCGATGTTGTTGACGGTCGTCGTCAGCGACCGTTCCGACTGAACGGTGATGCGGTTGGCCATCTGCTGCGGCGACAGCCCGGTGTACTGCCAGACCATCGCGACCACCGGGATGTCGATGGCCGGGAAGATGTCCGTCGGTGTCGTGAGCGCGACCAGCGGCCCCAAGATGAGGAGAACCAGCGCGAGAACGGCGAAGGTGTACGGGCGCCGAAGCGCAAGTCGAACAATCCACACGGCTTAGAGCTGTCCTGATTTCAAACAGTTGTCGTTTTTGAAGACAGAGGGTCCCCCGTCCAGAAGGGAACTGAGGTGAAGATGCCGGAGATCACTGCCTGTTTCAGCCAACCTCGCGCGCACCCCACTGCAACTTCGACGCCACCCAACCTCGACCTTGCCCCCCCGGGCTCTGACCCAGGTTGATGGCCCCCCGGGCTCTGACCCAGGTTGATGGCCGGGCGTCTGGCCTCGGGTTCTGACCCAGGTTGATGGCTGGCGTGGCCCTGGGTCCTGTCCCCGTCCCCGGGTCCCGTCCCAGGTTGATGGCAGGACCCTCGAACCCCAGGACCTTGCCTGACCGTGATCAGAGACCCCGGAAATCCCGACGCGGGCGCGGCCGGCCAGGGTTCCCTGGCGGGCATTTCTTGACGCGCCTCACGAACAGTTCATGACTACGGCCAGCCCCTGGCTGGCCTCGTCGGCGGGGCGCCGGCACCCGCATTTGATGAGCAAGGGCGTGCCGAGCGAGTGGTCCGCCGTCTTCACGACCGACGTGTCGACGTCGTCCCCCGATCGCAGACGCGAGGACCCGCGCGACAGTGACAAGCGCTTTCAGTGGCGCAGCGTGAAGCCGCCGAAAATCGCCCGCGTGGACTTACGCCGGCGGCGCCGCCGCACACGCAACAAACGAGAAGCGACGGAGCCAGTATGTACCCGCGGGAAAAATGACGTCGCGAACACCGGCGGTGAACGCGGCCCGAGCAGCGGTATACGCGTCTCGGAAAGCTCGGTTTCGGAGGAGAGCTTCAATCCTCCTCCATTTGTTTGCGGCGGCGAGCCTTGGGTCTAGCTCGCGTCGCGGCTCCCGAGTGGTTGGGCGATCCGTCGGCCTCTGCGACAGGACGCCTTTGCGGCCCACGACGACGCGTCGTGTGCGCTGTCGTTCTGCTCCGTGGTCGCGTTCCACCTGCGTGACGCGCTCGAGCACTGCGGTGCGAAACTCTTCGTCCGAGAGGTCTTCAAATCCCGGAGGGCGGTGTGTCTTGAGGGACACGGATGTCGGCATGGGCCCATCTTCTCGGAAGAAGTGCTCAGGCCGTCGGGCGCTCATCTCTTTGTTGTGAAGAACGCAATTCAGAGAAGTGACGCCAGGCCAATGGTGTGCGCACTCGACCAGTCCATCCTTAACCGGGTTTGTGAGCGCATATGTCATCTTCGCAAGGACGTCTTCGGGATCGAGGAGTCGGACGACGCTCGTTTGCTCCGACGACCAGAAGTTTTCCCATCGTCTGCGGAGCGCGTTCTGACATTTCGCAAAAAGCTTATGGAAATAGGCAAGAAAGTCCGGGTAGTTGCCGAGGCGGTCGTAAATACCGGTGTGGTGATGATTGCTCATTGCCGCTGTGAAGAGGATCTCGATGCCGTATCGAGTGGCTGCGACAGAGAGGCAATAGACGAATGCATTGTTCGTTGTCGGATCCGGCCGCATCAGAAACTGGCGC
>JBJMQQ010000037.1:0-26459 GCA_045802645.1 Polyangia bacterium
AGAATCGATGCCGATCCGCGATATGCCGCCGCTGGATCCGGGCGATCAGCGTGACGGCGCCCCCCCTGGCCAGCAGGGGGAGTCGTTCGACGCCCGCGACTGGCTGACGCACGCCACGGGCGAGCTGCGCGAGAGCTTCGCCCGCAACCGGCGTGTGATCTCGTTCACGGAGTACGTCACGCTGTTCAGCGCCGAGCCGGTCCGCCAGCTCAGGTCGGCGGCCCAGTATCTGCGCGACGTCTTCGACCACTTCGGCTTCGAGCCGGTCCGCACGCCCCGCGGCCCGATGATCCGCTGGAAGCTGTTCGACTGTCCCTGGGACAACGGCAAGGACGCGCTGGTCGGACAAGAAGAGGTTCAGGCGGCCGTGTACCGGCTGGTCTCGAACTTCGCGCGCGAGGGTCGCACGAACCGCCTCATCCTGCTGCACGGGCCGAACGGCAGCGCCAAGTCGACGTTCGTCGCCTGCATGCAGCGGGCGATGGAGCACTATTCGACGCTGGAAGAGGGCGCGCTCTACAAGTTCAACTGGATCTTCCCGTCGCAGAAGCTGACCAAGGGCGGAATCGGGTTCGGCGGCGGCATCGAGTCCGACGGCGGTCAGGAGACCTTCGCGTACCTCGAGGACGAGCTGATCGAGGCGAAGATCTCGGACGAGATGCGCGACCACCCGCTGCTGCTCTTGCCGCGCGGGCGCCGGCGTGAGCTCGTCTCGCAGCGGCTGGCGGCGCTCGGCCACCCGGAGTTCCGGCCGGCGGACGTCCTCCTGCGCGGGGACCTATCGCACCGCAACCGGCAGATCTTCGAGGCGCTCCTGTCCTCGTACCACGGCGATCTCTCGAAGGTGCTGCGGCACGTGCAGGTGGAGCGCTTCTTCGTTTCGCGCCGCTACCGGCAGGCCGCCGCGACCGTCGAACCGCAGCTGGCCGTCGACGCGCGGTCGCGGCAGCTCACGATGGACCGGTCGCTGGGCTCGCTGCCGCCCGCGCTGCAGTCGCTGACCCTGTACGAGTACCAGGGCGAGCTGGTCGACGGAAACCGCGGCGTGATCGACTTCGCCGATCTGCTGAAGCGGCCGCTCGAATCGTACAAGTACCTGCTGGGCACCGTCGAGCAGGGGCGCGTGTCGCTGGACGTCGCCAGCCTCGAGCTGGACACGGTGTTCATCGGCTCGTCGAACGAGAGCTACCTGGCGGCGTTCAAGGAGATCCCGGAGTTCCAATCGTTCAAGGGGCGGATGGAGCTGGTGCGCGTCCCGTACCTGCTGGACTACCGGGTCGAGCAGCGCATCTACGAAGCGCAGATCCGGGCCGCCCACAACGAGTCCGGGCGCCACGTGGCGCCGCACGTCGCGTGGGTGACGGCGCTGTGGGCCGTCCTGACCCGCATGAAGAAGCCGCTGGCCGAAAAGTACGGCAAGCAGCTGTCGGACCTGGTCGCCAAGCTGGGACCGCTGGAAAAGGCGCAGCTCTACGCCGACTCCGCCACGCCGGAGGGGATCACGACCGAGCAGGCCCGTGACCTGGTCGCCGGCATCGAGAAGATCGCGCGCGAGTCGGACAGCTACCCCAACTACGAGGGGCGCACGGGGGCGTCGCCGCGCGAGATGAAGCTGGTCATCATGAACGCGGCCCAGAGCGCCCGGTACAAGTGCCTGTCGCCGCTGGCCGTGTTCGACGAGCTCGAAGACCTGGTTCGCGGCGTGACCGTCTACGAATTCCTGAAGCAGGAGCCGCTGCCCGGCGGATTCCACGAAAACCGGAAGTTCATCTTCCAGGTCCGCGACAAGCTGATCGACAAGATCGACGACGAGGTCCGCACGTCGATGGGCCTGGTCGAGGAGCGGCGCTACATCGACCAATTCGCGCGCTACACCTCCCACGTCTCCTACTGGGTGAAGCGCGAGAAGGTGCCGAACCCGATCACCGGCCGCGACGAAGATCCCGACGAAGAAATGATGGCCGACATCGAGCGCATCCTGCAGGTCTCGGGGCGGCGCGACGAGTTCCGCCGCGAGGTCATCAGCCGCATCGGCGCCTGGTCCATCGACCACCCCCGCCAGAAGCCGGACTACGAGCAGATCTTCCCGCGCCCGATTGCCGAGCTGCGCGAGGCGTTCTTCGAGGACCGCAAGAAGCAGGTTCGCAAGATCAACGAGGACCTGCTGGTCCTGTTGACCGACGGCCCGACGCGCATGCAGCCCGACGCGGCCGCCGCCGCCCAGACGACCCTGGACACGATGAAGTCTCGCTTCGGGTACTGCGACAATTGCGCGAAGGACGCGGTCCTGGCGCTGATTCGCAAGCGATACAGCTAGCGGCGCAGGCTGGCGCTCCGGCGCGAGTTGCGAATACAGTTCGCAGGTCGTGGGCTCCCTGCTCCCGAGAGTCGCCGTGTTTGCGTTGCTGCTGGCGTCCACGGGCGCGTCCGGCGCGGGGGGCCGACATCACGCAAAGGCCGGCGTCACGGCGTCGCTGTTGCTGTCGTACGAGGTCACGAACGATCAGGACACGAGGCACGACGTCTGGTTCGTGGACGGGCAGGGGCGGACGTTCGAGTTCTCGCGCATCGGCGGGGCCGATCCGCTGGCGCAGGCGCTCCGGACCGAATCCGTCGGCGTTCGCGACGCGGCCGCGCTGATCACGGCTTCCCGTCCGCTACCCCCAGCCCTGGAGCCCGCCGAGTTGCAGCGTGCGCAGGCCCTCGTCGCCGCCGCGGAGCACAGCATGTTGTGGACGCATCGACGCAAGGACCCCTGCAAGTTCGGCGTGAACGTCACGATCCGCGGCTACCTGTTCGTCAAGAACCGGCCGGCCACTCTGGTGGCGCTGCGCGAGACGTCCTGCGGGTGGCTCGTCGACGAGAATCTTTCGCCCGAGGCCCAGGAGCTGATCGAATGGGTCTACCGGCTCTCGGGTAAGCCTCGCCAGCGACTGCGCCGTTGAGCGCTCACGGCGTTCCGCGCGCGGGCAGCGGAAGCGGCAGCGGGGCAGGGGACGGCGGCGTTTCGACGGTCGACGCGACCGCGCCCGCCGTCGTGTCGTGCCCCAGTGACAGGCGATCGACGGTGTCCAGCAGGTTCCCGCCCAGATCGCGCGCCACGGGCGCGTCACGCGCGATGGTGCGCGACAGCTCGCGGCCACGCTTGCGGTCGTCGGGCGAGGCGGGGTTGCCCAGGGCCTTGCGGTAATCGATCGTGTGGAGCACCTGCAAGCGCACCGAATCCGCGACGCGGATCAACAGATCGCGCTCGTCCGCGCCCAGGGCGGACAGCTTCCACTCGCGCCATCCGTTCGGGCCCGTCACCCAGAACCGCCCCAGCTCGCCGAAGGCGCCGTCCTTGCGCAGGTCCTCGATGACGGCGACGCGCCGGTCGTCCAGCGGGAACTGCCGGCCGTAAAAGTGGTACAGCAGCGCCGGCCCCGTCGTCTCGGCCCGCACGACGAGCCCACCGAAGTCGAAGAGCGGCAGCATCGCCGACGAGAGCGCCCCCTCCACGCGCGCGCGATCGGCCGGCGTGGGGGCGCCGGGACCTTCTTCCGCCAGCGCGTGCGGCACGCGCCGCTTCTTGTGCATGAAGTCGACCAGCTGGTCGATCCCGACCACGACGTTCAGCGCGCCGTGCCCCTTGTAGCCGGCGTGGTAGACGCCGACCAGCTCGAGATCGCGCGTCTTGCACGACGCCGCCAGCACGGGGCTGCCCGAGTTTCCCTCGGCCAGCAGCGCGTCGATGACGAAGTCGACGTGGTCCCAGCCCTGCTCCTGGTCGCGGTCGTAGGGGTTCACGACCTTGCCGGTCGACACCGCCTGCATGACGCCCAGCGGGAACCCGCGCACTTCGACGGCGTTGCCCTGGCGCAGGGCCGCGCTCTTGCCGATCCTGTACGGGATGACCGTGAGCTTCTGATTGGCCTTCAGGATCGCGGCGTCCAGCAGCGGGTCGACCGCCACCCGTGTGAGCGCGATCTGCCCCGGCTCGAAGTCGTCGCGCTCGTCGCGGACGATGCGCAGCTTTTCTTCGACGCGCTTGCAGCCTTCGGGGACGCCGTCGATCCGGTGGAAGGGGTCGGTCACCTCGGGCCAGGCCGCGACGTGCTCGTTCGTGAAGAGGTAGGTGTCGTTGCCGGACGCCTCGTACGCGAACGCCGTGCCGAGCTCGCTGGCCTGGACGCGCCGGCGGCGCAGCTTGCCGTCGGGGCCGAAGAACGGGCATTCGTACTTGGCCGAGCTGCGTACGAGGTAGCTGTACTGCGAGCGCGCGCTCTGGTCGACGTCGCGCGAGTGCATCGACTGGACTTGCAGCGTGTCTGCGTACTCGCCCTGGCAAATGAACCCCGTGGTCGCCGAGAGGCGCGACCGGGTCACCAGGTCGAACGCGATGCCTATGAGGACGAGCGCCCCCAGAAGCACGGGCCACAAGCGTGGCAGCCAAGCAGACTTCATCCGAGCCCGTGTTCAGCGTACCATTTGCGCCGACCCATGGCCAAAGCTCCCACGGCGATGCAAGCCGACGTGATCCGTTCGGCGCTGGCGCTGGCCGCCCGGCCCACCGTCGATCACCTGTTGTACGTCGGCGATCTGCCGCTGCCGGAAGAGCTGTTCCGTGGCAAGCCGCGCGCCCGCAAGCGCCTGGTCCAGGCAATCGTCAGCGAGAGCCAGCGCGACGTCATCGAGGCGTCGGGCGTTCCCGTGCTGCCGCTGCCCGACTATGATCTAGGACGCCCGGAAAAGCTGAAGATTGCGCTGGTCAGCGGCATCGCCCGCGGCCTCTACAAAGAGGGGGACGTCATCGTGGGCCTCCTGGCGCGCAAGCCGGCGTCTTACCCGGATTCGATCCTGGTGGTGACCGTCGGCCCCGAGGAAGAGGACGGCGCTTTCGGTTTTCTGCAGACCGAAAAAATCTCGGCGGGCGTGATGGACACTCTGCTCGAGCTGGCCGTGTCGGTCGGTGTGGAAGGGTGGGAGGGGCGCCCCGTCGGCGCGCTTTTCGTCGTGGGGGACTCGAACACCGTGATGGAGAAGTCCCGCCAGCTGACGTTGAACCCGTTCCAGGGCTACTCGGAGGACGAAAAGAACATCATGAACCCCGACGTGCGGCATGCGCTGCACGCGTTCGCGGTGCTGGACGGCGCGTTCGTCGTGCGCGAGGACGGCTGCGTCATCGCCGCCGGCCGCTACCTGAACTTCGATGAGGAAAAGGAGCTGGAGCTCCCGCTGGGCCTGGGCGCGCGGCACATGGCGGCCGCCGGCATCTCCCGCGACACCGAGGCGATCGCGATCGTGGTCTCGCAGACGTCGGGTTCGGTCCGGGTCTTCCGGCATGGCAAGGCGGCGCTGGAGCTGGCCCCCCGCGTCCGCCGCCCCTAGCGATTTGCTGCGGTCGGGTCTTCCAGTTACGATGCGGGCAGTGCGAGCACGCGCGACGCGGTGGATTCCGGCGGTGGCGGTCGTGGCGTTGCTGTCGTCGTTCCTGGCCTTCGGCGTCCCGGCGCGGGCTGACGACGCCGGCACGGCCCGCGAGCTGTTCACGCAGGGGAACACGTTTTATGACCTGGGCCAGTTCGACAAGGCGATCGACGCCTGGCAACGCGGGTATCAGCTGAAGAACGATCCCGGGTTCCTCTACAACATCGGGCAGGCCTACCGCACGACGGGCGACGCCGAGAAGGCGATCTTCTTCTATAAGCGCTATCTGATCAACGCGCCGAAGGCCAAGAACCGCGCCGAGGTCGAGCAGAAGATCGAGGCGCTGCAAAAGCAGATCGACGAGCGGCAGGCCCCCCCCTCCGGGCTGGCACCGGGGCCGGGCGCCGGGTCGACCGTCGAGCCGCCCAGCACGACGACACCGCCGCCCGCGGCGGCCGGTCCGTCGGTCGCGTCGCCGGCTGCCGTACCGTCCGTTCCTGCCCCCGCGGCCACGGAGCCGCCGGCGTCCCCGACCGTCACCCCGACGACCGGCGAGACGGCCGCGGGCGGCGAGCCCGCGCGCCGGGTCGACATTGGTCTCGGCCTGGGGTTCGACACCTGGAGCTCGGGGCTGCGGGACAAGGCCGACCCCTCCTTCGCGCTGGCTCTCGACGGCGGGTACACGTTCGGCAGCCCGACTGCCGGCGTTCGCTTCCGGCTGGGCGCCATTTTCAGCTACACGTTCCTCAAAGAGACCTCCTGGACGGAGAGCTTTTTCTCCTACCTCATCGATCCGACCGTCGTCCTGCGCGTCTCCGATCGCGCCCGGGTCAGCGCGGATCTCGGGTTGGGCGGCGTCTCGATCACGGGCCTCCAGGCGACGTCGACCCTGCTGGCCACCCCCAAGCCGGGTCAGATGTTCAAGGTCAACGGCTCAGCCGTGTCCCGGGGCGTCGTGCGCTTCGGTGTGGCAGGCGAATACGATCTGATGCCCGGTTTCTCGGTGTTCGTGTGGCCGGCCATCGCGAACAGCGCGAAGACCGGGAACTTCTACGGAGCGCTGACCCGGCTAGAGGTTCTGTTCGGCGCCACGTATCGTCTCTGATCGATGCAGTGCCTGATCCTGGCCGGCGGCCTTGCGACCCGCATGCGGCCGCTGACCGAGACCATCCCCAAGGCGATGATCCCCGCAGAGGGGAAGCCGTTCGTCGATCACCAGCTCGCCTGGCTGGCGGCGCACGGGGTGACCGACGTCGTCATGTCCATCGGCTACCTGGGCGGCGCCATTCGCGCGCACGTGGGCGGCGGCAAACAGTTTGGGCTGCGCGTGCGGTACGTCGACGAGGGCGCCAACCTGCGCGGCACCGCCGGCGCCGTGCGTTTGGCCCTGGACGAGGGGGTGCTGGAGCCGCGGTTCTTGCTGACCTACGGCGACTCGTTCTTGCCGGTCGACTTCGCGGCGGTCGCGCGCGCGCACGAGGCTGCGGGGACGCCGGCGCTGATGACTGTCTTCCACAACGAAGGGCGCTGGGACACCAGCAACGTCATCTTCGACGGCCACAAGATCACGCTTTACGACAAGCACCGCCGGACGCGTCCGCCGGAGGATTTCGCGTACATCGACTACGGCCTGTCGGCCTTCGAGCGGCGGGTGATCGCCGACGAGATCCCGGCTGGCGCCACGGCGGACCTGGCGGATCTCTTCCATCGGCTCTCGCTGCGCGGTGACCTGGCCGGGCTGCAGGAGCGGGAGCGTTTCTACGAGATCGGCTCGCCGGCCGGCCTGGAGGACTTCGCGGAATGGCTGCGCGCGCGGCGCTGATCGTCCTCGATCGGGACGGCGTCCTCAACCGGCTGCTGCCGAACCCGTCCGAGCCGCGCCCGGACAGCCCGATGCGTGCCTCCGAGGTTGCCGTGTTCGATTGGGTGCCGCGCGTCCTGCGCGATCTGACCGATGCGGGCTTCGGTCTGGTGATCGCCAGCAATCAGCCGGCCGCCGCCAAGGGCAAGACGACCCGCGCCGACCTGGAGGCCGCCCACGCCGAGGTGCTGCGCGCGGCGACGGCGGAGGGCGGGGTGATCCTGAGCTCTCACATCTGTTATCACCGGGCCGAAGACCTCTGCGCGTGCCGCAAGCCAGCCGTCGGCCTGCTGGAGGAGGCATTCGCGCGGCATAGCCAGTACGCGCGCGCGTCGTCCTGGATGGTCGGTGATCGCGCGCCCGACGTGCTGGCGGGGGCGACGTTCGGGCTACAGACGGCGCTGCTGGGGGCCGACGACTCGCCCGACGCCGTGGAGCTGGCTGCGCGCGCGGTTCGACCTTCCTTTCAGGGACGCGATTTGCGAGACTTCGCCCGGTTTCTGTTGGGGCGATAGCTTTGCAAATTCGGTTTCGTGTTCCGCGCCCACCCGGCTGGGTGTGGCTGATGCTGCTGCTCGTGATGATCGAGGCGACCTACGTCTTCATCATCTCGGCGGGCACGTGGACCACCTGGGCCACCTGGAACGGCAACTACAACCAGCTCGCCGAGGGATTTCGCGCCGGCCACCTCTACATCCCGACGGTGCCGCCGCCCCAGCTGCTGGCCCGGCCGAACCCGTTCGATTGGTCGAACTTCAACCTCTGGTACCTCGACGCGAGTCTGTACAAGCGGCACTACTACCTCTACTGGGGACCGGTCCCGGCGCTGCTGCTGCTGGCCGTGAAGGTCGTCGCGCGGATTCACGCGGACGTCGGCGATCAGTACGTGCTCTTCGCGTTTTATACGGTGTTCCTGATTGCGGGGGCGATCCTGATCGCGCGAATGGCCGCCCGCCTTTTCCCGGAGCTGCCGCGCGCGACGGCGCTGATCGGCACGCTCGCCTTTGCGTACACCAGCCCGACCACCTACATGTTCGCGACGCCCGGCATCTACGAGGCGGCGATCGGCGCCGGCCAGGCTTGCCTGCTGCTGGGGCTGGTGGTGGCGTTCGAGGCGGTCTGGAACGCGACCGACGCACAGCCGCGGACAGCCCGCCTGCTCGCGGCCGGCTGCTGCTGGGCGGCCGCCGTCGGCTGCCGCATCAGCCTCGTCGTTCCTGCGGCCGCGTTCGTGGCGCTGACGGCGCTGTTCTCGTCGACGGCGGACTGGCGCCAGTCGCGCGCGCTGGTCATGCGGGCGTTCTGGGCCAGCCTTCCGATCGCTCTGACGCTGGCGGCGCTGGCCGCCTACAACCGCGCGCGGTTCGACTCGTGGTTCGAGATCGGCGTGAAGTATCAGCTGAACACGTTCCCGTTCGTGACCTCGCCGAAGTACCTGCCCCTGAACATCTTCAGCTATCTCTTTCGGCCGCTGGGGCTCTCGTGTCGGTTTCCGTTTCTCTCAGCGCTGTACGACATCGGCGCGCGCGGTTTCCCGCGGTGGGTGACGTTCCCGGCCGGCTACACCACGCACGAGCCCCAGGCGGGGCTGTTCATGACCTCCCCCTTCACCTGGCTCACCGTGCCGGCCATCGTGATGGCGGCGGCCCGGGCGTTCCGCTTCCGGCCGGCCGCCGCGGCGCCGCTGCTGGCAGACCGTCGCACCCGCGCCCAGGTGTGGTGTGTCGGCAGCTTCGGCGCCCTCGCGATCTTGACGGCGTTGCCGTTCGTGTCGGCGTTCGGCACGACGATGCGCTACGTGGCCGACTTCAGCGCGGGCGCTGTCCTGCTGGGGATTTGGGGCGCGCAGACCGTCGTCCGCCGGCTGCGGCCTGGTTGGCCGCGCGGCGCCGCGATCGCGGTCCTGTTGATCCTGGCGCTGGCGACCGCGGTGATCGGCCTGCTGCTGGGATTCCAGGGCTACGACGAGATGTTCAAGAACCACAACCCGGTGCTGTACGAGAATCTTCGTCAGAGGTTCTCGTTCTGTCGATGAGATGACGGACCCGCCGCGTGACCCGAAAGAGCGGCGGGCCTGGATTGCGCTCATCGCGACGGGCCTGGTCATCGAAGCGATCTACGTCTTCGTGGTGTCCGCGGGACATCTGAATCAGTGGTCCTTCTACGTCGCCTACCTGAACGACCTGGCCGAGGGATTCCGGCAGGGGCACCTGCACGTGGCGACCGAACCGTCCGCCGCCCTGCTGGCTGCGAAGAATCCGTTCAGCGGCGAAAACGCGGGCCTCTGGTATTGGGACGTCAGCCTCCATGGCGGCCACTACTACCTTTACTGGGGTCCCGTTCCGGCGCTTCTGCTGGCAGGCGCCAAGGCGCTGTTCCGGATCGACAGACCGCTCGGCGATCCCGTGATGGTGTTCGCTCTGGCTTCCGTCCAGCTGGCGGCGGCAATTTGGGTCGTCGGCCGCGCCGCGCAGACGGTCTTCGACAAACCACCGCTCGGGCTGCGGGTACTGTCGGTGGCGGTGATCGGGCTCGCGAATCCGATGCCGTACAATCTGGCGCGCGGGGCAGTCTACGAAGCCGCGATCGTGGGGGCACACGCGTTCGTGATGCTGGGCCTCGCTTGTATGTTCGAGGCGAAGGCGCGCCCTTCGACGCACAACCGCTGGTTGGCGCTGGCTGGATCGGCCTGGGCGCTGGCGCTCGGGTGTCGAATCAGCGTCGCCCCCGCGGTTGCGCTCCTGGTTGTGGTGGGCGCGACGCCGTGGGCTACGGGCGAAGGCCGGGCCCGGCTTCGGCGGGCGCTCGCCGCGCTGCTCGCGGCCGGGCTTCCGGTGGCCGTGGGGGTAGGCGCGTTGCTGCTCTACAACCGCTTGCGGTTCGACGAATGGCTGGAGTTTGGGCGGCGTTTTCAGCTGACGTGGATTTCTGCCCCCTCTGCCAGCCGCTTCATTCTGCCCAACGTGTATTCGTATCTGATGCGGGCTCCGCTTCTGTCTTGCCGGTTTCCGTACGTATTCGCGCCCGCCGATCTGGGCGCCCGCGCCTTTCCCGCCGGGTACACGTTGCCGGCCGGGTACTTCGTCTACGAGCAGGTTGCCGGAACGCTGCAGACGTTGCCGTGGACCTGGGCGGCTCCGATTGGCTGGATCGCGGCGGTACGCGATTGGTGGCGGGGGCGCCGCCTGACGGGGCGGGCCTGGGCCGTCGTGATGGCGACAACCGCAGGTGCCGTCCCGTTGATTCCAGCTCTGACGCTCGCGTCCAGCACGAACCGCTACCTGGGCGACGTCGTGGGCGGTCTCGCCTTGGCCGGGACATTCGGGGTCTGGACCGCGCATGAGATGGTGCGCGGCGTCCCTTCTCGCCGCGGCCCGCTCCTGGCGGCGGTCGCAGTTCTGGGCATCCTATCGATGACGGCCGGGCTCGCGCTGGGGTTCCACGGGCAGTACAACCATTTCCCTGACAACAATCGCCCCCTCGCGCAGAGGCTGGTCCGTCGGCTGTCGGTTTGCGGGGCAGTCGTTCCGCCGCCACCAAATTGACCTTTGTTATCGCGCCGACGATTTGCGAGACTCGGTGCCTCTTATAGGAGCCGGAATGCCTAACATCCCTTCGCTGGACCGCATCAAGATCTTCGCCGATGGCGCGTCGCTTCCCTCCATGCTCGAGTCGGCCCGCGACCCGCGCATCGCTGGGTTCACGACGAACCCCACCTTGATGCGCAAGGCCGGCATCGCGGACTACCGCGCGTTCGCGAAGGAGGTCCTGGCGGCCATCCGCGACAAGCCGATCTCGTTCGAAGTGTTCGCCGATGACATTCCGGAGATGCGGCGCCAGGCGCGCGAGATCGCGACCTGGGGCGCGAACGTCTACGTGAAGATTCCGGTCACCAACACCCGCCGCGAATCGACAGACTCGCTGGTGCAGGAGCTGGCCGGCGCCGGCGTCAAGCTGAACGTCACGGCCATCTGCACGCTGGAGCAGGTGCGCAGCGTGGCCCGGGCGCTGGCCGGGGGCGCGCCGTCGGTCGTCTCCGTGTTCGCGGGCCGCATCGCCGACACGGGTCGCGACCCCATTCCGCTGATGAAGGAAGCCCTGCAGGTTTGCCGCGCCGCCGCGCCCAGCGCCGAGCTGTTGTGGGCCAGCCCCCGGGAGCTGCTGAACATCGTGCAGGCGGCCGAGATGGGCTGCGACATCATCACGGTCACGCCGGATCTGCTGAAGAAGCTCGAGCTGGTCGGCAAGGATCTGGCCGAGTTCAGCCTCGAGACCGTGCAGATGTTTTACAAGGACGCCCAGGCAGCGGGGTTCGTGCTGTGAGCGGCGCGGCGGCATCGGACGGGCGCGGCTTCGTCGACCTGTTCCTGCAGGAGACACTCAAGGCCGTTCGCGAGCTGGACGCCGCGGCGATCGACGCGACGGCGGTGGGGCTGGGGCGCGTGCGCGACGCGGGCGGGCGGCTCTTCATCCTGGGCGTCGGCGGTTCGGCCGGTCACGCCAGCCACGCCGTCAACGACTTCCGGAAGATCTGCGGCTTCGAGGCCTACTGCCCGACCGACAACGTCTCCGAGCTGACCGCGCGCGTGAACGACGAGGGTTGGGACACCAGCTTCTCCGAGTGGCTCAAGGTGTCGCGGCTCGACAAGCGGGACGCGCTGCTGGTCTTCTCGGTCGGTGGCGGCAACAAGGAAAAGAACGTCTCGATGAACCTGGTTCGCGCTGTCGAGCTCGCGCGCGAGCGTCAGGCCCCCGTGTTCGGCGTCGTCGGCAAGGACGGCGGCGCGACCAAGCAGGCGGCGGAGGCTTGCGTCGTGATCCCGACGGTGTCGCCGGACCGGATCACGCCCCACACCGAAGGGCTGTGCGCGGTGGTGTGGCACCTACTGGTCACGCATCCGGCCCTCAAGCGATCGGCAACCAAGTGGGAGTCCACCCGCTAACTTCTCCGACACTGGTGAGGGCGCAGGTTTGGATTTCGACTAGGATGCACGCCCCGTGAGCCCTTCCAAACAACAGCCGATCGCGACCCAGCGCTTCTTCATCGTCGGAGGCGCCGGATTCATCGGCAGTCACTTCTGCGACCATCTGCTGGGGCCAGCCGGCGCCGCCGGGGTGACGATCTACGACAACTATTCGTCCGGGCGCGCCTGGCACCATGCGGCGCACGACGCCGATCGGCGTTTCCGGGTGGCGCGCGGCGATGTCGAGGACACGCGCACGCTGGCGGCGGCGATGGACGGTCACGACGTCGTCATCCACCTGGCCTCGAACCCGGACATCGCGCGCGCCGCCCGTGAGCCGACGATCGACTTCACCCAGGGGACGGCGCTCACCCAGAGCGTCGTCGAGGCGATGCGGGTCACCAGCGCCAAGCGGATCCTGTACGCCTCGGGCAGCGGCGTCTACGGCGAGCTCGGGTCGCTGGAAGCCCGGGAGGACCACGGTCCCCTGATTCCCGTGTCGACGTACGGGGCGAGCAAGCTGGCGGGCGAGGCGCTGATCGCCAGCTATGCGTACATGTTCGACCTCAGCGGCTGCGGCTTCCGCTTCGGCAACGTGGTCGGTCCGCGGCAGACCCACGGCGTCGGGTTCGACTTCGCGCGGCGCCTGCTGGCCTCGGCGGCGGCGGGCGAGTCGCCCATCGTGTTGAAGATCCTGGGCGACGGCAGCCAGTCGAAGTCCTACGTGCACGTCAGTGACATCGTGCGCGCCGTGCTGACAGCCCACGAGAAGACCACGGCGCCGTTCGCCGCCTACAACGTGGCCACTGGCGACTACATCACGGTGCGTGAGATCGCGGGGCTGGCGGTGGAATGCGTCGGGCTGCGCCCGGAACAGGTCTCGTTCGAGTACAGCGGTGGTGATCGCGGGTGGAAGGGGGACGTGCCGATCGTTCGCCTCGATACCGCGCGGATTCAGTCACTGGGCTGGCGGTGCGAGCTGAACACGCGAGAGGCGCTGCGCCGATCGATGCTCGCGATGATCCCGGACATGAAAGCGGGGCGGATGTGAACAACGCAGCGGTCAACTTGCAGGCGATTCCGGGTGGCGATCCGGAGATCGAGCTCCTGCTGCCGGTCAACGACGTCGCCGAGCCCGAGCTATCGATCGTGATCCCGGCGCTGAACGAGCAGCTGACGATCGCGGACTTCGTGGCCTGGTGCCACGAGGGGATGAAGAAGGCCGGGATCGTCGGCGAGATCCTGATCGTCGACAGCGGCAAGGACAAGACCACCGAGCTGGCGCTGGCCGGCGGGGCGCGCGTGCTGCGCACGCCCAAGCGGGGCCTGGGCCGCGCCTACATCGACGCGCTTCCCTACATCCGCGGCCGGTACGTCGTGATGGGGGACTGCGACTGCACGTACGACTTCCGCGAGCTGGCGCCGTTCGTCGAAAAGTTCCGCGGCGGGGCCGAGTTCGTGATGGGGTCGCGCTTCCGCGGCTACATCGAGCCGGGTTCGATGCCCCCCTTGCACCGCTACCTGGGAACGCCGGTCACGACCTGGATCCTGAACATCATCTTCGGCAGCAAGTTCTCGGACATCCACTGCGGGATGCGTGGCATCACCCGTGACGCGCTGGCGCGCATGGACCTGCGCTCCCAGTCCTGGGAGTACGCGTCCGAGATGGTGCTGAAGTCGGTGCACATGAACCTCCGCACGGAGGAGGTGCCGATTCGCTTCCTCAAGGATCGCGACGGGCGTCTCAGTCACCACAAGCGGTCGGGCTGGTTCTCGCCGTGGCAGGCGGCCTGGATCAACCTGCGCGCGATGTTCGTCTACGGCGCCGATTTCTTCCTGTTCAAGCCGGGCGTCATCCTCTTGCTGCTGGGGCTGCTGCTGACGCTTCCGCTGTCGTTCGGGACGGTGACCGTCGGGCCCGTGACGTTCGACCTGCACTGGATGTTGCTGGGCCTGTCGCTGTCGATCCTGGGCCTGCAGTGCATCTACATGGGGATCCTGTCGCAGATCTTCTTCGACTGGACAGGCGAGACGACGGCCAAATGGTTCCGGCGCTTTCCCTATAGCCGGACGGTGGGCATCGCCGGCGGCATGTTCGCGGGCGGGCTCCTCTGCGGTGGCCTCATGACCGGCGCTTACATCCGCCACGGTTATCACCTGCTGGCCGGCTCGCCGGTGAACAACCTGGGCGCGACGGGGTTGCTGCTGCTGGTGCTGGGGTTCATGACCTTCACGTTCACGCTGCTCTTGCACTCGACGGCCGTGGCGGTGAGGCGCCGTTCGTGAGCGTCGCGCCCGTGCGCCAGGAGGCTTTCCTTCAATCGAAGCCGGGCACGCCCGTCGACCGGTTCGGCGTGTGGCTTTCCGGGCTTCAGATCCGCCGGTTCGTCCCGACCTTCGCGGGCAAGCGCGTCGGCGATTTTGGTTGTGGCTACCAGGCCGCGTTCACGCGCACCGTCCTCGACCAGGCGGAACGCGCCGTGCTGGTCGACGTCGCGCTCGCCGACGACCTCAAGGCGCATCCCCGCGTGCAGGCCATCGAGGGGGTCCTGCCGGACGCCCTGGCGGCGCTGCCGTCCGAGTCACTGGACGTCGTCATGATCGTTTCGGTGCTGGAGCACGTCACGGACCCACAGCGCCTGTTGCGCGAAGCGCGCCGCCTCCTGGCGCCGGGCGGCGTGGCCCTGATCAACGTTCCGTCGTGGCGCGGCAAGAAATACCTCGAGCTCTCCGCGTTCAGGCTGCGCCTGAGCCCGGCCGCTGAGATGGACGATCACAAGATGTACTACGACGTGCGTGATCTCTGGCCCCTGCTCGTGACGGCCGGGTTTCGCCCCAGCCGGATCCGCTGCTTCACGCACAAGTTCGGCCTCAACACGTTCGCGGCCTGCCGGGCAGATTCGTGAACCTGCTGCAATCGCCGGCGCTCGCGCACATCCTTCGCCGCGGTTCGGATTGGGTCGACCTGCAGTGGTCGGTCCTGGAAACGTCGTTGAAGGCGGTCGCGCCGCGCGCGCGTGGCCGGCTGCTCGACGTCGGTTGCGGCGACAAGCCGTACGAGTCCTGGTTTCGTCCCTACGTGCGGTCGTACTTCGGGATCGAGCACGCTTCGGCGTTCGCGGCGACGTCGGCCGCCGGGCGCCGGGGTCCCGACGTGGTGTACGGCGGCGGCCGCATGCCGTTTCGGGACGGCGCGTTCGACACCGTACTCAGCGTGCAGGTTCTGGAACACACGCCGCAGCCTCAGGCGCTGGTCGACGAGATGGCGCGCGTGCTGGCGCCCGACGGGCTGCTGATCCTGACGGCGCCGTTTCAGTTCCGGCTGCACGAGCAGCCGTTTGATTTCTTTCGCTACAGCCCACACGGGTTGCGCGCGCTGTGCGCGGCCGCCGGGCTGGAGGTCATCGAAACCGTCGCCCAGGGAAGCCTCTGGAGCGTCCTTGGCCAGAAGCTGAACAGCTTCCTCGGCTTCCGCCTGGCCCGCATCGGCAACCTCGCCCAGATGATGGGGAAGCTGGGGCACGAGGCGCCGCAAAAGCTGGGACCGCGCTGGTGGACGCTGCCGTTTGCCGGACCGGCCATGGTCTCCATCGCCGCCGCCGCCCGCGTGATGGATCGGGTGGCGCCCGACGACGAAGAGACGCTGGGCTTCCTGGTCGTCGCCCGTCACCGCGGCTGACAGCCAGTCTCAGAGGCGCAGCAGTTCCAGCGGGCCGCCGGCGTCGACCCGGCGCGGCCCGGGGACCCAGGTTCCGGTCAGCACCTCGGTTCCGGGGCGCTTCCGGTAGACGGCCTTCAGGCTGTAGATCTCGCCCGGCCGCCACCAGGACGTCGGCCACTCGGGCGAGCCGGCGATCTCCACGTCGTTGGGATCGGCCGGCAAAGTGGAGAGACGCGGCGGCGCGACGACCCGCGCGTGCACGGAGAAACGCGCATCGCCGGGGAAGCTGCCCGCCAGGATGAACATCGTGAGGCTGCGCCGTGCGCCCCGCCAGTGGATCTCACCCAGCAGCGTCGTGCCGCCCTCATAGGCGGCCGTGACGTGTCGATTGAACCGCGCCTCCAGCTCCTGCCGGTAGCGCGCGGCAGCGGCGGTGTCGCCCCGGCGGCGCGCGGCGTTGTGGGCGATCCGGATCTGGTCGGTCGTGACCGCGGCGCCTGCCGGCTCCGGCGTCGGCTGGCCGACCATCGTCCGCCCCTCCCACGTCGCCCAGGAATCCCACCGCACGCTGCGGATCGGCTCGGCGGTGCCCAGCCAGAGCTTCTGCCACAACGAAGGCTCATGCTCTTCCAGCGCGTACCCGTCGAGCGGCGCGAAAGCCCCCGTTCGGTCGAACACCCACAGATACCCGACGGCGTGGACGTGATACTTGCTGGCGGCTTCGCGGAGCTCCGGCGCCGAGGCCAGCCGCGTGTCGAGGATGTAGACGCGGGTTGCCTCACCGACGCCGGCGCCCACCGGCTGATTGCCGGCGGACAGCCGCGGGCGCAGCTCCCACTGCAGGGCCCATCCGTCGTGGATGCCGCTGTGGTAGGCCACCCCGGCCGTGGCGGGCATCCGCGCCAGGAACCACCGCAACACCGCTTCCTTGTCGAGGTCGGTGTCGAGGTGCACCTCGGCAAACCGGCCGCCCGTCTCGCGCGCGAGGCGCACCAGCGAGAGGCCGTCCTTCAGCACGAACAACACGGGCAGGCCGACCAGACCCGCCGCGATCCACCCCGCCCAGCGCGCGAGGCGATCGCTGGCCGGGCCGCGGAGCCGGCGCGCGACCCACCGCAAGAGCTCGCCGGCGGACGCCACCAGCGCCCCGATCGCCAGCGCGAAATAGCTGGCGAAGTAGTGTGGCCAGAAGATGTGGATGTCGGCCCCTTGCTTGAAAACGACGTACTGCACGACGGCGCAGAAGAGGAGGGGCAGGGACAGCAGCTCGAGGTGGTTGCGGTGCCGCCAGGCACGAAAGACGATCACGGGCACCGCCAGCTTGCCGAGCCCGATGGCCAGCGCCGTGAACATCAGCTCGATCCGATAGCGGCGCGCTTCCAGCACCGTGTGCAGCGGGGTGTCGGCGCCGGCCGTGCGCAGCAGGTAGGACGTCAAGACGTCGGAGATCCGCGTGCTCGCCGCCAGGACGGCGATCTCGGCCGCCAGGGCCACCGCCGCCGCGACGCACATGAAGGCCCAATAGCGCGCCGCCGGTCGATCGCGCAGCTCGGCGCGGCGCCGCGGGGGAATCAGGAAGAGGTAGACGAAGAGGCCTCCCAGAAAGGCCGCGCCCCAGATATAGGCCGCCCAATCCTGGTTCAACGCCCAGAAGAACCCGAGCACGCTGGCGACGGCGTAGCGCTCGCGCCAGGTGCGGACGTACCGCACGTAGCCCCAGGTCGCCAGCGCCGTCCCGAACATCACCGGCTGCTCGAGGTCGTGGTAGTTCGCGTACCCCAGCGTGATGGGGAGCGCCACGTAAGCCAGCGCCGAAAGGCCGCCCGCGAGCTCACCCCAGAGCTCGCGCCCAATCTTCGCGAGCAGCCAGGTCGTGAGCGTGACGTAGAACAGCGGCGGCAGCCGCAACACCCAGTCGTGCAGGCCGAAGACCCGGCACAAGAACGCAATCACCCAGAACATGCCCAGCGGGTGGTGCATGTAGTAGGTCGACGCCGGCGGCCGATGGTCGAGGTAGACCTCGACGGGCAGCCAGGTGTCCCAGCGCTGCATGTTGTACGCGGCCGTCCCGATGACGGACGTCGACGCGTAATGACCGTCAGGAAACGGGCCGCCGATCCCGACGAACGCGACCGCGAAGGCGATCGCCACGGCCAGCCACGCCACCGCGCGCCCGACGCGCGCCTCCCACGTCATCAAGGCGATTGATCCCTACCCGGTGACGATCTTCGTGCCTTCGTAGTCGAAACCCAGAACCACTTCGACCAGTCCCTCTGCCCGCAGCGCCCGGCGCAACCGCGCCTTTTGCTCCGTGTAAAACAGCAGGAACCCGCCGCCGCCGGCGCCGATCAGCTTGCCGCCCAGCGCGCCGTTTTCCATCGCCAGCGCATACCAGCGGTCGATGTCGGGATTCGACATCATCTTCGACCGCTTCTTCTTGTGCAGCCAGTGCTCGTCCATGATGCGGCCGAGATCGGTCAGGTTGCCGCTCTCGATGGCCTCCAGGCTGCGCTGCCCGAGCTCCTTGACGAAGTGGAGGTTGCTGACCATCGCCGGGTCGGCGGTCTTGGTCTTGTCGTCCTGCTCTTTGAGGACCTGACCGGCCGCCCGGTAAAAGCCCGTCGAGACCATGATGAGGTTGTCCTCCAGCAGGTCCAGCATGTCGGCGGTGGCGCGCACGGGGCGGGCGGAGACGGTGTCGTCCTTGTTGAACTCGAACACGGTGACGCCGCCGAACGCCGCGATGTACTGGTCTTGCTTGCCGATCGGCTCTTTGAGGACGTCGATCTCGACATGACAGGCCATCTCGGCCAGCTCGCGCGGCTGAATGTTCTGTCGCTTGAACTTGTGCAGCACCTTCAGCAGGCAGGTCGTGAAGCTCCCGGACGACCCGAGCCCCGTGCCAGACGGGATGTCCGCCATGCTGGTGATCTCGATGTTGGGCCCGCGGATGTCCGTGAGAGTCAGCGCCTCGCGCAGGATCGGGTGGCGGATCTGGGAGACCTCCGTCACGCGCTCGATCTGCGAGTAGCGCAGCAGCATCTCTTTCATCGGCGTCTCGTGCATCGAGACGTAGACGTACTTGGTGATGGCTGCGGCGATCAGGAATCCGCCGTGCTCGCGATAGTAAGAGGGCAGGTCGGTCCCGCCTCCGCCCAGAGAGACCCTTAGCGGGCTGCGACCTATGATCAAAGCCGGCAAATCTTGCCAGCGCGGGGCGGCACGAGCAAGCGCCTTGCGGCGGGCGCGGGGTCCGTACGAAAGTCGGACCGTGTCCGACGGCGCACCCGGGTCGCGCGATTGGCTGGCCGTGATTCCGGTGCTGCTGCTGGCGCTGTGGGTCTTCGCGCCCTTCTTCGCCGACGGGCGGGCGATGGGATTTCAGGACTGGGACTCGCAGGCAGCCTACCGCTACGTAACGGTTCTGGCGCTGCGGCACGGTCAGCCTCCCTGGTGGAATCCCTGGTTCTGCGGCGGATTCCCGGCGTGGGGCTACGCGGAAGGAGCCACCAACTTCATCTCGCCGTTCGCGCCGCTTTATTTCCTGTTCTCGTTCCCGCTGGCGCTGCGGCTGGAAGCGGTCGCCGCCACGATGGTCGCGGTGCTGGGCGCGTTCCTGCTGGCGGGGCGGTTCACGCGCAGCCCCGCCTGGCGGGCGCTGGTGGCCGCCATCTGGGTGCTGAACAGCCGGTGGGCGTTGCAGATCGCGTCCGGCCACATGTGGCACCTGGCCTTCGCCTGGACGCCGTTCGCGTTCTATTTCTTCGAGCGAGCCGTCGCCGAGCGGCGCTTCGCCCTGGGCGGCGCCGCCGGGGCGCTCCTGGCGTTGATGATCTACGTCGGCGGCATCTACCCATACCCGCAGACGGTCCTCGTGCTGTGGCTGTTTGCGATCGGCATGGCCACCGCGACGCGCAGCCCGCGTCCTTTACGGACGATGGTCGTGACGGCGTTCACGTCCGTCGGGCTCGCTGCGCCCAAGCTGCTGCCGGTGTTGGCGACGATGCGCCGGTTCCCGCGGCTCATCGAATCAGACGACGCAATCTCGCTCGGATCCTTGTGGACGCTGCTGACCGCGCACCGGCAGGGGTTCGACTTTTACCCGCGGCTGCCCGTGCGCGTGTTCTGGGTGTGGTGGGAGTGGGGCGCCTACGTCGGCGTCGCAGGCGCGCTGGCGCTGGCCGCCGCCGTGGTGCTCGGTTGGTCACCGCGGTCGATCGCGCTGAAGGTAGCGGCGCTGGTGTGCGTGGTGCTGGCGCTGGGGCAGGGCATCTGGACGGCGCTGCACAACCTACCCGTGTTCAGCTCGCAGCATCTGCCGTCGCGGATCCTGTTCCTGGCGATCCTGCTGCTGGCGCTGGTGCTGGCCGAAGCCGCCGACGCGCCGTGGGCGCGCTGGTCGGCCCGCCACCGCTGGGCGGAGGTGGGGGCGCTGGCCATCGTCTGTCTTTACGGGCTGGACCTCGCGGCGGTCGCGCGGCAAGCCACCGTCGCGCCGTTCAAGCTGCAAGTCCCGAACGTCGCCCCGTCGCCCGTGTTCCGACAAGAGCGGTTCCAGCACTATCAGTACGGAAAACCGGACGTTCCTGCGGCGATTCGCGATCGCTACGAGTGGCCGGCCAAGATCATTTACCCATCGATGCTGGCCAACACCGGCATGGTCACGTGTTACGGCGTCCCGCTGGAATTCAAGAGCACGGTCGTCGGGGCCGACCAGCCCGGCTATCGCGGCCTGGTGTTCGTGACCGGCACCGGCAGGGCGAGGTTGGTGCGGTGGACCCCGAACGCCGTCACCGTCCAGGTGAGCGGCGCCGCGGCCGGCGATCGCCTCTTTTACGACACCAGCTTCGCTCCCGGGTGGCGGGTGAACGGGCAACCGGCCGAGGACGGACAGGGGCTGGTCTCCGGCGCCGTGTCGCCGGGCGATTCGTTCGTCGAGCTCCGGTATCGCCCGGTCGGCCTCGTGCCGGGGTTGCTGCTCTTCGCGCTGACGCTCGTCGTTTGGGGAACCGCGCTCGGCTGGCGGCGACGGCGGTTCATTCGAGGGGAGCGGCCCTCACACGATCGCCCCGGTTTTCCTTGACACAGCCGGCGAGAACCGTAACGTACGCGGGTTCGAAAGCTGCGGCGGGCCACCGGCTCGACGGGGCGAACGGATCAGAAACACTGCGACCACGAATCGAAATCCAGGCACGTAGCTCAGTGGTAGAGCACTACCTTGACACGGTAGGGGTCGGCGGTTCAATCCCGCCCGTGCCTACGACCTCGAGCGCTCCGGCTCGGTTAGACTGTCGGCCGTGAGCGAACAGAAGGTTATCCGCCCCCGCGACAAGGGGGACGTCCCCGACGACCCGTTGTCGCGCATGCGCCACTCGGCGTCGCACGTGATGGCTGACGCCGTGAAGCGGCTGCGGCCGAACGCAAAGGTCGCGATCGGCCCGTCGATCGAGACCGGCTTCTACTACGACTTCGACACGGAGCCGTTCGGCCCCGAGGACCTGGCCCGCATCGAAGACGAGATGCGGAAGATCATCGCGGAGAACGTCCCGTTCACCCGGCACGTCGTCACGCGCGCCGAGGCGCTCGAGCGCTTCCGTTCGCGCGGCGAAAAGTACAAGGTCGAGATCATCGAATCGATCCCGGAAGGGGACGAGGTCTCGTACTTTCAGCACGGCGACTTCATCGACCTATGCCGTGGTCCCCACGTCGAGCGCACGGGCGACATCAAGGCGTTCAAGGTTCTCTCGTTCGCGGGCGCTTACTGGCGCGGCGACGAGCGCAACCCGCAGCTGCAGCGGGTCTACGGGACGGCGTTCCCCTCGCAGGCCGACCTCGACGCCTATCTCAAGCAAATCGAAGAGGCCAAGCGGCGCGACCACCGCACGCTCGGCAAAGAGCTGGATCTGTTTTCGTTCGACGACCTCGTCGGGCCGGGCTTCGCGCTCTGGCACCCGAAGGGCGCGTTCGTCCGCTATCAGATCGAGGACATCATCCGCCGCGAGAACGTGCGGCGCGGATATGAGCTGGTCTACACGCCGCACCTCGCGCGCGAGCAGCTCCTCGAGACCTCGGGCCACCTGGCTCACTACAAGGACAACCTCTTCGGCGGGATGGAGCTGGACGGCCAGCGGTACCTCGTCAAGCCGATGAACTGCCCGTTCCACGTGGCCATTTACCGGTCCCAGATGCGGTCGTACCGCGATCTGCCGCTTCGGTATTCGGAGCTCGGCACCGTCTACCGGTACGAGCGGTCGGGCGTGCTTCACGGCCTCTTGCGCGTCCGGGGCCTGACGATGGACGACGGGCACCTCTTCGTGCGCGAGGACCAGATCGCCGCCGAGATCGAGGGCTGCCTCACGTTCGCGCTGGAGATGCTGCGACTCTTCGGCTTCGACAAGTTCGAGCTGTACCTCGCCACCCGGCCGGAGAGCTTCATGGGCGAGCCGGCGGCCTGGGACCGCGCCGAGACCGCGCTGCGCGGGATCCTCGAGCGCTCCGGGCGGCCGTTCGAGATGGATGCCGGCGGCGGTGCGTTCTACGGCCCCAAGATCGACCTGAAGATCAAAGACGCGCTCGGTCGGGAGTGGCAGTGCTCCACGTTCCAGCTCGACTTCCAGCTTCCGGAGCGATTCCAGCTCGAGTACGTCGCCCAGGACGGAACGCGCCAGCGCCCCATCATGGTCCACCGGGCGCTGCTCGGCTCCATGGAGCGGTTCATCGCCGTGCTCATCGAGCACTTCGCGGGGGCCTTCCCGCTGTGGCTCGCGCCCGTCCAGGCCCGGGTTCTGGCGGTCAGTGAGAAGGCGGCGGACTACGCGGCCGAGGTCAAAGCCAAGCTGGCCGCCGAGGGGCTGCGGGTCGAGGCTGACGTCTCGGCCGACAAGCTGGGCGCCAAGATTCGACGCGCTCAGATGGAGAAGATCCCTTACATGGTCGTGGTGGGGGAGAAGGACATGGCGGCGCGTGTAGTCTCTCCTCGCACCCGGGAGGGGACGCAACAACCCGCTACGCCGATCGATGATTTCGCCAGGCGCCTGGCCTCTGAAGCAAAAATACCAATTCTCGGTGAGTCCTCGACCGGCTCTCCGGCATTAGAATGATTGGTCTATTGCTAGACCCTTAAGCCTAGCCACCTCGAACCCGGAGAAAGATCATCCCAAGGCCATTCAATCAAGCTCCTCCAAGCGCGACCGACAACTACCGCGTTGGCCGTCGCATCAGAGTGCCCGAGGTCCGTGTCATCGGCGCCGACGGCGCGCAGGTCGGCGTCATACCGACCCAAGAAGCGCTCAAGCTGGCGGAAGACGCCGGGCTCGAGCTGGTCGAAGTCAATCCGCGGGCCGTTCCCCCGGTCTGCAAGATCATGGACTTCGGGAAGTTCAAGTACGAGACGTCGAAGAAGGAAAAGGCTTCACGCAAGCACCAATCGACGATCGTGCTGAAGGAGATCAAGCTCCGCCCGAAGACCGACGAGCACGACTTCGATTTCAAGGTGAAGCACATCCGCCGGTTCCTCGCCGAGGGGAACAAGTGCAAGCTCGTCATCGTCTTTCGCGGCCGCGAGATCGTTCACCCGGAGACCGGGCAAGCGATGCTCGATCAGGTCGTCAAGTCGGTCGGCGACGTCGCCATGATCGAACAGCGGCCCATGATGGAAGGGCGTCGCATGGTCATGGTGATCGGTCCGCGCGGCGGCGTCATTCGCGCCGGTGCGCCGGCGACCAGCACCGGGACGACGACGGGTGCGGCCACCACCGCGCCGGCTCCGGCACCCGCGCCGACCAGCCCGCCGCCGAACATTCCGCGCCCGACGACGGTCGCCACGGGTCCCGCGCCCTCGCCGGTCCCCGCCTCCGCCAAGGGGTGAGGATCAGCAGGGAACCCCTCGCCGGGCCTGCGTCTTAACGTATAGGATGCGGGCGCGATGAGGCGCCCCCTCTGGATCGCTGCTACCACGCTGATCTGCGCGTTGGCGGCTGGCTGCCGGCACGATGGGTGCGTCGGCGGTGATGACGGCGCTTGCGTGCCGCCGCCGCCTTGCGCGGCGCTGCCGCCGCCGATCTGCCTCGGAACGCCCGCGTTGCGCGTCGCCCGCATCGGAGACGAGGCCGAGCGGGTCTTCGGCCCCAAGTCGCTCGCCGGGCCGGGGGACTTCGTCCTCGAGAACGACCGCGTTCGCGTCGTTCTGGACGCGCCCGAGCACCCGCATGGCTTGGGCCCCACGGGTGGCGCAATCCTGGACTTGGCCCCGCTCGCCACCGCTTCGAGCACCGGCGGCGATCAGACGAATACGATCTATCAGGCAGCCGGCGTTTTGCCGCGCGACGCCGTTCACTACGAGACGGCGGAGATTCTGGACCCCGGTCTGCCCCCCACGGATCCCGGTGCTTATGCGGCGGTCGTCTTTCGCGGTCATCTGGAGGGCGATGCGCGGGTGACCGTCGTGACCCGGTACGAGGTCCGCCCCTGCGATGACGGCGTGCGCGTCCGAAGTGACCTCTACAACGGCGCGCTCGCGCCCAACACGCTGTACCTCACCGACGGCTTCTTCTGGGGCGACAACGGCCCCGCGCCGTTCGTGCCCGCCAAGGGGATGGGCTTCGTCCACCCCGACCTGGACCTGCTGCACATCGACGCCGCGTGGCGCACGTGGCCGTTCATCGCGGCGCGCATGCAAGCCCCGCCCGAGACCGCCTACGCGGCGGTGTCGTGCGACCACACCGAAGCTGCCGGGTTCACCAGCACGACGCTTTCGGCGGCTGGCGTTCCGCTGGGCGTCACACAGCCGGGAGACGGCTTCCATTTCGAGCGGTTCATCGCGGCCGTGCCCAGCGACGGAACGCGCCCGGCGATGGCCGGCCTGCCCGCCGCGTCCGCGGCAGGCCTCGCGCCGGCCGTGGCCGAAGCGCTGCGCGTCCGATCGGCCGTGCACGGCGACCCGCCCGCCGTCACCGTGACCGGCCGGATGGTCGCCAACGGCGCCCCCGTCGACAGCCGGGCGGGGCGGGCCGCCTCGTTGCTGTTCTACGAGCCGGCCTTCGGCCCGGACCCCGACGACGTGACCCGCCGAACGCCCTGGAACGAGGCGGTTCCGCTGGGCGACGGCAGCTTCGGCGTCGCGCTGCCGCCCAACCGCACCTACCGCGTGCAACCGTATGCGTTCGGGCTCCCCGCGGGCCCGGCCAGCTCGTTCAGCGTCACGACCGCCGACGCCGGGCCTTTCTCGATCGGCGATATCTCGATCACCGCGTCGTCGCACCTCACCGTGAACGTCGAATCGGGGCCGGGCGTGCTCTCCAGCTACGCCGAGCTCGTCGTCATTCCGGTCGACGATCCGGCGGTGACGCGCGCGGCGGCACCGACGCTCTACAGCTTGTTCAGCGGGTGCGCGCCGATGTTGGGACCACCCGACGGCGGCTCGCCCGCCTGCAACCGCGCGCTGACCTTCAACGGGCGTTTCGACCTGCTGCTGCCGCCCGGGAAGTTCTTCGTCTACGGAACGCGTGGGCCGTTCGCGACGCTGGACCGGGCCGAGGTCGACCTGGCGCCAGGGCAGACGGTGCAGGTCACGCTGCTGGTCGAGTCGCTCGCGTCCGCGCTGTTGCCCGACGGGGTGATCTCCGGGGACTTCCACGTGCACGGCGGGGCCAGCTTCGACTCGTCGATGCCCGACCTCGAGCGGGTGACCAGCTTCCTCGCGACGGGCGTCGACATGATCGTCGCCACCGACCACAACGTCGTCACCACCTACGACGCGACTCTGCAGACGCTGGGGGCCACGCACACACTGAGGGTGATCTCGGGCGTCGAGCAGACGCCCGGCATCCCGTGGTTCTACGTCCCGGGGCATGAATTTCCGCGGACGCTCGGCCACTTCAATTTCTGGCCGCTCACGCCGGAGGTGCTCGACCCCCGCAACGGCGCGCCCTGGCCAGAGCTGCGTGAGCCGGGGCAGATGATGGACGACATGGACGTGCTGGGCGCCTCCGTCCGCCAGCTCAATCACCCGTATGCGGCCGCCAAGATCGGGCGCGACCAGGGCTACGCCCTCGCCATCGGATACGACCCGCGGCAGACAATCCCCGACGCGCCCACCGACGACGCCAGCTTCGCAGCCAATACGCTGGCGCGCAGCCCGGGTGGCAGCGGCCATTACCGCAACGTCGACTGGAACGTGCAAGAGGTGATGACCGGCGCGTCGCGGGCGGACTGGCTCCGATACCGGGCGCTCTGGTTTTCGCTGCTGTCGCAGGGGCTCCTGCGCACGGGCACCGCGAACAGCGACTCGCACAGCCTGGCTGTCGAGCGGATCGGCTACCCCCGCAACCTGATCTGGGGCGGCCACGACAAGTCGGACCCCGACTTCGAAAAGAAGTTCGACGCCGACGTGCTGGCCGGTCACGTCGAGGGGACGAACGGCCCGATTCTGGACGTCACGATCGACGACGGCAGCGGCACCCGGCATCGCCCCGACCTGGACCGAACGAACCCGATCTCCGCCGGGGCAGGGGCCGGCCTCTACGTCAGTGTGACGGCGGCGCCCTGGATCCCCGTCGACGAGGTTCGG
>JBJMQQ010000038.1:0-15455 GCA_045802645.1 Polyangia bacterium
CGCGCGGCGGGTTCGCGGCGCGCGCGACCGCTGACGGCGTCACGGGCGCGCCCGGCGTGTTCGCTTGCGGCGACGTCACCGGGTACGTGGGGCCGCAACCGGCGGCGCGCGCCGGTGCCCGGGCAGGCAGGGCGGCCGCTGCCGCGCTGCTGGCGATCCTGGCGCTGGGAATGGCGGGGCTGGTCGGGTGCGCGCAATCGCCGCCGCCCCCGGTCGAGACGCCACCGGCGGCCGCGGCAACGCTCGGCCACGCGGTCGAACCGCCGCCCTTCGCCGCGCCGCCGCCCGTCACGCCCGACACCGCCGGCGACGCGCGCACGGCATTGCGCCGATCGATCGTCGACGCCGCCTGGCGCACCGACCGCGACAAGCACTTCGACAAGACCCTGGGCGGCGTGGACTGGAACGCCGTGCGCGCCAAGTACGAGCCGCTGGCCCTCGGCGCCCCGTCGGACGCCGCGTTTTACCGGGTGCTGAATCAGATGATCGGCGAGCTCGGGCAGTCGCACATGATGATCACCGGCCCGGGCGACGAAGACGAAAGCGACGCCGAGGAGACGGCCGCGCCCGGCGACGCCCCGCCGCAAACACCCGTTCCCGTCACCGGCGAGGTCGGCGATCCGGGGCTGACCGTGCGGATCATCGACGGCCGCCCGACGATCACGCGCGTGCAGAGCGGGTCGACCGCCGAGCACCTGGGGCTGCGTCCCGGGTTCATCGTCACGGCGATTGCCGGCCGGCCGCTGGCGCCGCGGCATGCGTCGGCGCGCGCGCTGCGCCCGATCGAAGAGCGGTTCGCGCTGCGGCGGGCCGCGGCGCGCCGTCTGGCCGGGCCGCCCGGCAGCCGGGTGACGCTGAACTACCTCGACGACCAGGACCGGCCCGGCAAGGTCGTGCTGACGCGCGATCCGCCGCGCGGCCCCAGCGTCCAGCTCGGCTATCTGCCGCCGCTTTACCCCGAGGTCCGCGCCTATGAGATCGGCGACGTCGGCGTGGTCGCGTTCAACGTCTTCATCCTGGACCCGGTCCTCAACGACGTGAAGAAGGCCATCGCGCGGTTCCAGGCGCACCACGTCCGGGCGATCGTGCTGGACCTGCGCGGGAACCCGGGCGGCCAGGGCGCGATGGCGATCCCGGTCGCGTCGCTTTTCGTCGATCACCCGCTGACGCTGGGGACGCTGAAGTTTCGTGACTTCGATCAGACGTTCGTCGCCAAGCCCGAGCTGGGCGCGACGCCGTTCATGGGGCCGCTCGCCATCCTCACGGACGAAGGGACCGCATCCACATCCGAGATGTTGACGGCGGGCCTGCAGGAGGCGAAGCGGGCCCTGGTCGTGGGCGACACCACGCTGGGCGCAGTGCTGCCGTCGCTGGTCCAGGAACTGCCGGGCGGCGCCGTCATCCAGTACGTGGTCGCCGATTTCAAGACGCCGAAGGGGGTGCTGCTGGAAGGGCGCGGCGTGCAACCCGACCGCCGCGTGGTCGAGACGCGCGCCGGGTTGAAGTCCGGCCGCGATCCGGTTCTTGACGCGGCCCTGGTCGCCGTCCGAGCATCGCGCCCACGATGATCCCGCTCGGAAAACTCGTGACGGTGGCGCCCGCGGCGACCCTGCTCCTGATCGCCGTCGGGTGCGCTTCGCCCGCCGCGGCGCCGCAACCAGCGACGGCCGCAACCGCGTCTTCACCCGGCAGCCGTGCGCCCGCCGCGATCCTGGCGGACGCGGTGGCGGCGACCGGCGGCATCGACGGCTGGAGATCGCACCGCAGCGTCCACCAGAAGCTGCTCCTGACGCTGAAGGGGATGGCGATGAGCGGCCCCGTCGAACACTTCCAGACCAGCACCGACAAGTCGCTGACCGTCACCACCTTGCCCGCCGTCGGTGAAACCCGCGACGGGTGCAACGGCAGCGTGTTGTGGGCGCAGGATCCCGTCAACGGAACGCGCGTGCTGGAAGGCGCCGAGGCCGAGCAGGCGCGAATCGAAGCCGCCTGGAACCTGGAGATGGAGGCCCCTGCTCTCTTCGCGAAGATCGAGACCGCATCGGATGCGCCGGCGGGGCTCGAATGCCTGGTGCTCACGCCCAAGATCGCGCCGCCCATGCGCGCCTGCTACGACCGGCAAACGCACCTCGAGGTCAGCCTCGAGGGGACGCGCGCGACGCCGCAGGGACAGGTGCCGTTCAATTCGACCGTCTCCGATTGGCGACCAGTGGGCGGCCTGAAGATTCCCTACGCGTCGCAGATGCAGGCCGGCCCGGTGACGATCGTGACGGCGCTCAGCGAGATCGCGTTCGATGAGCCGCTGGACGAGAAGCTGTTCGATCCGCCGGCGGCCGTGGGCGCCGCGCCGCCCAAGTAGACCGCCCGCCGGAGCCCGCGTGTCACGCAAGGTGATCCTCTGCCGGTGCGAAGACGTCACGCTGGCCGACGTCCAGCACGCGGTGAAGCTGGGCCACACCGCCGTCGAGGAGGTCAAGCGCTACACGGGCTTCGGCACCGGCCCGTGCCAGGGCAAGGAGTGCCTGCGCGAGATCGCGCGCGCGATCGCGGTGGCCGCCGGGCGCCCGTTCGCCGAGATGGCTCCTTTCACGGCGCGCCCGCCGCTGGTCCCGACCGAGCTCGCCGTGCTGGCCGGCGGCGACTCGGAAAAATGACCACCGCGCTGGAAGCGCCGGCCGACGTCGCCATCATCGGCGGCGGCGTGATGGGGCTGGCCATCGCTAGCAACCTGGCCGCGCGCGGACAGAAGCGGATCGTGGTGCTGGACGCGAACCATCTGGCGTGGGGGGCGTCGGGGCGCAACGGCGGCGGCGTCCGGCAGCAGTGGTCGACCGAGATGAACATCCGCCTCATGCAGGAGTCGACGGAAATCTGCGCGCGGTTCGCCGAAGAGATGCGCATCAACGTCTGGATGCGCCGCGGGGGCTATCTTTTCTTGGCGCGCACGGAGGTTTCCGCCGAGCGCCTGGCCCGCAACGTCGCGCTGCAGAACCAGTGCGAGCTGCCGACGCGGATGATCACGCCGGCCGACGCGCAAGAGCTGGTGCCCGAGCTGGACGTGACGCCGTTCGTGGCCGCCTGCTACAACCCGACGGACGCGGTGGTCTTCCCCTGGCCATTCGTCTGGGGGTACGCGCGCGCCGCCGCCAAGCGCGGCGTCCAGATCCGTACAGGCGTGCCCGTGACCGCCATCGAGCGGAGCGGCGACGACTTCGTCTTGCGCACCCCGCAGGGGGCGCTGACCGCCGGGCGGGTGGTCTGCGCCGCCGGGGCCTGGTCACCGGTGGTCGCGCGACTGGCCGGCGGCGCGCTGCCCGATCGCCCCGTGCGCCACGAGATCCTCTCGACAGAGCCGCTGAAGCCGTTCCTGAAGCCCATGGTTTCGGAGATCGAAACCGGCCTCTACGTCTCGCAGTCGTTGCGCGGCGAGCTGGTCGGCGGCGTCGCGCTTCCTGAAGAGGCGAACCCCGACGGCGAGGTGCGGCTCGGGTCGCGGCTGGCGTTCTTGACCCGGATGGCGCGCGGCCTCACCCGCCTCATGCCGCGTCTGGGTCACGTCAAGGTGGTGCGGCAGTGGGCGGGCCCGTACGACGTGAGCCCCGACGGCAATCCAATCGTCGGCGAGCTACCCGGCGTGCCCGGGTTCTACGTGGTCTGCGGCTTCGGCGGCCACGGCTTCATGATGGCGCCCGTGGTCGCGCGTCACTACGCCGACTTCCTGCGCGGTGACCCGCCGCACGCGTTCTTCCACGCCTGGCGCGCCAGTCGCTTCAGTGGCGGCGGCCCGGCGGGCGGCGACCGCGAAGAGATGATCATCGGCTGATTCGTTGCCGATTCGTTGCCGAACCGTCGCTCGACCTGTCAGGTGGCGGCGGCGACAGTGCGTGCGTTCCATCCCTGCCCTTTCGCCTGGAGGCGCGCGTGCTGCAGCTTGTCCGCAAGAACCTGACCCGAAGTGTCGTCGCGACCGCCGCCTTGGCGGCGCTGATCGGCTGTGACGGCGTCCCCTCGACGGGCAACGGCGCACCGGGCACCGGAGCGGCGGCGGGCTCTATAGCGCTGGTCCTGAGCGGCGTGCCCACGGCGACCTTCAACAGCTTCTCCTATGTTCTGGCCGGACCCAGCAACCGCGTGGGCTCGATCGAAACCGCGAGCTCGTCGACGTTCAGCGCGTTGATTGGTGGCGTGGCGGCCGGCATCGGATACTCGCTGACCCTGACCGGCACCTCGACGGACGGCCAGACGACCTGTTCAGGGGCTTCGGCCTCTTTCAGCGTCACCGCCGCTGTGACCACGTCCGTATCGATCGCGATCGACTGCCACCGGCCGCCGAACACCGGCAGCATCCAGATCAACGGCACCATCAACCTCTGTCCGACGGTCGACTCGGTCACCGCGAACCCGGCGGTCGGAAACGTCATCTCGCTTGCCAGCGCCGCCACCGACCAGGACGGGGCGCCGCAGCCGCTCTCGTACAAATGGACGGCCAGCGCCGGCACGCTCAACAGCACCACCGCTCAGAGCCCGACGCTGACCTGCGCGGCACCAGGACCGGTGTCGCTGACGCTCACGGTCTCCGACGGCGACCCGGGCTGCGCGGCCACGTTCAACGTCTCGGTGACATGCCCGTCGGACGCAGCGCTGAACGAATCGGCCTGGGTCGAGATTGGGCCGAACAACCAGGCCATCGCACGGCTGCTGACGCCGTACAACACCTGTCCGTCGATCAACGTGGACGGCGTGACCAGCCCCATGAACGTGCGCGCCGTCGCCGGGACGATGCCGCTGCGGCCGACCAGCACCGACGCGACGCTGGCGCAGGCGATGACGTCGGGCAACTCGAAGCCGTCCGTCTTCACGAACACCAGCTGCGAGCTGTTGCTGTCGGCCGGAGCCGCCAGCGCCACCGTCGCCGGCATCAAGCTGCCGCTGCCCAAGCCGATCGTGAACCGGGTGGCCATCATCGGCGACACGGGCTGCCGCATCTCGATCGGCAACGTCTACCAGGCCTGCAGTGACCCGACGCAGTGGCCGTTCCCGGTCATCGCGCAGGCCGCGGCCGCCATGCAGCCCGACCTGGTGTTGCACGTCGGCGATTACCACTACCGCGACAACCCCTGCCCGCCCGGCAACACGGCTTGCGCGGGAACCCCCTGGGGCTACGGCTCGGACGTGTGGGACGCCGACCTCTTCACCCCGGCCGCGCCGCTGTTGAAGGCCGCGCCCTGGGTGATGGTCCGCGGCAACCACGAGACCTGCAACCGCGCCGGCCAGGGCTGGTACCGCTACCTGGATCCGAATCCGTTCGACGCGACGGGGGTGAAGACCTGCAACGATCCGTCGAACGACAACAGCGGCAACTACAACGATCCGTGGGCGGTCTCGTTCGGGGACACGCAGCTCGTCCTTTTCGACTCGGCCAACACGGCCAAGACCGCGTACGCGCCGGCGGCGTTTCAGCCGTACACGAGCGAGCTGGCCGCGGCCGCCGCGCTGGCGACGCCCAGCTTTCTGAACATCTGGGCGGTTCACCACCCGGTGCTCGGATACTCCGCCGCCAACCCGCCGACAATCGGCAACGCTGGCCTGCAGTCGGTCATGAACGCCGCCTACCCGGGTAACTACTATCCGCCCAACGTCGGCATCGCGATTCACGGCCACGTGCACGACTTCCAGGCGCTGGATTTCGCCAGCAATCACCCGGCGACGTTCGTGGCCGGCAACGGTGGCGACAACCTGGACACGGCGCTGCCCGCGACCTTCAACCCCAACGGCGACTTGCCGGCGGCCGGCACGGTCATCAACGCCTTCGCGTTTTCGCAGGAGTTCGGGTTCATGATCATGGACCGGGTCGGGGCCGTGGGCGCCAAGAACTGGAAGTTCACGTCGTACCGGACCAACGGCACGATCATCGCGGTCTGCACCATGGCGCCGCCCGCCGCCTGCAGCGGTGTTTGCGACAGCACCCCAGGGACGCGCATCTCCTGCACCGACGGCAGCGGCAACCTCGTCGGGACCTACGACAACATTCCGTGACGGGCGCCGCGCGCGTCGCAATCGTCGTCTTGGCGGCGTTCCTGTCGGGCGTAGGCGGCTGCCGCCGGAGCCCGCCGCCAAACGGCAACCCGGCGCCGAAGCCGACGATCGATCAGGCGTGGGCCGCGGCCAAGCTGCCGCGCCTGTCGCGAGGCCCGGCCGTCCCCGCCCGGCGCACGAACGTCCTGCCGGTGCCGCCGCGCCAGGGGGCGCGCGACGACCCGCGGCTGGTCGCGCTGGGCAAGAAGATCTTCTTCGATGAGAGTCTGTCCGAGCCGCCGGGCACCAGCTGCGCCAGCTGCCACGATCCGGGGCGCGCCTTTTCGGGCGCGCACGGATCGACCGCCGGCGTACCGCTGGGGAGCCGCCCGGGGCACTTCGCGCGCCGATCGACGCCGTCGGTGCTTTACCTGCGGTACACGCCCGCGTTCCATTTCTTCGAGGACGACGAGAACCCGGCGCCCGAGCCGCGGGGCGGCTTCTTCTGGGACGGGCGCGCCGACACGATCGCCGCGCTCGTGCGGCAGCCGCTGTTCAACCCCGATGAGATGAACGCCGGCACCCCGCGACGGCTCGCCCGAAAGATCACGCGGGCGCCGTATGTGGCGGGCTTCCGCGAAGCGTTCGGCGACTCCAGCGAGCCCGGCGCGATCATGCGCGGCGTCGGCCTGGCGCTGGAGGCGTTCCTGAAGAGCGACGAGATGACGCCCGCCTCGTCGAAGTACGACGCCTACGTGCGCGGCCAGGCGACGTTGACGGAGGCCGAGCGGCGCGGGCTGGAGGTGTTCAAGGACCGCCGGCGCGGCGCCTGCGCCGGGTGCCACCGGATGGCCGAGACGTCCAGCAACCCCGCCGACTCGATGTTCACCGACTACGGCTACGACACGGTCGCCCTGCCCCGCAATCGCCAGCTCACCGCGAACCGCTCTGGGGCCGCCTTCGACCTGGGGCTGTGCGAGCGACAAAACGCGCACACCCCCTCCGCCGACCCGCGCTTCTGTTCCAGCTTCCGCACGCCGTCACTGCGAAACGTCGCGGTCCGTGAGAGCTTCGGCCACAACGGCGTTTACAAGAACCTGCGCGAGGTGCTGACGTTCTACGCCAATCGAGCCGTGGCCCCGGCGCGCGTCTACCCGCCCGGCCAGAAGTTCGACGACGTGCCGCCCAGGTTCCGCCCGAACGTGAACGTGTACTCGCCGGTCTACAACCGGCGCGAGGGCGCGCCACCGCCGCTGTCCGAACAGGACATCGATGATCTGATCGCGTTCCTGGGAGCTCTCACGGACGCGCCGTTCGTTCCGGCAACGCGGGGCGCAGCCGGCGGCGCCGTCGCAGAATCTCGGGTCGCGCGGCCATGACACCCGCGCGCGCGGTGGTTGCTGGCGGCCGCGCTGGCCTTGGCTTCGCTGGCTCTTGCGAGCCGCGCGTTCGCGCACGCCGTGGGCGTCTCCAGTGGCGAATACCGTCTGAACGGCAACCTGGTGGACGGCGATCTCGGGATGGCCGACCGCGAGCTGGCGCGCCTGCTCCCGGCGATCGACGCGAACGGCGACGGCTCCGTCTCGGCCGCCGAGCTGACGGCCGGTCACGATGCCGTCGCGCGTGCGATCGCGGCCGGGCTCACCTTCACCGCCGATGGCCACCCGTGCACCGGCGCGCTGACGCGGGCCTGGGTCTCCGAGGGCGACGGCGGGGCCGTGTTCCAGGTGCGGTACACCTGCCCTGTCGTACCCGAGCGGCTCACGCTGGCGCTGCCCATGCTGAAGGAGTTGGCGCCCGGACACCGACACCTGGCCCGCCTGTTCAGCGCCGGACAGGCGCACGCGCAGGTGCTGGATCGCGCGCGTCCAACCTGGACGCCGGGCAGCGCCGGGACCGCTGGTCGCCTCGCCTGGTCGATGCTGAAGCTGGGCATCGAGCACATCCTCACAGGCGCCGATCACCTGGTGTTCCTGCTGGGATTGCTCCTGGTCGCCGCCGGCTGGCGCCCCTTGCTGGGGGTGGTGACCGCCTTCACCGTCGCGCACTCGATCACGCTGGCGCTGGCGGCGCTGTCGATCTTCGCGCCCAGCCCGCGCCTGGTCGAGCCGGCCATCGCGCTGTCGATCGCCTACGTCGGGGTCGAGAACCTCTTCAATGGCGACGCGCGCCAGCGCTGGCGCATCACGTTCCCCTTCGGCCTCGTCCACGGGTTCGGCTTCGCCGGCGCACTGCGCGCGATCGCGCTGCCGCGTGCGCAGATCCCGATCGCCCTGGTGTCGTTCAACGCGGGCGTGGAGCTGGGGCAGCTCGCCGTCTTGGCCGTCGCGCTTCCGCTGATCATCGCGGCACGGCGCGCCCGCTGGTTCGGTGAGCGCGGCGTGCGCGCGCTCAGCCTTGCCATTGCGGTGGGAGGCGGCGCGCTGTTCGTCGTGCGAATTCTTGGACAATGAAGCTGCGCGCGCTGATCAGCGCGGCGGCTTCTTGACCAGGCGCGAATAGATCAGCGGGCCCAGGCTGTCGACCATCATCTTCTCGACGAGCTGCTCCAGATTTTGGCGCTGCTGATCGTCGTCGTAGACGAAGCGGATGCCCATCCCCGGCTCGTGCTCCGCCGGGACGTCGGCCGGCCGCGGCTGCCCTTCTTTGATGACCCAGCGAACCTCACCACGTAGCGCGATCGGCTCGTCGCGCGAGGGGACCAGCAGCTTGAACAAAAAGATCGTGCCGACATCCAGCGGCCGCTCGGTCTTGATGAACGTGCCGCCCTTCGAGATGTTCTTCGTGTAGTCGTAGAAGAAGGTGTTGAGTCGCTTGTACTCGACCTTCAGCTCGATGGGGGCGCGCGCCTCTCGGCGTCGATCTTCGTCGCTGGACATCGTCGGTCGTCTCTCGTTCCCGCCCCCCGCGGGTGCGCAGAGCCTGACCTCATGGTAGGCGCCACCCCTCAAAGGATCAATCGGCAGGATCGTCGGTGGTGGGGCTTTCGCTGCCGAAACAGGCTACAACAGGCGACGCTTGCGCCGTCTGTCGTCGCTCTGGAACGCCGCCCGCGCGCGGGTCGGGATGCGTCCCCTGCTGTGGGGGGCGGCCCTGACGGTGCTGGCCGTGATCCTGGATTTCATGCCGCTGGCCGACGTGCTGGGCTACGACTTCTCGTTCGTGCTCGGATTTGGCGCCGCGCTGGCGGGCGTCGACATCGGTCACGGCGCACTGCTCCAGAGCCGCGCGGCGTTGGGCCGCGCCCCGGCCGGGACGGAGCTGGCCCGCGTGTTCGGGCGGGCTGCCGCGCGGTCGGGGGCGATCTTGCTCCTGCCGCTGCTGGTGTCGCTGGCCAATGCGGCGCGCGTGCGGAATTGCAGCTTCGGAGCCGGGCTGGCCTTCTTCGCTCTGCTGCCGGTCGCGACCGCGCTCTACGCGGCGACCGCCGGCGTTCTGGCGGGGGCGGCCACCTTCCTGCCCCGCCGTGGCCGCGTGCTGGCGTTCGCGACGCCGGTCGTGTCACTTCTGTGGACGCTGCTGCGCCTCTATCGCGACCCGCCGGTGTTCGCGTACGACCCGTTCGGCGGGTACTTCCCGGGTCCGATCTATGACGAGGCGCTGCGCCCCCCGCTGCCGCTGTTGCTGTTTCGCGTCGCGAACGTGGTGTGGGCGGCGACCGCCATCGTGCTGGCGCTGGCAGCGGCCGGGCGCGGCCGCGATCCGCGCCGGTTCAACCGCCCCGCGCTGGTCGCCGCGTTCCCGCTGCTCGTCGCCTCGATCGTTATTTACGCGGTGGGCGGCCGCCTGGGCTATCACGTCACGCGCGCCGATCTGGCCCGGGAGCTGGACCAGACGCTGACCAGCGAGCACTTCGTCATTCATTACGCGCCCGGCCTCCGCACGCGCGCCAATCTGGCGCTGGAGCGAGAGGACCTGGAGTTCCGCTACGGCCAGCTTCGCCAGACGTTGGAGGTGAAGCCGGACGGACCGATCACCGTGTGGGACTTCCCCGACGCGGACACCAAGAAGGCGCTGGTCGGCGCCGGTCACACGCTCTACGCGCGCCCGTGGACGCGTGAGATCTTCGTGCAGGGCGAGGGCTTCCCCTCGACGCGGCTGCGCCACGAGATGGCGCACGTGTTCGCGGCGGCCTTCGGCGATCCGTTCTTCGGCGTGTCGCTGGCCTGGCGCTGGGCGCCTCTGCCCCACCCCGTCTTGGCGGTGGGCATGATCGAGGGTTTGGCCGAGGCGGCCGACGCCGACGCGCCCGACGGTGACGCCACCATCCACCAGGAGGCGGCCGCGATGCAGGTGGCGGGTCTGGCGCCCCCCCTGGCGAACGTCGTCGGGGCTGGGTTCAGCGCCGAGTCCGGGGCCCGCGCGTACACGGTGGCTGGCTCGTTCGCCGCCTACCTGCTGCAGACGAGGGGCGCCGAGAAGCTGCGCGCGCTCTACAAGTCGGCCGGTAACTTCAGCGACGTCTATCGCCTGCCCCTCGCCGACCTCGAGCACGAGTGGCGCCGCTTCCTGGCGGCCCAGCCGCTCAACAAGCAGCAGCGGGCCCACGCGACCGAGCAGTTCCGCCGCCCCGCGATCTTCGCGCGGGTCTGCGCGCGCGAGCTGGCCGCGCGCGTCGCCGAGGCGCGCGGTGAGCTGCTGGTCGAGCCCGACAAGGCCGCACAGCTCTTCGAATCGACCTGCGCGGACGATCCGGCGGAGCCGATTTTCCGGCTGGGGCTCGCGCGCGCCCAGCTCGCGGCCGGCGCGTTGGGTCCGGCGCGCGCCACGCTGGCCCACCTGTCCGTCGACGGGTCGTTGACCGAGCCCCTTCAGGCCGAGGTCGAATCGCTGGCAGCGGCGCTGGACTTTGCGACCGGCGACTTCGCGGCTGCCCAGCAGCATCAGCGACGCGCCTTGCAGCTCGCGTCGACGGACGCCGACCGGCGGCTCGCCACCGCCAAGCTGGCCGGCCTGGCCGACGCGAACGCGCGCGCGACGCTGGGCCGCGCGCTTTACGGCGACCTTCCGGTCGACGGCGCGCCCGATCCGGTGCTGACGTTCTTCTTGCTGACCGAGTACGCGCGCCTCTTCCCCGGCGATCGCCTGGGGCCCTACCTGGTCGGCCGCCAGCTGCTACCGCGCGATCCCGCGCGGGCGCTGCCGCAGCTGGCCCGGGCCTGTGGCGACCAGGCGGCCGCGCCCGACCCCACCGCGCTGCCGCTCGAGTTTGCGCGCGAGTGCAGGCGCATGACGGCGAACGCCGCCTACCAGGTCGGAGACTTCGCGCGGGCACGCGACGCGGTGTCGCGCTTGCCGCCGGACGCCACCGAAGCAGACCGCCTGCGGGCGCTGGACATGCGGGCGCGCATCGACTGGGCGGCGTCGCGCCGCGACGGTCCGGTCGAGTAAGCGTCCGGTGGAGTAAGCGTCCGGTCGTTAAGCCCGGCGGGAACTGGACGGCGGTCGGCCCCGCGGCGCACAATGGGCCCGATGGAGAGCGCGCATAGGCCGCGCGTTGACGGCCGCACCTGGACCGCGGCGATCGTCGCGCTGATGGTGTTGAGCGCGCAGGTGGCCCGCGCCGACGCGCCGGCCGCCGACGCCGCCGTCGAGACGCGCGTCGACGCCGGAGCGCCGAGAGCGCCCGACACCGCGGCGGCGCCCGTCGCACCAGTCCCGCCCGGCGCGCCGCCGACGCTCACCCCGGATCTGCCGGTGGTCGCCGCGCCGGTGCTGGACCAGCCGAGCCCGGCCGGCCCCGTCCCACACGGGAAGCCGTTTTACCGCAAGGATTGGTTCTGGGGCGCCATCGGCGTCATCGTGCTGACCGCGACCATCGTCCTGGTCGCGACCTCCGGGTCGTCGTCGGACGCGCCGGTGACGACCCTCGGGAACATGCGTGCGTTCTAGGAACACCGCGCGAATCGTCCTTGCCGCGACGGTGGCGGCGACGCTGGGGTGCTCGAGCCCGCAGTCGTTCGTGATCCTGTTGCTGGAATCGCAGGCGCCGTCATCGATCACCTCGGTCGCCGACATCGAGGTCGACGTCACGAAGGCCAACCAGCCGCTCCGCGTGCTGAACTACGCCGCGCGGGATCTGGTGATCGCGCCCGACGCGTCCGTCGCGATGGGGACGCTCTCGGTCAGCTTCTCGGCTGACCAGACCGGCGACGTGGAATTCGACGTCAAGGCTCGCGACGCGCACGGCTGCCAGCGCGGCCACGGAGCCGCCATCATCACCATCAAGAAAGGCGCCACCGTCGAAGGGCTGGTGCTGCTGGCGCCCGACGAGGCCTGTGCGACCGACGGCGGCGCGGATGGCGCGGTCCCCGGCGGCCAGTTCCCCGGCTGCGATCCGGTCCACCCGGTGTGCGCCGGTGGACAGACCTGCCAGGTGAACTGCAAGGCCACGATCAACGCCTGCACACCAGGCGGTTCCGGCGGCCCCGGGACGCCGTGCCAGGGAAACGCCGACTGCGCCCCCGGCTCCCAGTGCTTCGACTACACGTCGCTGGGCTGCGCCACCAAGGTCTGCCTGCGCTTCTGCGGCACGGACTCGGACTGCGGCGGCCGCTCCGACGCGGGCGGCGGTCCCGGCAGCTTCTGCCGTGACCCAGTCACCTGCGACGGGACCGCCACGGCCTATCGCACCTGCAGCGCCAGCTGCGATCCGACCGGCGTGGCGGCGCTTGCGAACCGCACCGGCTGCCCGGCCGGATTGGCGTGCGTGCTGCCGGCCAGCATGGACCACGTCGCCTGCGGCTGCCCCGAGATGACGCGGACCCGCCCCGAAGGCGCGGCTTGCACGTCGACGACCCAGTGCGCCCCCGGGTTCGTGTGCGAGCAGACCTGCCGGGCCGTGTGCCGCTGCGATCTGAAGAACGCCGCCTGCACCGCCCCCAACCAGTGTCCGACCCCGGGAACGACCTGCACCCCCATCGCAGGCGAAGCGCTGTACGGCGTCTGCTTGTGACCGGTGCCCATCATCAGGGCAGCGCCGCACCGAACACCGCGCGATAGCGCAACGCCAGCTGCTCGCGCTGGCTGCGTGCCCGCTGCGCCCGGTAGACGTCGTCCAGCGCCTGCCAGGTCCCCGCGTCGTGCGGGTCGAGGCGAATCGCCGTCTCGAGGTGCTGGGCGGCCACCGCACCGTGCCCCGCCCGCGCGGCGGCCATTCCCAGCAGCACGTGCGCGCGCACAGCGAACCGGTACTTGGCCAGGGCTGAGTCGCACCTGCGCGTCGCGGACGCTGCGTGTCCGGCGCGCAGCTCCAGATCGCAGGCCAGGACGTCGATGCCGGGCGCGTCCGGGAACGCGCCCGCCAGCTCCTTGAATCGCGCCTGCGCGCCCGGCAGGTCGCCGGCCGAGACCAGCCGGGTGATTCGATAGTAGCCGGCGACGAAGGCGGGCTCCCGGCCGGCGGCGACCCCGCTTCGAGGACTTGGAGGCAGCGCGACGCGCTGTCGCGTGGTCTCGACCTCCATCGCGACGCGCTCGATCTCGGGCGCGCCGCGCGGCACGTGTGCCATCGCCTCCTCGGCCGCGGTCAGGGCGCCGCAGCCCGCCGCGAGCTGTGCAACTCGCGTCCAGGTGGCCGCATCCGCCGTGCCCCCCAAACGCTCGACAGCGGGGGCCATAGCGTTCCAGGCGTCTTCGGGACGGTTGGCGGCCAGCGCCTCGGCCGCCGCCTGAAAGGCCGCGTCAGGCTGGCGCGCCACCGGAGGCCGGGGCGCCGCCGGCACGTCGCCTGCCGGATGCGCGACCCGCGCGTCCAGCGTCGAAACGACGACGTCTTTGCCGAGCTCACTGAACCGCGACTGCAGCGGATCGTAGAGGGGGTTCATGATCGACACGCGATCCTCTTCATGCGCGAGGCCCATCGTGTGTCCCCACTCGTGCAGGAAAATGACGGCTTCCTTGTGGGCGCGCCGCTGCGTGTACAGAGCCTCCCGCTCATCCGCGGCAAGCAGCGAGAGGTCATGGTCGATCGCGAGTCCTTCCTGCTCATCGTCCATCCCGCGCAGCACAATGTGCCGCCCCGGCGTGGCCGCGATGCCGATCTGGTGGACGTCGGTGACCACCCCCCGGGCCGGCGTGACGAGCCCGACGACCAGCTCGACGTCGCGCCCGGCGTCGAGCGCCTGGAGCTCCGCGATGATGGCGGCAAAGGCGGCGCTGGCGTGGGAGCCGGTCCAACTTCGGATGCTCTCGATCTGGAAGCTGACTCCGAACACCGGTTCGACGACGCCGTTGACGCGCTGGAGCTGCGCGCGCAGCCGGCTCTGCCACCGCAGGACCAGCCCGCGATAGTCGTCGTCCGCGTAGACGCGCACGCGAATCGCCCGGGGCTCGGCCGGGTGTGGCCGCGCCGGCGTCAGGTCCAGCGACGCGGGCGCGAGCCGGCGCGAAGCGTCACGCTCGCGCGCGACGGGTGACTTCCAGCTCTCGAAGTCGAACAGGCCCGGCTTCTTGTCGGCCTTCGGTTTTTCATCGGCATGCGCCAGACCGGGCGCCAGGCCCATGACGAACACGATGAAAGGACCCAACGAGCGACGGCTCCAACATGGGCTCACGCAGATCGAACGTTGCCGTGACACATCCTTCCGTCAAAATTCGACTGCCTGCACGCCAGTCATTGCACCTGAACACGCGTTCAGTTAGCTTGAGAGTGTGTCGTCGGCGCGCGCGCTCGAGCTGGTGGGGGATCCCGAGATTGCCGCACGGATGGTCCCGCTGGCGCGTCTCACGGAGGGGCGGGGGCGGCGATCGACCGGGATCGCGGCGCTGGACGGGTTGCTGGGCGGCGGGTGGCCGCGGGGCGGGCTGACCGAGCTCTGCGGGCGCCGGTCGTCGGGGCGGACGGCGATCGTGCGGGCCGCGCTGGCCGCCGCGCTGGCCGGCGGCGAGGCGGCGGCGCTGATCGACGCGGGCGGAACGCTGGACGCGCGTGCCCTGCCCCAGACCGGCGCGCCGCTGTGGATCCGGTGCGCGCCCGAGCAGGCGCTGAAGGCAGCCGATCTGGTGATCGGGGCGGGCGGGTTCGGCCTGGTCGCGATCGATCTGTGCGACGCCCAGCTGCGCATCCCCGACGCGTCCTGGATGCGACTGCGACACGCGGCGCGCGCGCAAGGAACGACGGTGCTGGTCACCGTCCCCCACGCGCGCCTGCGCTCGTTCGCCGCCGCCGCCGTCGAGCTGGACGGCGCGGCGTCCTTTCTCACCGACGGCGCTCCGCTGTTCTGCCGCCTCGACGTTCGCGCGCAGTGCCACCGCACCACGCGCGACAACATGGCCCTCACCGACGAGCCTCGACCGTCATGCGTCTCGCTTGCGTTCACGTGCCGCAGCTAGGGTTGCAAGCGGCGTTGCGGCGCTCGCCCGAGGCGCGGGAGCAACCGGCTGCCTTGCTCGCTATTACGGCCATGAAGTCGACCAAAGGACGCGGCATCCCCCGCGTC
>JBJMQQ010000039.1:0-9305 GCA_045802645.1 Polyangia bacterium
CCGTAGCAGCCCCGCACCGGGTCACGCCCGCTAACCTGCTCTGATCTCCACTCTCAACGGTCGCGTTTCGCGCACGCCGTTCGCCATTCGTGCTATGCGAAATGGATGGCAGACAAGTACGATCTCATCGTCGTCGGCGCCGGCCCCGGCGGTGACGTAGCCGCCATCCGTGGCGCACAGCTCGGGTTAAAAACCGCCTGTGTCGAGCGCGAGCGCCCAGGCGGAATTTGCCTGAACTGGGGCTGCATCCCCACCAAGGCGCTGCTGAAGTCCGCCGAAGCGATGCGCGCGGTCCAGCACGCCGGCGAGATGGGGATCGTCGTCAACGGCACCGTCAGCTTCGACTGGAAGAAGATCATCGCCCGCAGCCGCACCGTCTCTGAAAAGCTGGCAGGCGGGGTCGAGTTCCTCTTCAAGAAGTACGGCGTCACGCACATCCCGGGAACGGCGACGCTGACCGGCCGCAACAAGCTGGAGGTCACGACGAAGTCCGGCAAGCTGAACCTCGAAACGCCGCGGACGATCATCGCGACGGGCGCCCGCGCCAAGTTCTTGCCGGGCATCGAGCCGGACGGCGATCGCGTGATCACATATCGCGAGGCGATGGTGCTGCCCGAGGTGCCCAAGTCCGTGGTCGTGATCGGCGCCGGGGCCATCGGGATCGAGTTCGCCGACTTCTGGAACGCCTTCGGCGTCGAAGTGACGGTCATCGAGTTCATGCCCCGCATCCTGCCGATCGAGGACCAAGAGATCTCGACCGCCCTGACGCGCATCCTCAAGAAGAAGGGCATGACGATTCACACGGGCGCCAAGACCACCGGCGTCAAGGTCAACGGCAAGACGGTCACGACGTCATTCACGACGGCCGATGGCCAGAACGAGACCGTCACGTCCGAGCGCGTCCTGATGGCAGTCGGCGTCCGCGCCAACATCGAGGGCATCGGCCTCGAAGGCATGGGCGTCACCGTCGACCGGGGCTTCATCCAGGTCGACGACCAGTACCGCACCACCAGCCCCGGCATCTGGTCCGTCGGCGACTGCGCCGGCCCGCCGCTGCTGGCACACGTTGCGATGGCCGAGGGGGTCCGCACCGTCGAGTGGATGGCCGGCCACCACACCGTCCCGGTGAACTACGACGCCATCCCCGGCTGCACGTACTGCGACCCGGAGGTCGCCTCGATCGGCAAGACCGAGGCGCAGGCCCGGGAAGCGGGCCTCGACATCTCCGTCGGGAAGTTCCCGTTCAACATCAACGGCAAGGCGCTGGGCGCGAATCACCCGGACGGCTTCATCAAGGTGATCACCAACAAGGCGCGCGGCGAGATCGTCGGCGTGCACGGCATCGGCTACGGCGTCACCGACCTCATCGCCGAGACGTCCCTGGCGATGACGTCCGAGGCGACGGCGCACGACGTGATGGCCGCCGTCCATCCTCACCCCACCCTGTCCGAGGTGATGTACGAAGCGACCGCCGCCGCCCTGGGCGAGGTCGTCCACATCTAGCGGAGGACGCGGTCAGCAGACGTCGACCGCGCGCTAGACGCGCACGATGTCGCTGACCGCTATCTCGACGTCCGGGAAAGCCTGCAGTCGGACGGTCTCCCCGGGCCGCGCGACGCGCAGCTGAGCGTACCCGTCATTGCTGGGCTCAGTCCTCACCTCGATCGTCGCCGCGCTGACGTCGACGATCCAATATTCCGGGACGCCTGCCGCGGCGTAGATACGCGTCTTGACGCGCCGATCTTTGGCGAGCGATGAGCTCGCCACCTCTATCAACAAAAACGCCTCCGACGGGTGAGCGAGATCGTGGTCGCCCGCTGGGACGACGGCGAGATCCGGTTCTGGCTCGGAGATTTCCGAAGCGGCGTACGGGCTTCCGGAGCGAACCCCGGCGCGGTCCGAGAGTCGCAGAACGAAAACGCGAAGCAGTCGCTCGATCGTGGCGGCGTGGCGCGGCCCCTCCGGGCTCATCTCGACGATGATCCCCTCGAGAAGCTCGACCTTCTCGTCCTGGAAGAAACCCTGGTCGACCATCCAGTCGTACTCGGCGCGCCGCAACGGGCGTAGTCGCTCGGACGAGACCAGGTCTTCGATATGGGGCTGGCCGGACAACACACCGAGGATACCACGCTGTCTTCGGCGACAGCCGGCGCTCGGTTGCGTGCGCGACCGTGTCAGTAGGCGATTTCGACTATGTCGTAGGCGACGAGGGATGGGATCGTCACGATTACGTTGCCATTCGCGTAAGACACGCCCGGAAGCGCGGCGTCCGCGTCCAGATCGGGAGACGCCAGGGCAACCGACGCCGGCGCGGCCGGCAGCGGCACGGTGACGGTGAAGCCGTCGTGTTCGTTGAATCCGCCGCCGTAGTCGTGATTCACCAGGTGAACCAGTCGGCGTCGCGGTGACACCTGATCGCTGACCGCAATCATCACCGGCGTGGTCAAGGATGTCGTCGCGGCGGCCCCGGACGCCGTCACGCCGTGGTACAGGTCGCGATGGTCGCGATAGAACTTGGCGAGCGACTGAAAGAGCGGCATCCAGCCCAGCTGCGTCGCGGTCGGATCGCCGACCGTGTCGCGCAGGAAGAACGCGAAGAAGAGCCCGTTCGCGTACGCCTCGGCCGGGTAGATCCGCCAGTAGTCCAGCTGCTGCGCGGCGGGCATGTGCAGCAGGTAAGACAGGAAGTTGGTGGGCCAGTCGATGAACAGCACGACCGGCGCCCCCGGCGCCAGCGCCGCCGACCGCGACTTCAGGTTGAGAAACGCCCGCTGCAGGCTGCGCGTCCCGTCCAGATGCGCGGCCGCCGTCGTCGACCCCGCCGTGACCGGGACGTAGTCCGCCTGCGCCCCGCCGTCGCCGTCCTGGTTGTATTCGTAAAGTCCAACGCTCTGGAAATCGACCAGCGGCCACACGCCGTTGGCCGTCAGCAACACCGGCCGTCCCAGCTTTTGCTGGGCGTACGCGCGCAGCCGTCGAGCAATGTCGCCCCAGTAGCGGTAGGGCTCGGCGGTGTCGGCGAAGTTCGCGGCCTGCGGAACGGGCCGGTTGCCGGTGCTGCGCCCCCAGACGGAAGCCAGCGGGTTGGCGGCCGCAAACGGCGAGGCTGACCAACCGTGACTGACCAGATACCGCTGGTAGTTGAAGTTGTTCTTCAGGTCGCCCGCCGGAACGTCCGGCGTCAGCAGATTGTCCGCGCTCATGGCGAACATCGATTGATAGTCGGCGCCCGGAAACCGCCACAGCAGATAGGCGTTGAAGTCGGCCAGATGGGCGGCGTCGAAGCCCTCGTTGTTGTCGTACGTGGCGCCCTGATAGTCGGCGTTGATCTCGTCGAAGAAGAGCCCGTCGACCCCCATGTCGATCTGGCGTTCGCAGAGCCGGACCAGGTAGTCCCGATAGTCCGGATGGGCCAGCGAGCCGCGGTGCATGTTGGGCAGGATCTGCGAATGGACCACGGGCGCGCCGGATGCGTCGCGCGTCGTCAGGTCGTCGAAGGGCACGGGCGGAAACTGCGGGTTCGACGCCTCGTCGGGAAACAGCGCGGTCGCGGTGGTCCCCCCCACGAACCGCGTGCCGGCCGCATGACAATCAGCCAGGTAAGTCGCTGAGAAGTCGCCGGTCGCGCCAATCCGGTCCCAGCGCTGCCAGGCCCGGATGTTCATGTCAGGCGCCAGCGCCGGTACCTGCGGATCCTCTTCGCCGTTGGTCTGGCTGAAGGCGTAGACGGTCACGTCGTCCAGCGGCACCGGCGCCGCGCCATCCGCCGCGCCCGTCCAGGGCCCGAGGCCCGTGTCGACCACCGTCCCGAGGCCCGTGTCGACCACCGTCCCCGCGTCCAACGCCGGCGCGCCCGCGGTCCCCCCCGTCCCCAGCCGCGGCGCGCCGGCGCCCCCCGAACACCCTACCCCCACAGCCGTGACCGCCACGGTCACCAGCAGCATGATCGCTCGGCTCACGAAGAAGAAGAGTCCCAGGCGGCGCCGGAAGGGCCGGAAGGCTGCCGATCGGGTAAAGTCGAGGCACTCCAGATGCCGGACCGGATCGTCGAAACCCGCTCACGCAAGCTGCGCGTCCTGCAGGCCGAACGCGAGGCCGAAGGCGCGCCCGCCGAGCGGCCTCAGTTCCAGCCCAAGCCGGAATGGATTCGCATGAAGATGCCGCGCGGCGAGGTCTTCTTCGACCTCAAGCAGCGCGTCGCCGAGCTGGGCCTGCACACGGTGTGCGAGAGCGCCTCGTGCCCGAACATCGGTGAGTGCTGGAACCGCCGCTCGCTGACGATCATGATCCTGGGCGGCATCTGCACGCGGTCTTGCCAGTTCTGCGACGTCCCGACCGGGCGCCCCCTGCCGGCGGACCCGGACGAGCCCGAGCACGTGGCCACCATGCTGGGCGAGCTGGGGCTGCGCCACACCGTCATCACCTGCGTCGACCGCGACGACCTCCCCGACGGCGGCGCCGCGCACTGGGCCGCCACCATCCGGGCCGTCAAGCGCCGCAGCCCCGAGATGGTGCTGGAAGTGCTGACCGGCGACTTCAAGGGGAATACGGCCGACGTTGACACGGTGCTGGCGGCCGGCCCCGACGTGTTCGCGCACAACCTCGAGACGGTGCCGCGCCTGTCGCGCCAGGTCCGCGTCCAGGCCAGCTACGACCGGTCCTACGCGATCCTGCGGCACGCGACCGCGCGCGGCGCGATCACCAAGACCGGCCTCATGCTGGGCCTCGGCGAGGAGCTGGACGAGGTGCGCCAGGTCCTGCGCGAGCTGCGCGGCCTGGGCGTACACATCCTGACGCTGGGCCAGTATCTCCGCCCCTCGCCCAAGCACCTGCCGGTCGCGCGCTTCGTCACGCCGGCCGAGTTCGACGCGCTCAAGGACGAGGCGCTGGCGCTGGGTTTCCCGCACGTCGAGTCCGGCCCGATGGTCCGGTCCAGCTACCACGCCGACGGGCAGCGCGACATCGTGATGGCCATTCAGGCCAAGCTGCAAGCCGCGCGCGGATGATTCCCTACTTCAACGGCCACCTCTTCGACATCGGGGGTGTGTCCATCTACATGTTCGGCGTGCTGGTCGCGATCGGCGTCATCGTCGGCGATCGGATCGTGGTGTCCGAAGGGCAGCGACACGGCCTGGACGCGCAGGATGTGCGGTTCCTGAACGCGCGCATCGTGATCGGCGGGTTCATCATGGCCCACCTGGTCTCGGTCATCTTCTACTTCCCCGAACGCATCGCCGAGAGCCCGTGGGTGTTGCTGAACGTGTGGTCCGGGCTGTCGTCGTTCGGCGGCTTCCTGGGCGCGCTGATCGCGTTCCTCTACTACACGAAGCGGGAAAAGATCTCGCGGCTGGACTACGCGGACTCCGTCGCGCCGGGGCTGGCGGTGGGGTGGATCTTCGGGCGCACCGGCTGCTTCACGGCGCACGACCACCCGGGGCGGCACACCTCCTTCTTCCTGTCGGTGAACTACCCGGACGGGCCGCGCCACGACCTGGGCCTCGACGAGCTGCTGTTCACGATCGCCATGACGGCGATCCTCTTCTGGTACCGGCGCAAGCCGCGGCCTCCCGGGCACGTCATCGCGCTGCTGGCGCTCATGTACGCGCCGGTCCGCTTCGGGCTCGACTTCCTGCGGGCGACCGACGTGACCCGCCCCGATCAGCGCTACGCCGGGATGACGCCGGCCCAGTGGGCCTGCCTGGGAACGATCGCGCTGGCGGTGAAGCTCATGGCATCTCGTCCTCAGCGCGCGACGTGAGATCCTCGTAGGCGCGCGCCTCCGCGTCCAGGTCGCACTCGTTCAGGAACGCGGCGTAGCTCATGTACGCCGTCAGGTACGACAGGTCCCTGGCCCACGTGGGCAGGTGCTCGGGCGGACGGACGATGCCCTCCCGCACGAGCCGCCCGAAGAGCGGGACGTCCTCGACGGCAATCTTGCCGACGAAGAACAGCGGCGCCGCGCCCGAGTTCCCCTTGACCAGCGCGACCCGCAAGAAGTTCGTCACCCGCAGCAGGCCGTCCAGGTAGCAGACGTCCTTCGTGAACGGCGCCCCACCGGTGACGAGTCCCCCGCGGAACACGCGCCGCGCGTTGTCGTACGCCGCGCTCCGCTCGTTGTCCCGTTCCAGGAAGAACCGGTAGACCTCGCGAAAATCGGCGCCGTCCTCGGCCATCTTGATGGCCAGCGTGCGGTCGGCCAGGCGCCGCAGGCGATCGATGCTCGTCGACTGGGTCAGGAATTCGGTCAGCACCGCCAGCCCCTCTTGCGTGCCGGTCGTGCGCGGTGACGGGTACCCGATGAACGGCATCACCGGCTGCGCGCGGCCGTTCAGCGCGGTCGCGACGTGCACTTGCCCCTCGTGAAACGCGAGCTGGGCCAGGTCCCGCTCCGAGAACCGCACGCCGCGCTTGATGCGGACCGCGTCGACGCCCGCGACCGCCTTGGCGGCAATCCCGTCGACCAGCTCGACGCGGATCGACTGGTCGGGGAAGAAGCGCGCGAAGCGCTGCGCCAGCAGCGGCACGACCTCCTCGGCCGTGTAGATCAGCTCGTCTTGCGGGCTGGGAATCGGTGCCCGTCCCGCCACGCCGTCGACGACGCGCCTGAAATGCTGGGCCAGGTCCAGGTTGGTCGTCCGCCGATCCGCCGTGAGGCTGGCGGGCCGGCCGTAGAGCTCGACCGAGTGGTGATAGAAGTCGCGCGTCCCCGCCGCGCCCAGCATGCGGGCTGCCGTCGCGAACGCATCGCAGGTGTCACGCAGGAACACCTCGATCGCGTTGTCGCCCGTGAGCGTGCTCTTGAGGTCGCGGAACCGCGCGCCGGCCTCCACCACTTCTGGCGAGATCTGGTACTCCGGCTGGGGCAGCTCGCGCCCGTCGGCGGCCAGGAACGCCCGCTCGACGTCATCCGGCCAGGACAGCAGGCGCAGCACCCGGATCGGCCGCTGGGCGTCGAGGATCTGCGCCGACACCTCGCGGAGGAGCCGCGCGGTTCGCTCCGAAATGCTCGGCGGCGTCAGGTGCCGATCCCCACGCGGATGCCGGCAGGCACCGAGTAGGTGATCCACGCGTTGCCGCCCACCACCGCGCGCCGGCCGATCACCGTGGAGCCGCCCAGAATCGTGGCGTTCGCGTAAATCGTGACCTCGTCCTCGATGGTCGGATGCCGCTTGCCCCCCTGCACGTCCCCTTTGCCGCGGTCGCGCACCGACAGCGCGCCCAGCGTCACTCCCTGGTAGATGCGCACCCGGTTGCCGATGTGGCAGGTCTCGCCGATGACGATGCCCGTGCCGTGGTCGATGAAGAACGACGCGCCGATCGTGGCGCCCGGGTGGATGTCGATGCCCGTGCGCGAGTGCGCGTACTCCGTCAACATGCGCGGCACGACCTGCGCGCCGTAAGCGATCAGGCGGTGCGCGACGCGGTAGATGGCGATCGCGTACAGGCCGGGATAGCAGGCCACGATCTCGTCGATGCCGCTGGCCGCCGGGTCGCTCTCGTAGGCGGCCAGGACGTCCTTGGCCAGCTCGGCGCGGACGTCGGGGAGCGCTTCCAGCAGCTTGCCCGTGATGACCCGGGCGCGCCTGGCGCATTTGTCCAGCGGCCGCTGCTTGCCGCCGCACAGGCGGTGCAGCCCCAGGAAGATCGCCGTCTCGAGGTGCGTCTCCAGCGACCCGATCGTCGCGGCGACGTGGTCCTGCAGGCTGCCACCGTCGGTGCCCAGCCGGTGCGACTCGGGGAAGAGAACCTCAAGCAGCTCCTCGACCAGGATGCGGACGTCCTGGCGGGACGGCAGCGGCCCTTCGGACGCCAGGCCGGTCTTGAGGTCACCGGCGGCCGAGAGCACGCGCGCGGCCAGCGCGTGGTGCGTGGGAGTTTCGGGGAGCCGTCGAACCCTGGCCATGCCTGAGATTACACCACGCCCGCGGGTCGGCCAGCGCGCGCGCTGAGCGCTGCCGCCAGCTTGGACATGACCTCGGGACGGCGCGCCTCGGGGACCGTCACGCGCGTCGGCATCCCGCCGCCGAGGTCGAACATCTTCACGAAGTCCAACCCGGATTCGAAGTCGGCCGCGATCGTCAGCGCGCCCGAGTCGCGAACCACCGCGACCGGCGACCGTTCCTGCCCGATGAGCAGGAGCTCGGTCTTGTCGTACGGGCGCCCGGCCGATTCGACGTACGCGATGCCGTCGATCATCTGGTAGCGCTCGGCCAGCCGCTTGCTCTCGTCCAGCAGCGGATCGATCTCGCGGGCGGCTTCTTCGATCTCTTGCCACAGGACCGGCGCCTTGGCGTGCGCCAGCAGGAACTGGATGACCCGATGCTTCAGCGTCTCGTCCCGAAAGCGCGCCCGCAGCGCCCGGTCGATCCGCGTGGCGATGGGACCCGGCTGCCCGCGGCGCGTGTCGATGGCGCGCGCGTCGTCGTCCGCGCCCTCGTAGGGTTCGAGCCCGCCCAGCACCCACTTGGCCCCCGAGTAGAGGCCGTCCAGGTCCAGGTGCATCGCCACCGTGTCGACGGGCCCGGCGCGTTCGACGACGTCAGGCGTGACCAGCTCGGGACAGGCCCCGTGCTCGGCCTTGGTCGCAAGGACGAACCGTGGGTCGTCCTTGTAGTCGACGTGACGGTCGTGATCGTGGTGGTCGACCCAGGCCGCCAGTCGCGACCCCAACCCGCGGATGAATGGCAGCGTCGTCTTCTCGAACCCCGCCCCGCCCCCCTCGCTGGCGAACGCGACGTCCAGCACCGCCACCCGCCCCTCGATCTTCGACGCGGGGGGCAGCGTCCGCGGCGTCAGAAACGCAAACCGCGGAAGCGTGGACGAAGGGGGCGCCATGGTGCGCGGAGGATACTCGACTTTCCCCGCCCCGGCCGGCGAACACGCGACTACAAGCAGTACCCGTATTCGCCGACGAGCGTGCAGGTGTATGGGCTAGGACAACCGACGCCGGCCCGACAAAGCTTGACGCAGGCGTTCCCAGCGTCGACCTGTGCGCGGCCTGCACAGCTGTAGCCGGGCATGCACTGAGCCACATAAATGCAACTCTGATTCATCTGTATCGTGCCGGGGCAATCACAAGTCGTCCCGGCGCCGGTAAAGAAGCACGCAAAGCCGGCCCGGCATCCGGTGTTCGTAATCGCATCGCACGCCGTTGGAGGTAGCGAGCACAACTTGACGGACGCCGGCCCGTTGATGGAGCACGTGGTTCCGGGAACGGGGCAGTCAGCGCTCGAATCGCAGTGCTTGTAACAGTGGCCCGTTCCACATTCGCCGCGACAGAAAAGCCCAGGGGCGCAGTCGGTGGC
>JBJMQQ010000040.1:0-8754 GCA_045802645.1 Polyangia bacterium
CTTGACCACGAAAGACAGGCCGTAAAGGGGCAGGGGCTCAACGCGCGCATGCCGCCGTACCAGGTCGTGCGCGTCATTCATCAGCGCTTCGGCCGGCACCACCGAGATCAAGACGGCGTCGTCGCCGCGCCGGGCGATCGCCGCCAGGGCGCGCTCGGCGATCTCGACGGGCCGCGCCGGCTTTTCTGCCGTCGTTGCGGTCATCGGCGCTGAGGATGCCGGATCGTCGACCGATCCTCAACGCGTCAGGCAGCTTCCAACATCCAAGTTACGTACAATCCAAGTGCACGAAAACTGTGAGAAACATGGGGCGGCCTATACAGGGGCATGGTTAAAGACCGCTCGAACGTCCGTACGGTAGCAGCAGGTATTGCAGGTGGGCTGAAGAGGGGAACGGGGTCGCGGCTGGCCGCGCTTCTGGTCGCGGGGGGCATCGTCGGGTTGCTTCCCGGCGGCATGCCGGCCAAGCAGGCCGTGGCGGCGCCGCCGCTGACGATTGGCTTCATCTATGTCGGCCCGAAGACGGACTACGGTTACAACCAGGCGCACGCCGAGGGCGCGGCCGTCGTCGCGAAGATGCCGGGCGTCAAGATCCGCGAAGAGGAGATGGTTCCCGAGACGAACGCCGTCCAGAAGACGATGGAGAGCATGATCAACCTGGACGGGGCGACGCTGCTGTTCCCGACGTCCTTCGGCTACTTCGATCCGCACATCCTGAAAGAGGCCGGCAAGAACAAGAACGTCACGTTCCTGCACTGTGGCGGCATGTACCAGGAAGGCAAGCACCCGACCAACGTGGGCAGCTACTTCGGGTACATCGACGAGGCGCAGTACGTCTCCGGCATCGTGGCCGGCCTGACCACCAAGACGAACAAGCTGGGCTTCATCGCCGCCAAGCCGATTCCGCAGGTGCTCCGCAACATCAACTCGTACACGCTGGGCGCGCGGTCGGTGAACCCGAAGGCGACCACCACCGTCATCTTCACGGGTGACTGGTCGATGCCGGTCAAAGAGGCCGAGGCCGCCAACAGCCTCATCGATCAGGGCGTCGACGCGCTGACCATGCACGTCGATTCGCCCAAGGTCATCGTCGAGACCGCCGAGCGGCGGGGCGTCTACGTGACCGGCTATCACGCCAACCAGGCGGCCCTGGCGCCGAAGGGTTATCTCACGGGCGCCGAGTGGAACTGGGGCAAGGTTTACACCGACTACGTCACATCGATTCAGACCGGCAAGGCGTACCCGCACCTCCTGCGCGGCGGGCTCAAGGAAGGGTTCGTCAAGATGTCGCCGTACGGCAAGGCGGTCTCGGCCTCCACCAAGAAGAAGGCGGACGCGGCCAAGGCCAAGTTCATGGCGGGCACGATGGTCATCTATAAGGGGCCGCTGAAGGACAACACGGGCAAGGTCGTCATCCCGGCGGGCACCGACGAGAAGCAGACCGACATCGCGCTCGAGAAGATGGACTACCTGGTCGAAGGCGTCGTCGGGAAGACCCACTAATCCCAGCCGGCTGTACCAGATGGGGATCGGCGTGAGCATCGGAGCGCTTCCTCAGCCCGGCACGGAGGCCGCGGCGGCCGTCAAGACCGCCGCGACCAGCGCGCCCCGGGCCAACCGCTGGCGGAAGACGGTCGAATCCGTCGCCATCCCGTTCGGCGCGATCATCGTCGCGCTGCTGCTATTCGGAATCTTCGTGGCGCTGACCGGGCGCAGCCCGATGGCCGTGTACCGTGAGATGGTGCGCGGTTCGTTCGGGACCTGGTTCTCGTTCCAGAACACGCTGCAGCGGGCGGCGCCGATCATGCTGACGGCGCTGGCCACGGCGCTGCCGCTGCGCCTGGGTCTGGTGGTGCTGGGGGGCGAGGGGGCCATGGTGCTGGGCGGGCTGGCCGCTGCCGCCGTGGGCATCCATTTCCACACGCCGAACTCCGTGAAGATCAGCATGTTCATCGCCGGTGCGCTGATGGGCGGCCTCTGGATGTCGGGCGCCGGCGCGTTGCGCGCCTATCGCGGCGTGAACGAGACGATCAGCTCGCTGCTGCTCAACTACATCGCGATCGCGCTTCTGAACCACATGGTGGAAGGGCCGTTTCGCGACCCGGCCAGCCTCAACAAGCCGTCGACGCTGCCCATCGGCGACGACAACATGCTGGGCAACCTGCCGGGGCTGGACGTGCACTGGGGGCTGGCCTTTGGCGTGATCGCCTGCTTGCTGGCCTGGTTCCTGATGCAGCGGACGACGTTCGGGTTCGCGGCGCGCATGGTGGGCGGCAACGTGCGGGCCGCGCTGCTGAATGGCTTGCCGGTCAAGAAGCTGATCGTCGTGGCGACGTTCCTGGGTGGCCTCGCCGCCGGGCTGGCCGGCTCCGTCGAGGTCGCCGCCATTCATGGCAACGCCAACGCGTCGCTGGTGACGGGGTACGGCTACACGGGGGTGCTGGTGGCGTTCATCGCGCGCGCCAACCCATTCGGCGTCATCCCGGTCGCGCTGCTGCTGGGCGGCATCGGCGCCAGCGGCGGGTTGTTGCAGCGGGTCTTCGAGCTCCCCGACGCGACCGTCAACGTCCTTCAGGGGGTCATCTTCATCTCGATCCTGTTCTCGGATTCGCTCTACGGCCGGCGCTGGCGTAAGGCGAAGGCGGTGCAAGCGTGAGCGCCGCCGGTGGCGTCGCGCTGGGGCTGGTGGGCGGCGCGGTCCGCATCAGCACGCCGTTCCTGTTCGTCAGCCTCGGCGAGTGCATGACCGAGAAGAGCGGCCGCGTGAACCTGGGCCTGGAAGGCACGCTGGTCATGGGCGCGATGGCAGCCTACGGCGTGTCGTACCTGACCAACTCGCCGTGGCTAGGGGTGCTGGCGGCCGGCTGCTGCGGCGTCGTTCTGGGCGCGCTGCACGCCTGGTTGTGCGGCCGCCCGCGCGTCAACGACGTGGCCGTCGGGATCGCGCTGATGCTGTTCGGGATCGGCCTGGCGTTCTTCCTGGGCAAGCCGCTGGTCGGGCCGACGGCGCCGCACCTGCCGGCCGTATCGCTGGGGTGGTGGAGCAGCTCGGGCCAGGTCCGGTCGGCGCTGCAGGTGAACGCGCTCTTCGTGCTGGGGCTGGTCACGACGGTGCTGGTCCGCTTCGTCCTCAACCGGACGCGCTGGGGTCTCATCATTCGCACCGTCGGTGAAAGCGCCGACGCCGCGCGCGCGATGGGCTACGACATCAACCGCGTGCGCCGGCGGGCCACGATGGCCGGCGGGTTCCTGGCCGGCGTGGGCGGCTCGTTCCTGTCGCTGTTCTACCCGGGTAGCTGGAACGAGGGGCTCTCCAGCGGGCAGGGGCTGATGGCCGTCGCGCTGGTGATCTTCGCGCGCTGGGATCCCGTCCGGTGCCTGCTGGCCTCGCTGCTGTTCGGCGGCGCCAGCGCGCTGGGGCCGGCGCTGCAGTCCGTTGGCGTGACATCGGGATACTATCTCTTCAACGCAGCGCCTTACGCGCTCACGCTGTTCATCATCGTGATGACCAGCTCGCGCGACCGGGCGCTCATCGGGCAGCCGGCCGAGCTGCGGGTGGCAAGATGAGCGAAGCAATCAAGAAGTACGTCCCCGGCGATCCCTACAAGTGGCCGTGGAACGGCGATCTGCGCCCGGCCAACACGGCGCTGATCGTCATCGACATGCAGACCGACTTTTGCGGCAAGGGCGGGTACATCGATCTGCTGGGCTACGACATTTCGATCACGCGCGCCGTGGTCCCGCAGATCCAGGCGGTGCTCGCCAAGATGCGCGCGGGTGGCTACCACATCCTGCACACGCGCGAGGGTCACCGCCCCGACCTCGCCGATCTTCCGGCCAACAAGCGCTGGCGCTCGCGCCAGACCAAGGACGGCGTCGGGATCGGCGATCGCGGCCCCGCCGGCCGCGTGCTGGTGCGCGGCGAGCCCGGCTGGGACATCATCCCTGAGCTGGCCCCGCTGGCGGGCGAGACGATCATCGACAAGCCGGGCAAGGGCTCGTTTTACGCGACGGACCTGGACATGATCCTGCGCCAGCGCGGCATCGCCAACATCATCCTGACCGGCATCACGACCGACGTCTGCGTGCACACCACCATGCGCGACGCCAACGATCGCGGCTACGAATGCCTGCTGGTGGAAGACTGCTGCGCGGCCACCGACGTCGGGAACCACCACGCCGCCGTCAAGATGGTGAAGATGCAGAACGGCGTCTTCGGCAGCGTGTCCAACTCGCGCGCGCTCATCGAGGCGCTGCCGTGAGTCTGGAAACGTACGACGGCGCAGGCCCGGCGGTCGTCGACGCGGCGACGCCGGCGCTGGAGGCGATCGAGGTCACCAAGATCTTCGGGTCGCTGGTGGCGCTGGACAAGGTCTCGCTGAAGCTGCACCGCGGGTCGGTGCACGCGCTGCTGGGTGAAAACGGCGCCGGCAAGAGCACGCTGGTCAAGTGCATCATGGGCTACTACACCGCCGACGACGGCCAGGTGCTGGTCAACGGTGTGGCGGCGGACATCCAGAGCCCGCGCGACGCCGCCGGGCTGGGGATCGGCATGGTCTATCAGCACTTCACGCTGGTCGACAACATGACCGTCGCCGAGAACCTGGTGCTGGCCCGGCGCAAGCACCCGTTCGTGTTCGACTGGCCGGCGGAGCAAGCCGCCGTCGAGAAGTTCATGTCGGGCATGCCGTTCCGGCTGGACCCGACGCGCCCGGTCCGCATGCTGGCGGCCGGCGAGAAGCAGAAGCTGGAGATCCTGAAGCAGCTCTATCTGGGCAGCAAGATCGTGATCCTGGACGAGCCGACCAGCGTGCTGACGCCGGCCGAGGCCGACGACGTGCTGGGCCTGTTGCGCCAGATGGCCACCGACGGCGAGCTGACGATCCTGATGATCTCGCACAAGTTCCGCGAGGTCATGGCCTTTGCCGACGAGGTGACGGTGCTGCGGCGCGGACGCCCGGCGGGGCAGGGGCGGGTGGCGGACCTGACCCCCGACGCGATGGCGCGCATGATGGTCGGCGAAGAGCCGCCGAAGGCCAGCGGCAGCCGCGGCGCGCGCACGCGCGACGACGTCGTCCTGCACATCTCCGGCGTCTCCGCCGTCGACGATCTGGGGACGCCGGCGGTGCGGGACTTTTCGCTGAAGGTCGGAGCCGGCGAGATCGTCGGCATCGCCGGGGTCTCCGGCAACGGCCAAGAAGAGCTGGTCGAGGTCCTGGCCGGTCAGCGCGAGGCGACCGCTGGCACGATCACGATCGGCGGCGCCGCCTACCGGGCGTCGCGTGGCGACATGCGATCGCTGAAGGTGCGCTGCCTTCCCGACGAGCCGCTGCGCAACGCCTGCGTCGGCGGGATGTCGGTCGCCGAGAACATCGGCTTTCGCAACTTCGATCGCCACCCGTTCACGCGAGTGGGCGCCCTGGTCAGCGGCGGCGCGCTGCGGCGCAACGCCGAGGGTCTCATCGCCGCCTACGGCATCCGCACCCCGGGACCGGACGCGCCGATCGGCAGCCTGTCGGGCGGCAACGTGCAGCGCGCGGTGCTGGCGCGCGAGCTGGCCGACGACGTGGCGGTGCTGATCGCGTCGAACCCCTGCTTCGGCCTGGACTTCGCGGCGGTCGCCGAGATCCGGACGCGGCTCATGGACGCGCGCAATCGCGGCGCGGCGGTGCTGCTGATCAGCGCCGATCTCGACGAGATCTTCTCGCTGGCCGACCGGATCGTCGTCATCAGCGACGGCAAGGCCGTGCACGAGACCCCCATTGCCGACGCCGATCTGGGTGTCATCGGCCGTCACATGGCGGGTCATGCTTGATTACCGGCGCCGTCGTCGTACCGTTGGGGGGAATGAACCCCGGTGAGCTTCGGCTGGACGAGATCCTGGCGCGCCTCGAGCGAAACGAATTCACGTGGCAGCCGTTCCAGCCTGGCGTCGAGATCAGCCGCCTGTGGGGCGACCCGCAGCACGGCGCGTCCAGCGCGCTTCTGCGCTATGCCCCGGGCGCGCGCGTCCCGCGTCACCGGCACGAGGACGTCGAGGAGATCCGGATCCTGCGCGGCTCGCAGCGCGACGACGACGGGACCTATGTCGCCGGCGCGCACATCACCAAGCCGGCCGGCTCGGTCCACACCGTCGAGAGCCCGGAGGGGTGTGTCGCCTGGCTGGTCTGGCGCAAGCCCAACACGTTCGTCGATCCCGGCACTCCGAGTGCCAAGTACTGAGTCCGCGGGCTGGGGCGCCTCGCTGGCGCTCGGGTTCACGGCGGACGCCAGCGGCGCGACGGCGCTGACCCGGCGGGCGCACCGCGGGCCGTTCCTGGTCCAGCGGCCGTTCTTTCCCGAAGGGCGCGAGGTGTGCCACGTCTACCTCTTGCACCCCCCCGGCGGTCTGGTCGGTGGCGACCACCTCCGCTTGGAGCTGACCGTGGGGCCCGGCGCGCGCGCGCTGGTCACGACGCCGGCAGCCGGCAAGGCCTATCGCACCCGCGGGCCCGTCGCGCGCCAGACGCACGCGCTGTCCGTCGACGACGGCGCGGCGCTGGAGTGGTTGCCGCAGGAGATCATCATCTACGACGGTGCCGACGTCGAGCTCGCGACGGAGGTCGATCTGACCGGCCGGGCGCGCTTCTTCGGCGCCGAGACGCTGTGCTTTGGTCTACCCGCCCGCGAAGCGCCTTTCGGGCGCGGCGCTTGCCGGCAGTCGTTCGCGTTGCGCCGCAACGGCGTGCCGCTGCTGATCGAGCGGACCCGGTTCGAGGGGGGCGGCGCCGTGCAGTCGGCGCCCTGGGGGCTGGGCGGCGCGACGGTGCTGACCTCGATCGTCGTGTCGCCGGCGCCGGCCGCCGAGGTCGTCGAGCGTCTTCGCGAGGCCGCCAGCACGCTGCCGGTCGGGGACCGCGCGGCGCCGACCGTCGTCGGCGACGACGAGGTCCTGATCATCCGCCATCTGGGCCGCGACGCCGAGCGGGCGCGCACCTTCGTCCAGGACACCTGGCGCGCGCTGCGCGCGGTCCTGTTCGATCGTGCCGCCGTCGCGCCCCGTATCTGGTCTACTTAGCGGCGACGACATGGAGCTGACCCCGCGCGAAAAGGACAAGCTGCTGCTGTTCACCGCCGCCTTGCTGGCCGAGCGGCGAAAGGCCCGCGGCCTGAAGCTGAACTATCCCGAGGCGGTGGCCTACATCTCGGCGGCGATCCTGGAAGGTGCGCGCGACGGACGTACGGTCGCCGAGCTCATGGAAGAGGGGACGCGCCTGCTGACCGAGGACGACGTGATGGAAGGGGTCGCCGAGCTGATCCCCGACGTCCAGGTCGAGGCGACGTTCCCCGACGGCACCAAGCTGGTGACGGTCCACCAGCCGATCGCCGTGCGGCGCCCGATCGGCATCGGCGCCATCGAGGCGGCGCCCGGCACGATCACGCTGAACGAGGGGCGCCCCACCGTGCGCGTCGAGGTCGCCAACACAGGCGATCGCCCCATCCAGGTGGGCTCGCACTACCACTTCGCCGAGGTGAATCCGGCGCTGGCGTTTGATCGCGGCAAGGCCCACGGCTTCCGGCTGGACATCCCGGCCGGCACGGCGGTGCGGTTCGAGCCGGGGCAGACCCGGACCGTCGACCTGGTCGCCTATGACGGCGCCCGCATCGTGCAGGGGTTCCGCGGCGACGTGATGGGCCCGCTGGACGCGCCCAAGCCATGAAAACCATCGACCGCGCCGCCTACGCCGAGATGTACGGCCCGACCACGGGCGACCGGGTGCGCCTGGGCGACACCGACCTGTGGATCGAGGTCGAGCGCGACCACACTGTCTACGGCGAAGAGGTGAAGTTCGGCGGCGGCAAGGTCATTCGCGACGGCATGGGGCAGAGCCAGCGCGGCAGCGCCGAAGCCGCCGACCTGGTGATCACCAACGCCGTCGTCATGGACGCCACCGGCATCGTGAAGGCGGACGTCGGCGTGCGCAGCGGGCGCATCATCGGCCTCGGCAAGGCCGGCAACCCCGACGTGCAGCCTGGCGTCGACATCGTGATCGGGCCCGGCACGGAGATCATCGCCGGCGAGGGGTGCCTGCTGACGGCGGGCGCCATCGACACGCACATCCACTTCATCTCGCCCCAGCAGGTCGAGCACGCGCTGATGTCCGGCGTGACGACGATGATCGGCGGCGGCACGGGGCCGGCGGCGGGGACGAACGCCACCACCTGCACGCCCGGGCCGTGGAACATCGCCCGCATGCTGCAGGCGGCGGACGCGCTGCCCATGAACCTGGGCTTCCTGGGGAAGGGGAACGCCAGCCAGCCCGAGGCGCTGCACGAACAGATCGTCTCCGGCTGTGTCGGCCTCAAGCTGCACGAGGACTGGGGCACCACGCCGGCCGCGATCGACTGCTGCCTGTCCGTCGCCGAGTTGCACGACGTCCAGGTCGCGATCCACACCGACACGCTGAACGAATCCGGCTTCGTCGAGGACACTCTGGCCGCGTTCAAGGGGCGCGCCATCCACAGCTTCCACACCGAGGGCGCCGGCGGTGGCCACGCGCCGGACATCATCAAGATGTGCGGCGTCCCCCACGTGCTGCCGTCATCGACGAACCCGACCCGCCCGTACACGGTGAACACCGTCGACGAGCACCTGGACATGCTGATGGTCTGCCATCACCTGGATCCGTCGATCGCCGAGGACGTCGCCTTCGCGGAGTCGCGCATCCGGCGCGAGACCATCGCGGCCGAGGACATCCTGCACGACCTGGGCGC
>JBJMQQ010000041.1:0-6984 GCA_045802645.1 Polyangia bacterium
CACTTCCAGCGCGCGGATCTGGTCCCGGATGTCCGCCGCGATCTCGAACTCCTGCCGGGCCGCCGCTTCTTTCATGCGGGCGCGTAGCCGGTCCAGCAGCTCGTCGCTCTTGCCGTCCAGAAACAGGCGCACGTCGCGGATCTGCTCGGCGTAAGCCTCGCGCGCGACCGGCAGCACGCAGGGCGCCGGGCAGCGCTTGATCTGGTACTGCAGGCAGGGGCGACGCCGGTTGTGCAGCACGTGATCCGTGCAGGTGCGCAGCTGGAAGTGACGATTGACCACGCGGAGCGTCTCGCGGCAGGACGTCGCCGAGTGATAAGGCCCGAAGTAGTAGGCCTGGTCGTGCCCGATGCGGCGAACGACCTCCAGGCGCGGCCATTCCCCGTCGGGGTCGAGGCGCAACACCAAGAAGTTCTTGTCGTCCGTCAGCTTGACGTTGAACCGGGGCTGGTGCCGCTTGATGAGCGTGTTCTCGAGAAGCAGCGCCTCTTTTTCCGTCGAGGTCACCACCGTCTCGATGTCGGCGACGATGCCGTCCAGCAGCGGGATGAAGTCACGCGTGTCGCCTGACGCCGGCTGGAAATACTGCCGCACGCGGTTGCGCAGCACGGCCGCCTTGCCGATGTAGATCGGCTTGCCGCGCCCGTCTTTCATGATGTAGACGCCGGGTGCGGCGGGCAGCCCCTCCAGGATCTCCGCCAGGCTCTTGCGCGGCGGCGTTACCTCGCCTTCGCGCAAGCTCGGGCGCGGCGGATCGCCGGGTTGATCGTCGCCTTCGGACATCGATCCAACGATAGCGCGTTATAGTGGGCGCGATGCGGCGAGTCCCTCTGCTGGCGACGACGCTGCTGGCGATCGCCGTTCTGCTGATCATGTCGGCGGGTGGCCGCAGCGCCTCCGCCGCGCCCGGCGGTCCCGTCGGCAAGCTGACCTGGTTCGGCCAGTCCTGCTTCCTGCTGGAGACGGCCGCCGGCACGCGGATCTTGATGGATCCGTTCCAGAAGACGCTCGGCTACCCGATTCCGCAGGGGCTGCGGGCGGATCTGATCACGCTCAGCCACGAGCACCCGGACCACGACAACGTCCGCATGGTGATCAACACGCCCAAGGTCATCCACGGCGTCACCCCCGACAAGAAGGGGTGGGTCCGCGTCGAGGAAAAGTTCCGCGACGTGGCCCTGCGGACCGTGGGCGTCTATCACGACGACAAGCGCGGAACGGCGCGCGGCCTCGACACGGTCTTCATCTTCGAGGTCGGCGGGCTGCGGATCGCTCACCTGGGCGACCTCGGCCACCTGCTGGACGACGACGAGCTGGAGGCGATCGGTTCAGTCGACGTGCTGCTGGTGCCCGTCGGCGGCATCACGACCCTGGACGCCTACCACGCCACCCGCGTCGTCGATCAGCTGCACCCCCGGCTGATGGTCATCCCGATGCACTACCGAACGGACGTGCCGGGCACGAAGGACCTCGACCCGGTCGACCCGTTCCTCGAGCGCAAATCCAACGTCCGCCACCCGACGTCGCCGACCATCACCCTCACACCGGTGAAGGCGCGGCCGGCGACCGAGATCGTCGTGCTGCCCTTCCGCTAGTACCCGCCGAGGACGCGGTATTCCTGCCAGCTGGCGTGGGCGCAGGTGGCGAGGGTGGCGGAGCTTCCTGAGGAGGTGCCCGTCTGCACGCAGCGGCCGCTGGAGACGTTCTGGATGTACACCGTGCCGTATCCGCCGTTCGGCGTGATGGTGAACTGCTGGGTCGTGCCGCCGTTGCACACCTGGATGGTCGGGGTGCTGCCCTCGGCGCCCCCCCCGGCGTCGACGCACTTGTTGGTGTCCCAGGCCGGCCGGAAGGTCCAGGTGCCTGACGCTCCCGCCAGGATCTTGAAATACGAGCCATTGCCGTTGGCCGACAGCGGCCACTGGTCAATCCTGGTGCCCGGCGCGCTGTTGGCGCCCGCGATGTCCATCAGCAACGGATTGTCGCGGGTCAACAGCGCATAAAACCGGTACCGGTAGTCCGGGCTGAATTGCGGCGTGTAAGTCGTGCCGCGCCAGACGGTGATGGGGTGCCACCAGGGATGGTTGTAGTTGATCTGCGAGAACCCGTCCGGGACCGCGTTCCCGGCGCTGTAGACCGGAACTGCGCCCGAGGTGTCCTTGCACATGACCCCGTATCCGAATGGATTGCGGTAAATCGTGCTGTCGCCGCCGTTCACCCGGCCCGCGACGACGCCGACGCCGTTTGAGCTGAAGCCCTCGCCCTCGCAGTAGTAGCCCTCGGGCGGACTGACGAACAGGTTGCCGAAGAAGGTGCCCTCCTGCTTGGGATAGGTCGGGTTTTGCCCCCACCCGACGGTGCCCGCGTTGCCGTCCAACCAGAGCGGGACGTGGAATCCGGTGCTGTTGACGTGCGCCATCAGGCAGGCGCTCATGTAGCCCTGGCAGTCCAGGTCCGAACACGAACCGTTCTCCCACCCGGGGGCGACGCCGATCGCGCCGGGGAACGTGTACGAGTTGCCGTTCTGGTCCTGCTTCACGATGCTGTGACCGGCCGGCAGGGCGCACTTCACCATGTAAGCGACCGTCAGCCGCCCCGCGGCTGACGTCATGAGGCCGTTCGCCGAGCTGAGCCCGTTCGCCGAGCTGAGCCCATTCGCCGAGCTGAGCCCGTTCGCCGAGCTGAGCCCATTCGCCGAGCTGAGCCCGTTGATCGAGCTGAGCCCGTTGGCGGAGCTCAACGCAAACTCCATGTCCTCGCTCGCGGTGTTCGCCGACTGTTCGGCGCAGCCGGCGATGCCAATCAGGCCGAACGCGAAGGCCACCTGAATTGCGTTGCTTCTCGGGTCGCTCATCGGATCTGTCCTCTCCTGCCGGGGCGCTGGGCCCCGGTCGGACTCAACAGATGCAGTAACGGAGCCAACGTTTCTCAGGCGCGAAGCTGCACAAAGGCGCGGCTTCGCGGCGTTCCGCGTCGTCGAACTGTTGTCCGTCGCGCAACAAAGCGCGGAGGCGAAACAACGGGACGGGCGTCAGGGAACGAGCAGCGTGCCCGTGGTGCCGGGCGCCGCCAGGGACCGGGCTATCTCGCCGGGCGCGACGATGTGCACGGCGCCGACGCCGGCCGCCAGCGGCGCGAAGGCCTCTTCCAGCTTCGGGATCATCCCGCCTTGCACGGTGCCGTCCGCGATCGCGGCCCGGGCCTCGGCGACGGTCAGTCGAGACAGCCGGCTGGTCGGATCATCTTTGTCGCGCCGCACACCGCCAACCGCCGTGCACGCGACGAGCGCACGCGCCTGGACGGCCGCGGCCATCTGGCTGGCGACGACGTCGGCGTTGATGTTCAGGACCTCGCCCGACGCGCCCGCGCCCAGGCAGGCGACGACGGGGACGGCGCCGGACGCGGCCAGCGCATCCAGCAGCGCGCGATCAAAGCCTTCGATATCGCCCACGAACCCGAAGTCGACCAGCGCGCCGTCAGAGCCCGACACCGCCCGCGGTGGCCGCCGGTGCGCGCGGACCACGCCGCTCGATCCGGACAACCCGACGGCGGGTACGCCGGCCCCGCGCAGGGCCGCCACGAGGTCGACGTTCAGTCGGCCGGCGACGACCATCTTGACGACGTCCAGCGCCGCCGCGTCGGTGACGCGCCGGCCGCCGACCAGACGCGGCTCGATCCCCAGCTTGCGGGACAGCTCCGTCGTCTGCGGTCCGCCGCCGTGAACGACGATCAACCGGCGTCCCTCCGCGCGCGCGCGGGCCAGGTCGGCGGCGACCGCGGCCAGCGCCGGCCCGGCCAGGACGTCGCCGCCGCATTTGACGACTGCGTCGACTACGGCCAAGGACCGGGGTCCTCGAGCGACGCCGTCTCGGGCACCCCCAGCATCAAATTCATGTTCTGGATCGCTTGCCCGGCGCCGCCCTTGATCAGGTTGTCCGTGGCGCTGACGATGGCGGCGGTTCGGGTGGCACCCACGGGCGGCGCCAGCGTGAACCCGACCTCGGCGAAATTGCTGCCCGAGACGGCCGCCACTTCGGGCAGCCGATCGCGCACGAACCGCACGAACGGCTCGCCCGCGTAAGCCTCCTGGAACAAAGCGGCCAGCGCGTCGCCGTCCATGTCGGCGGGCAACTCGACGAAGCTGGTCGCCAGGATCCCGCGCGACAGCGGCGCCGAGACCGGCACGAATCGGAGCTGCACGTCGGGCGCGCCCGCCGACGCCAGCGTTTCGAGAATCTCGGGCGTGTGCTGGTGCTCGAGCACCTTGTAAGGCTTCAAGTTGACGGCGCGCACCGGGTGGTGCGTCCCGGCCGACGGCGCCACGCCGCTGCCCGACGAGCCCGTCATCCCGACCACCTGAACGATCCCGGAGAGCTTGCCCGCGCGCGCGAGCGGCAACAGCCCCAGCGCGATCGTGGTCGCGAAGCAGCCGGGCGACGCCACGGCGCGCGCCTTCTGGATCGCGGCACGATTCAGCTCTGGCAGGCCATAGACGAACGTCCCCAGCGCCTCGGGGTGCGGGTGCTTGGCGCCGTAGTACTGCGCATACGCCACGGCGTCGCGCAGCCGGAAGTCGCCCGACATGTCGACGACGCGCGTCCCCGTCTTGAGGATGTCCGGCGCGTGCTGCGCGCTGACCTTGTGAGGCAGCCCCAGCAGCGCGACGTCCACGCCGCGCGCGGCCTCTGCAGGCGGGATGTTCTCGAACCGCAAATCACTGCGGCCGGTCAGCGGCGGATGCACCGCACCCAGCGTCTCGCCCACGTGATCGACGGCGACCACGCGCACCAGCTCCACCTGGGGGTGGATCAGCAGGCGGCGGATCATTTCGGCGCCGCCGTACCCGGTGCCCCCGATGACGACGGCCTTGAACCGCTTCATCACGCGCAGCGCTGAACGCGGCCGGGCTTCACTCCGGCACGCAAATACCCGAGAAGTTCCCGTCGGGATTCGCGACCAGATGCTGACCGGAGGGGCACAGATTCGTATCACCAGCGTCCATGTTGACGGGCCGCCGCTCGTCACCGACGATCGGGCAGATCCCGTTCTTGCCGGTGTTGGGACAGTACTCCTCTTGCGGGCCGCAGCCGGCCGCGAAGGTCAATCCGGCGGCAAGGACGCCCAGCATCCAAAGCGACTTCATGGCCGCGATCATGCTGATGGTTCGCGCTGGGTGTCAAGCGCCGCCCATGTGCGCCCCGAAACCACCATGTCGCACGCACCCGAGCTCGGCCGATCGCGGTTTTTCTCGGGAAAAAGCCGGGGTCGCGTTGACGCCAGGAACTCTGCCCCCTACCCTCAAAGTCTCGTGAGTCGCAGTTGCCTGGGTCTGCTCTCGGCGCTTGCCGCCCTCGCTCTCCCGGTCGCCGCTCACGCGGGACAAGGCGTGCGGTTGCATGCCGTCGTTCCATCGGGACCGCCACCCGCCATCATGCCGCTGGCCGACGTCCGCCCGGGGATGGTGGGGCAGGCCCTGACGGTGTTTCAGGGGACGAAGCCGGAGCCTTTCAAGGTCCGCGTCGTGTCCGTGATGCGCAACTTCCTGCCGAAGCAGGACGTCATCCTGATTCGCGCCGAGGACCCGCGCGTCGAATTCAGCGGCATCGTCGCCGGCATGAGCGGCAGTCCCGTCTACATCGACGGCAAGCTGGTTGGCGCCGTCGCCTACGCATGGAGCTTTGCGAAAGAGCCGCTGGGCGGCGTGACGCCGATCGAATCGATGCTGGCCGAGCGCCAGCGACCGCGCCGTGTCTCGCGCGAGTACTTCGCGTCGGGTCAAGACGGCGTCCCCCGGTTGCCCGCGAACCTGCGCGCGTCCGCGCCGCACGACGCGTTCGGCGCGCCCGACGCCCTGTCGCGCGGACTGGGGCTGCCCCCGATGGGCCCGGCGCCCGCCATGGGCGAGCCGCGGCTGATGCGCGCGTCCGTGCCGCTGTCCGTTTCGGGGTTCGCGCCGCGCACGGTCGCGGAGCTGGCCGACGAGCTCCGCCCGACAGGGCTGGTGCCGCTGCAAGCGGGCGGCGGTCGCCGCCCCGGACCGCCGGCCGCCGGCCACGTGGAGGCGGGCTCCGCCATCGGCGTCGAGCTGGTGCGCGGTGACATGAGCACCGTGGCCACCGGCACCGTCACGTACTTGAACGGCCGCGACGTCCTGGCGTTCGGCCACCCGCTGTTCGGGATTGGCGAGGTCTACCTGCCGATGGTCGACGCCGAAATTCACGCGTTTCTGCCCAGCCTTTCGAACTCGTTCAAGATGTCGTCGCCCCTGAACGAGGTGGGCACGCTGATCCAGGATCGGCCGTCCTGCATCGTCGGCGACCTGGACGCGCGATCGACCATGCTGCCGGTGGACGTGCGCGTCGCCGGCCCGGGCGTCGAGCCGCGCCTGTTCCACGCGGAGATTGCCCGCAACCGGCGGCTGACGCCGATGCTGGCCTCGATGGTCGTCGGTAACGCGATCGCGGACGCCGAGCCGGACGTGACCGACATGATCGTCACCGTCACCTCCAAGGTCGGCGTGAAGGGTTTCGCGCCGCTGGAGCTGCGCGATCAGATCTTCTCGGCCGAGGGCGTCTCCAGCCACGCGCTGGCGTCGTCACGCGGGCTGCGCGCGATGGGCGAGCTGCTGTTCAACCCATTCGAGCCCGTGGTGCTGGACCGGATGGACGTCGACGTCCGGGTCGAATACCGGCGCGACGTGGCCGAGATCGTCGGGATCTCGCTCCCCTCGCAGGACATCCACGCGGGCGACACCGTCGACCTGCGGGTCACGATGCGCCCCTATGCCGGGGCCGAGTACATCGAGACGGTGCCGGTCATCATCCCGCGCTCGGTCTCCGGTCAGACGGTGAAGATCGAGGTCTCCACGGGCGCCGCCGTGAAGCCGGATGTCCCCGAAGCGGAGTCGCTGCCGGTGTACATCGACAACCTACGGAAGTCGTATTCGGCCAGCGCCATCGTCGTCACGCTGCAGACGCCGGACGA
>JBJMQQ010000042.1:0-6272 GCA_045802645.1 Polyangia bacterium
CCACCACTTGGACGTCGCCAGCGACGGCGCGCGCCGTTCGATCTCGCGTGACAGGGCCAGCGCCGCCCGGCGCACCTGGTCGAACGTCCAGCGCGGCGCGATCCGCACGTTCACGTGCATGCCGCGCGAGCCGCTGGTCTTCGGCCACCCCGTCAGCCCCAGCTCTTCCAGCAGCGCTTTGACCTCCAGCGCGACCCGGCGGACGTCGTCCCAGGCGACGCCCGGTCCGGGGTCCAGATCCACGCGCAGCTCGTCGGGGTGGTCCAGATCGCCCGCGCGCACCGGGTGCGGGTGCAGCTCGAGGCAGCCCAGGTTCACCACGAAAGCCAGCCCGGCCTCGTCGTCGACGACCACCTCTTCGGCCGTACGCCCCGACGGGAACGATAGCGTGACAGTCCGCAGCCACTCCGGGCGCTGCTCCGGCGCGCGCTTCTGGTAGAAGGCCTCGCCTTCCGCCCCGTCGACGAACCGCTTGAGGACGATGGGCCGGTCGCGGATGCCGCGCAGCGCCCCCGGCGCGACCGCCAGGTAGTAGCGGACGATGTCCAGCTTCGAGAGCTTGGCCTCGCGCGAAAAGTACGGCTTGGCGGGGTGGCTGATGCGCACCGGCCGCCCCCCGAGGGTCAGGACCTCGGCGTCGTCCTTCTTCGCTTTGCTGACCATCCCGGCAAGGCTACAACTCACGGATGGCCGACAGCAAAAACGAGGTGCTCGAGATGCTCCGCGAGCTGGCCGAGCTCACGATGCTCGACGAGCAGGACCCCCAGTCGTTCCGCGTGCGGGCCTACGAGAGCGCCGCCCAGGGCATCGCGGCCCACGCGGGCGACGTCGGCCGCCTCACGGCCAAGGACCTTCAGAAGATCGAAGGGATCGGCAAGAGCACCGCCGAGAAGATCCGCGAGCTGCTGGACACGGGCAAGGTCGCCAAGCTCGAGATGCTGCGGCAGAAGCACCCGCCCAGCGTCGTCGCGCTGCTGCGGATCCAGGGGCTGGGACCGAAGGCCCTGCAGCGGCTGCGCGTCGAGCTGGGCGTCGAGTCGATCGACGATCTGCGGCGCGTGCTGGCCGACAAGAAGCTCCGCAACCTGGCCGGCTTCGGGCAGAAGTCCGAGGAGAAGCTGGCCCAGTCGTTGGCCCGCCTGGAGGCGCAGGGCCCGCTGGAGCGCACGCCCATCTCCGTCGCGCTGCCGCTGGCCGAGCGGATCGCGGCGGCGATGCGCGAGCTTCCCGGCGTCGTTCACGCGGAGGCGTGCGGGTCGTTGCGGCGCTTTTGCGAGACGATCGGCGACGTCGACATCATCGTCGCCTCCGACACGCCTGGCCCGGTGACCGAGGCGTTCCTGGCGATGAGCTTCGTCGACCGGGTGCTGGGACGCGGCGACTCGAAGACCACCGTCGTCACGCGTCGCGGGACACAGGTCGACCTGCGCGTCGTGGCGCCGCACCAGATCGGCGCGGCGCTGCTCTACTTCACGGGCTCGAAGGGGCACAACATCAAGCTCCGCATGCGGGCGCTGGCGCGCGGGCTCACGCTGAACGAGTACGCGCTGTCCGAGATCGAAGGCGGCAAGGTCGTCGCCAGCGAGACCGAGGAGCAGATCTACCGCGCGCTGGACCTTCCCTTCATCCCCCCGCAGCTGCGCGAGGATTGCGGCGAGATCGAAGCCGCCGAACGGGGCGCGCTGCCGGCCGCGATTCCGGCGCTGTCCGGTGACTTCCACCTGCACACGACAGTGTCGGGCGACGGCCGCTCGACACTGGAAGAGATGGTGGCCGGCGCCATTGCGCGCGGCTACAAGGTGCTGGCCGTCACCGACCACGCCGAAGGAACCGTGTCCGGCGTTCCGCGCGAGACCCTGCTCGCCCAGCGCGAGCGGTTCCGGGCGCTGCAGGCCGAGCTGGGCGACAAGCTGCGCCTGCTCCACGGCGTCGAGCTGAACATCGGCCCCGCGGGCGAGCTGGATTACGACCTGGAGTTTCGCCGCCAGTTCGACTGGTGCCTGGCCTCGGTCCACGACCACTTCGACCTGGATCGCGCCGCCCAGACCAATCGGGTCGTGACCGCCATGCGCGATCCGGCCGTCCGCATGATCGGTCACCTGTCGGCCCGGATGATCGGCGGGCGCCCGCCCATCGACCTCGACATCGAAGCCGTCGGCGCTGCGGCCGAGGAGACCGGCACCGCCCTGGAGATCAACGGTGCGCTGCCGCGGCTCGATCTGTCCGAGGAGGCGCTGCGCCGCCTGCGCGGCCGGAACGTCACGTTCCTTCTGGACAGCGACGCCCACCGCGTCGACGAGCTGGACCGGGCGCGCTACGCGGCGCTGCACGCCGCCCGCGCCTGGGTCGACCCTGCGCAGATCGCCAACTGCTGGCCCGCCGAACGCCTCCTCGGCTGGATCGAGGACCGCTAGAGATGGACGCGGCCCGCCTTCACCTGGTCGACGGCACGTACGAGCTCTTCCGCGCGCACTACGCCAAGCGCCCTGACCACCGCGATCCGTCGGGCGCCGATCGAAAGGCGACGGTCGGCGTCGTCTCGTCGCTGCTGGCGCTGCTGCACGACGCCGACGAGGCGGTCACCCACATCGCGGTCGCGTTCGACAACCCGATTCGGTCGTTCCGCAACGACCTGTTCGACGGCTACAAGAGCGACGAAGGGGTGCCGCCCGAGTTGCGCGAGCAGTTCGACACCGTCGAGGAGGCGGTGCGCGCCATCGGCGTCACGGTCTGGTCGATGCGGGAGCACGAGGCCGATGACGGGCTCGCGACGGGGGCCCGGCTGTTCGGCGGCCGCGTCGGTCAGGTCCGCATCCTCACCCCCGACAAGGACCTGGGGCAATGCCTGCGCGGTGACCACGTCGTGCAGGTCGACCGCCGCCAGAAGAAGCTGACCGACGAGGCGACGTTCCGCGCGATCCGCGGGTTCGCGCCGACCAGCATTCCCGACTTCCTGGCGTTGACCGGCGACACCGCCGACGGCATCCCGGGACTGACCGGGTTCGGCGAGAAGAGCGCCGCCGCGCTACTGGGGGCCTACCCGCACCTGGAAGACATCCCCGACGATCCGGGCGCCTGGACCGTGCGCCCGCGCCGTGCGGACGAGCTGGCGGCGACGCTGGCCTCCCACCGCCAGGAAGCGGCGCTGTACCGGCGGCTGGCCACGCTGGTCGAGACCGTCCCGCTCACCGAGTCCCTGGACGACCTTCGGTTCCGGGGCGTGCCGCGCGCCGCCTTCGAAGCCTGGTGCGACCGGCTGGGCACGAACACCCTTCGCACCGCGCCCCGCCAGTGGGCGGAGCCAACCTGACTCGCTCCGGCATCGGGCTGTCGAAATCGTGCAATTGGCGCCGCGCGGCGCCCCTTTACCCAAAGGGGACCAGGCGCGGTCTTCCTTCTCTCATTTGTGGCGTGTGCGATCAGCCCGTGACCGAACCCGGCACTGCCGGGAATAGGGAGATCACCGTGATAGCCCGCCAACAAATGACCTCGGTGCCTCTTCGCCCCTCCAAACACCGCGCCGTCAGCGCCACGGTCACCATGCTCGCCAAGGACCCAAGCCTTGGCGGCAAGCAGATCGCTGGAGAGCTGGGAATCAGCGTCAGCCGCCTGGCACGCGTCTTCAAGCGTGACATGGGGATGTCGCTGGTCGAATACCGGAACCGGTTGCGGCTCGACCGCTTCTGGGTCCTGGTCGACGGCGGCCGGCCCAGCCTGCTGGAGGCCGCGCTCGCCGCGGGCTTCGGCAGCTACGCCCAGTTCCACCGTGTGTTCCGGGCCCAGCGCCACCTGACGCCGCGGGAGTACCTGCGCCGCCGGCGTGCGTACCCGAACGGCGCGGCGCCCCCCGAGCCGCCGTCGCTTCCGCCGCCGGGTGACCCGGCGCTGGACGGCACGCGCGACATGGAGCTGACGCCGATGCCCGGGCCGGCGCGATTCCATCCGGAATCGTCGCCGCTGTCGGACGCGCCCGCTCTGGTGCGGCCGCCCTTCATCGTTCACTGAGCGATCCGGCATAGCTGGCTGTATCCTGGCGGAGGTTTGCCGGGGATCAGACAGCGCTCCGTCTCCCTGTGCGCGTTGGCGCTGATGGCGGCGGCCGGTTGCGGCGGGGGCACGGCTGGCGCGCCCGGCGCGGTCATGACCGGCTGGACGGGCGGGGCAGGCGGTGCCGGCATGTCGCACCCGCCGCTGCCGCAGGTGGTCAACCTGGGCGGTCCGGTGCTCAGCGCCCCCAAGGTCTTGCCGATCGTCTATGCGGGAGACACGGGCGCCGCCGACATCCAGTCGTTCCTACGGGAGCTGGCGGATTCGGGGGTCTGGGGACAGGTCACCGGTGAGTACGGTGTCGGCGCCCTGACGGTGCTCCCGGCGGTCACGATGACGACCGCGGCGCCGCGGACGACCGCCGACGGCACGTTGCAGTCGGTGCTGGCCGCCAACACGACCGGCGTCAATCCGCCCTGGGGCGCCGCCGATCCGGAGACGGTCTATCTGTTCCTGCTGCCGCAGGGGACGATCGAGCAAGACGGCGACGGGGCGTGCTGCACGGAGTTCGACGGCTACCACGCCGAGGCTCGCGCGGGTACGACCACCGTGCCGTACGCGGTCACGTGCGCCTGTCCCGGGTTCGACGGGCCGGCGATCACGCTGACGCAAGAGCGGACGATCGCCGTCAGCCACGAGCTCTACGAGGCAGCCACCGATCCGCTGCCGTTCAGCAACCCCGCGTTCGAGCAAGAGGATGCCGACGACGCCGTCTGGACGCTGGTCACCGACGGCGAGATCGCCGACATGTGCGAGTTCAACGACGACGCCAACGTCGTCCCCGCCGGGTCGACGTACATGGTCCAGCGGTCCTGGTCGAACGCGGCGGCCGCCCGCGGCGACAACCCGTGCGTGCCGTCGGCGACCACCACGCCGTACTTGAACAGCTTCCCGGCGCTGGGCGCGATCACCGACAGCACGGTGGCGGCGGGCTTCAGGACCCAGGGGTTGAACATCCCGATCGGTCAGAAGAAGACGATCGCCGTGACGCTGTTCAGCGCGGCGCCAACCGACAAGACCTGGACGGTGAGCGCCTACGATTACGACACGGCGATCGGCACCAGCGCGACGCCGGGGCTGGTGCTGTCGCTGGACAAGTCCGCGGGGCGCAACGGCGACGTGATTCACCTGACCGTGACGCCCAAGCACGCCAACGCCACGCTGGGCGGTGAGGCGTTCGTGATCGTCTCGGATTACGGCAACCCGGGCGACCCCGACTTCGAGAGCCAGCTCACGATGGGTCTCGTGACAAACTAGGGTGCCGATGAGCGCGCCTGGTTCGACCCCTCCCGCCGCGACGCCGTTGCGGCGCCTGACCGCCACCCGCTATGTGACCGCTTTGCGGGAAGGCGGCTCTGTCCCCGCCGTGGTCGAGGCGGACGACGGCGCGCTTTACGTCGCGAAGTTCCAGGCCGCCGCGCAGGGGGGCCGCGCGCTGGCCGCCGAGCTGATCGCCGGGGAAGTGGGGCGGGCCGCCGGCCTGCCGATCCCGGAGCTGGCGCTGATCGAGATCGACGCCGCGCTTGGCCGCAGCGAGCCGCACCAGGAGATTCAGGAGCTGTTGGTTCGCAGCGCGGGGACGAACCTGGCGATGGGCTTCCTGTCGGGCGCGCTGGGCTACGACGTGGCGGCGCGACGCCCCGTCGACGCCGCGCTGGCGTCGGCGATCGTGGCCTTCGACCTGTACGTCGCCAACGTGGATCGCACCGCCCGCAACCCGAACCTGCTGTGGCAGGGCGAGGCGCTGTGGCTCATCGACAACGGCGCGGCACTCTACTGGCACCACGGCTGGGACGGCACGATGTCGGCGGCCGAGCTCACGGCCTCGGCCGAGCGGCCGTTCGCGCGCACCGGCGAACATGTGCTGCTGCCGTTCGCCGATCGCCTGGCCGAGGCGGGCGCGCGAATGGGCGCGGCCCTGGACGACGCGCGGGTGAGCGGCATCGTCGCCGCCGTCCCCGACGGCTGGCTGGGCGAGGCCGGCGAGGGGCTGCGCGCGGCGTACCTGACCTGGCTGCAAGTGCGGCGCGCGGCGCTTCCGCGGATTCTCGACGAGGCAAATCGTGTCCGAGCGACGCGCGTTTGACTACGTCGTCGTGCAGGTCGTCCCGCGCGTCGACCGCGACGAGCGGATGAACGCCGGCGTGATCCTGTTTTGCCCCGCTTCGGGCTTCTTGGGCTGCAGGGTGGCGCTGGATCGGGACCGGCTGCGGGCCCTGTCGCCG
>JBJMQQ010000043.1:0-11316 GCA_045802645.1 Polyangia bacterium
CCGCTGCCGCCCGTCGCGTGCGCGCCGCCGCTGCCGGCGCTCGGATGCCCGCCCACGGAGCTGCCGCCGGTGTCCGTCGTTCGCCCGGCGCCGCCACTTCCCCCGCTGGCTCCCGTGTCCCCCGCCGGCCCGCCGCCCGATTGTCCGCGCGACGCGTCCGGCGACGACGACGACCCAGAACAGGCGGTCCACAACGTGAGGGCCACGAGAGCGATTCGGCGCATTTCGTAAGGTAATGCTCGGTCACCGCCCGTCGCTTCAAACAATCTTCCGCGGCGAACGACAATCGCCCGGACGTATACTCAGTGACCGGGCGGAGCTCGCGTGAACCATGCGCCGCGATTCGTCATCATTGTTGCGTGACCCCATCCAGCTGCCGGCGACCGCGGCGATGGACAGTGAGGCCGCGTTCGATGCGCGCGCCGTCTACGCCAGCCATCGACAGTTCGTCTGGCTCACGCTGCAGCGCATGGGCGTCAGACGCACCGACCTGGAAGACGTGTTTCAGGACGTGTTCGTGGTCGTTCACCGGCGGTCCGACTCCTATCGCCCGGACGCGCAGCTGTCGGCCTGGCTTTACGGCATCTGCCTGCGCTGTGTCGCGCGGCATCGGCGCCGCGCCTTCCGCCGTCGCGAGCGGACGGACGGCCTGGGACTGGAAGCGCAGGCCAGCGCCGTGACGGACTGGCACGCCGCAGGAGACGCGCCTGACCAGCGACTGGAACATCTCGAGCGCCAGGCGAAGTTGGACCGCCTCCTGGACACGCTGGATCCCGCGCATCGCGCCATCGTCGTGATGTACGAGATCGAAGAGCTGAGCTGCGCACGGATCTCGGAGCTGACCGGCGTTCCCGTCGGAACCGTTCACTCGCGCCTGCACCACGCGCGGCGCAAGCTCGCGACGGCGGCGCGCCGGATGGCGGGAGGGCGGACGTGAGTGACCCGACGCGCATCCGCGAAGCAACCTCCGACGCGCCCGATGAGCTGCGCACGCTCTTTCGCGCAGCGCACAAGCCGCAACCGCTGCCGCCCGCGATCGAGGCGAAGCTGGCCAGAGTCGTCGCGACCGTCGATCCGCCCCCCGCTCGGTGGCTGGCGAGGGCGCTCCCCTGGTTGCTGGTCGCCAGCGCCGCCGCGGCGGGCGTCGGGGCGTTGCGGTCGCGATCGGCGCCGCGATCGTCCCCCGTTCCGGCCGCGCCGGTCGCAGTGCCGGTCGCAGTGCGAGTCTTGGCGCCCGCCCCCGCGGAGGTTCCTGCTCCGTCAGCGGCGCCGCGCGGGGAAACGCCACACCCGCGCCAGGCGAACGCGCCGGCCCGGAACGCGGAGGATGGCCTGGTGGGCGAGGAGCACCTCCTCAACGAGGCACACCGTGCGCTGGCGGCCAATCCAAACCGCGCGCTGGCCCTGGCCCGGAGTCACGCCCGGCGCTACCCGCAAGGGCAGTTGGCCGCCGAACGCCAGTTGATCGAGATCGAGGCGCTGGTGGCGCTCGGGCGGCGGCGCCAGGCCGAAGCGCGCGGTCGAGAGCTCCGCGCGGCCGCGCCCAACAGCATCTACGCCGATCGCCTCGACGAAATTTTGCGCGGCAGATGAGGCCGCTGGTCCTCTGGGTTGCGGCGACGGCCGCGGCGTGCTCGGTCGACTGGCCCCTGGCGCAGTCGCAAGACGCCGCGGTCTTGTGCGATCGTATCCCGCCGCTCGCGGCCGGCGCCGTGATCGACGGCCAGCTCGAACCCGGTCTCGTCCTCTACTCGTGGACCGGCGCGCCCGCGCGATTTAGCCTGGCCTACCGTCCCGACGGGCTCTACTTCTTCGCCTCCGTCGAGGACGCGACGCGCGACCCGGCACCAGCAGACGCGCTGGCCTATTGCGGCGACGGCGTCGAGCTCTTCGTCGACGACGACGGCGTCATCGCGCATCCCCCCGGCTACGACGTCCCCGGCACGATGCAGCTCGTGATCGCGGCGCCGGCCGACGGCGTCACGACGGTGCACCGGGGCCAGCGCTTCGTATTCTCGGGCGCCTCCACCGACTCCACCGACCTCGGCCCGTGGAGCTCCGGCAACTTCGTCGCGGTCCCGACGGCGACGGGTTACGCGGTCGAGGCGCTGGTCACCGCGACCGACCTGGACGTCGACGCCTGGGCGCCGGCGTCTGGTGGCAAGATGGGGTGGGACGTCAGCCTGAACATCGGCGGTCCCGAGAGCCCGGGGACCGACGCTTGCACGACGCGCAGCCAGCAACTCCACTTCCGCCTCGCCGCCGCGGGTGCATGCACCGCGCCTTACTGCAACGCTTCCGCGCTGTGCACCCCCACGCTCGGCGCGCCCTAGTGGTCGCGTTCACTGTGGCGCTGCTGGCGTGGTCGCCGGTGGCCGCCGGGGGCGAGCCGGTGCGCCTGCACCTGGTCCGCCTGCCGGGCACCGGCCCCTGCATCGACGCGGCGACCCTGGAAGCGCGCGTGCGCGAGCGCCTGGGCAGCGATCCGTTCGACGCGCGGGCGAGCCGCGCCGTCGAAGCCGTGATTCGTCGTTCAGGCGACGCCTGGACGGCCGAGATCGCCGTGCGCGCGCACCCCCGCGATCTCCAGCCGCCGTCGCGCGAGCTCAAGAGTCAGTCGGCGGACTGCGCCGTGTTGAGCGAATCCGTCGTGCTGGCCGTGGCGCTGGCGATCGATCCGGCAGCCGCGTTCTCGGCTGCGCCCCGGCCAGCGGCAGCGTTGGCAACGCCAAGCTCGCCTCCGGTCGTGCAGGCTGCCCCGCCTCCCGGGCGCGCCGCCGCCGGGCGCGCCGAGCTGGCCATGGTCGCGCAGGCGGGCCTCTTGCCGCGCGCGTCCCTGGGCGCCGGCGTTGGCGCAGCGGCCGCACTCGGTGAGCGCCTCGAGATCGCCGTCCGCGCGCAGATCTTTCCGGCGGTGGAGGTGGCGGGCAACACACCGTTCACGGTCGGTCTCGCGCGCGGTGACGTCCGGGCCTGCGTGCGGCTGCGACGCCTGGGCCGCGTCGACGCGCACGCGTGTGGTGGCCCCTCGTTGGGCCTCCTCGACGCGGCCCTCCTGTCGGGGGACCGCGCCCAGCCCGGCCAGCGCGCCTGGGTGGCCGCCGCAGCGGCGCTGGAGGCGACCGTCGCGCTCGCGGGCGCGGTGGCGGTTCGGGTCGGCTTCGAAGGCGTCCTGCCCCTCACGCGCTACCGCTTCACCATAGCGGGCTCAGACGCGACGCTGTTTCGTCAGCTGGCGCTCGCCGCGACCGCCGACGTCGGCGTCCAGGTACGCTTCGGCTCCGCCCGCTGAGGCAGCGATCCGCTACGCGCCCGAACCATTGGCGCCGCCGCGGCGGCGACCGGCCGCCAGCGCAAGGCCCAACAAGACGAGCGCGCTGCCCGCGCCCGTTCCGGCGGCGCCGGGGACGTCGCAGCTGCACCCGCCTTCGGTCTGCTGGACGCCGGCTGGTGAATCGCCGGCGCCGCCCTGCCCCGTTCCGGTCGTGCCGCCGGCACCGGTCGTTCCGCCGCTGGCGGGCGTACCGCCGGTGCCGGTCGTTCCGCCGGTTGCCGAGAAGCCGCCGGTCCCCACGGTGCCGCCCGTGTCGTTGCCGCCGGTTCCCGTCGACGTGCTGCCGCCGGGACCGCGGCCGGGCGCTCCCGCCGCGCCCGACCGACCGCCGGCGCCACCGCTACCTGGGGATGTGCCGCCGCTGCCGCTGCTGCTCCCCGACGCGCCGCCGTTGCCCTGATCGTTGCACGCGGTCAGCGGCGTGGTCGATTCGGCGCCGGCCACTGGCCAGCCGTCGCTGCCCCATGTCAGCTCGTTCTCGCCCAGGATCGAGTTCCCGGCGTCCGTGTAGTAGTGATAGGTGAACCGGCTAGCGCCGCATTTGTCGTAGATGCCGATGTGCCCAGGGCCGTGCATCGACCCGGTGCTCGAGTAGAAGGTCCGATCGCCCGTGTAGGGCCCCGTGATGCTGGTCGCCTGCGCGACATGCATCGTGTACGAGCTGGAGGCGCCGCTACAGCAGCTGCCGGTCTGCCACCACAGGTAGTAGTGGCCGCCGTGATAGTAGACGTACGAGCCTTCCTTGTGCCCCTGTTCCAGCGGGTGCCCCGGATGGTTCGGCGGCATGTACGCCGTATCCGACGTCAGCGGCTTGCCGGTGTCGTTGTCCAACCGCGTGAGCCAGATCGAGTCGGCGGTGGTCGGGAACGGGTATCCGCCGCCCCAGGAGACCCAGAGGTTTCCGTCGCCGTCCAGCACCGGGCAGGGATCGATCATCGAGAAGCTCACGCCGGCGGGGCCGGTCACGACCGCGCCCTGGTCGGTCCACTTGTACCCGGCAGCGCTGGGGTCCAGCGTGGGCGACGTCAGGAGTCCGATCGCGCTCGCCTTGGCGGACGAGTACATCGAGTAGAACAGCATGTACTTGCCGTTCAGATAGATGATGTCGGGCGCCCAGATGCCTTCGTTACCCGAGAGCAGGCTGCGGTTCCAGGCTGGCGCCGTGCCGCCGGACCAGGCCAACCCGTCGGACGAGACCATGGTCCCGCCGCCCGTCGGGTAGACGTAGAATTTTCCGTTGCTCGCGATCATGCGCGAGGGGTCGTGCGTGCCGTTGTTGCCGCTGGTGGCGGCGTAAACCCGCGACGTCACAGCCACACCCGCCACCGCCACCACCAGAAACCCGAAACCGCGCAGTGAGGGGCCTTTTGCCATGCAGGGTAAAGGGCGGGCCGTCGAAAAACGAGTGCCGCTATCGCGTTGCGCCAAGCCTGCAGCGATCCGGCGGCCGCTCCCCCTTACTGGGGGATGAAGGCACCGATCAGCCTGGCGATCCTCTGTCTGGGCGTTTCGGCGGCCGCCAGCGTCCAGGCGGCCGACTACTACGTCGACACGAAGGGCAGCGACTCGAACCCGGGGACGATGGCCCAGCCCTTCGCCACGCTGCAAAAGGGGGTCGACGTGGCGGTGGCCGGTGACACGGTCTACATCCGCGGCGGGACCTACAAGGTGGCCAGCGGCGCCTCCAGCATGGCCGGCGTCAACTTCGCGAAGAGCGGTCAATCGGACAGCAAGCGCATCAACTACTTCGCCTACGCGGGCGAGACGCCGGTCTTCGACTTCTCGCAGCTTCAGCTCTCGGCCAGCGCCACCTCGGCCGGGTTCTACGTGACGGGGTCGTGGCTGCACTTCAAGGGGATCGAGATCTCGCACGTCCCGATGCCGGGCACCGTGTCCAACAACGGTCTGTGGGCGGTCGGCGCCAGCAACAACACCTACGAGCTGCTCAACGCCCACCACAACAGCGGACCCGGGATCTCCATCGCCAAGGGCAACGGCGGCAACCTGGTTCTCAACTGCGATTCACACGACAACTACGACGCCAACGCCGCGCAGGGCGCCGGGCAGAACGCCGACGGCTTCGGCTGTCACTACCAGACCAGCGGGCCCAGCACGATCTATCGCGGCTGTCGCGCCTGGTGGAACTCCGACGACGGGTACGACCTCATCTCGCAGGAGGTCCCCGTCACCTTCGAAAACAGCTGGGCGATGGGCAACGGCACCATCAACTCGGGGACGGGCAAGCCGGGCTCTGGCAACGGCAACGGCTTCAAGGCGGGAAGCAGCAAGACGGGCATCCGCCACGTGATCAGGAACTGCGTGGCCTGGAAGAACACCGCCGCGGGCTTCTACGCCAACCATTCGTCGGGCGGGAACACCTGGACCAACAACACGTCGTACAACAACGGCACGCAATACAACATGTTGGCCAGCCCGTCGGGCGATACGTCGATGACGATCACGCTGACCGGGTCGCTGGTTCACATCATGCGCAACAACATCGGCTTTCCGAACAAGAACGCCAACATGACCGGCGTCGACACGGCCGCGAACACCTGGGATCTGAACATCACGCCGTCGACCGCTGACTTCGCCAGTGTCGACGACGCCGACTTCATGGGCCCGCGACAGGCCGACGGAAGCCTGCCCGACATCCCGTTCATGAAGCTGAAGGCGGGCAGCCAGATGATCGACAAGGGCAAGGACGTCATGCTGCCGTTCGCCGGCGCCGCTCCGGATCTGGGCGCTTACGAGTACGGCGCAACGACGGCCACGGGCGCGGGCGGCAGCGGAGCCGGCACGGGCGGACAGGGCCAGTCCGGCGGCACGGCCGGCGGTCCGGCAACCGGCGGCGCTCCCGGAACGGGCGGCAGCGTCGGAGCGGGCGGCGCGACCGGAACCGGCGGCAGCGTCGGCACCGGCGGCCGCACGACGACGGGCAGCGGCGGTCAGGGCACGTCGGCCGGCGCAGGCGGCAGCCCGACCGGTGGTGGCACCGGCGGCTCCGTCACGACGGGCGCCGCAGGCCCGGACGGCCAGCCGCCCGGCGACAACGGCGGAGGGTCCGGCTGCAACTGCGCGATCGGAGCGGCCGGACAGGGCAGCACGTCCGGCGCCCTCCTCGGCCTGGGCATCCTGGTGGCGACGGCGCTGAGACGCCGCCGCCGCTGAATGCCCGCGGCGCGGAGCCCTTTGAAAAGGGATCCGCGCCGCAGTTCTCCCACTCCCCTCCCCATCCTCCCTTTCCCCGGATCGAATTTCCGTCAGTCGTCGTCGCGCTCGGCCACCTGGCGGGCGTTCATCAGGCTCGCCGGGTACGGCTTTCCGCCCTTGAGGCCCCGCCAGAGAACGCGGTTGAATCGCCCCGCCGGCACGCGGTCAGCGTCGGAGAAGTCGAATCCCGCCGTGACCTTGGCCCAGTACTTCGCCCCGTGCTTCGGCCTGACGATCCGGCCGCTCGCGTACTTGACGCCCAGGCCGCCACCGGCCCGCGCGACTGCCGTGCCAGCCAGCACCGTCGAGGCCTGGGCGGTGTACGTCCAGGCAGCGGACGAATGAGTGTCGAACACATCCGACATCGGCGGCTGGAACGCGGTGTTCAGGTTCAGGTGCTTCGTCCCGAAGATGTCCTCGATCGTGCGCAGCACGTTGACCTGGCCGTAGTGGGTACTGACGACGGCGCCCTGCTTGACGTAGGGACCGACGACGTAAGCGGTGGCGCGGTGCGAGTCGACGTGGTCGGGGCCGTCCTGGCAGTCGTCCTCCGTCACGATGACCAGGGTGTCGGCGGCATACGGGCTCTGGGCCACGGCCTGGATCAACTTGGCGACAGCCAGGTCGTTGTCCGCCTGCTGCGTCTCGGGGGTGTTGATGCCGCCCAGCGCCGTCGCGAAGTTGCCCATGTGGTCGTGGCTGAAGCGCACCATCTCCAGGCTCGGCAACTTGCCGCTGGCGACGAACCCGTCGAACTCGCGCTTCCACTCCTTGAACCGCCAGACGTCGGGGTAGTTGTTGTCGTAGCCGCGGAAATAGACGTCCGTCCGGGTAGCCAGCGACGGCGTCAGCGACCTCACCTGCACGATACCGGCCCCGTAGGGATCGGTCACGGGCGCCGCGATCGTCCCGATCGTGCCGATGTTGTTCACCAGGAACCCGTAGTCGCGGACGGTGCCGCCGGCGCGCAGGACGGCGTCGAAGATGTAGCCGCCCTGCTCGACCTTGGGCGCATCCGACGACGCGTGATTGCCGTTGCCGGCCAGCACGTTGTCGGTGCCACCCGGCAGCGCGGCCGTTGCCGTCGAATAGGCCGTCGTGCCGTCCGGCCCCGAGGCCAGATCCCGTTCGGCGACGGTGGCGAAGTTCACCGGCACGTTGCGGTTCGACCCCTCGGACTCGTACGACAACCCGCGGTTCACGAACGCGTAGTTGAGCTGCTGCGTGATGGTCTCGGTGTTCGTGACCCGCCCCTGCAGGCTCCACGACCAGCCGTCCATGCTGCCGTCGCCGGGGTCCGTGAAATTGTCCAGCGTGACGAAGTTGCTGGCCAGGTTGTGGAAGTTCGGCGTGATGGTCTTGTCGAACTGCACCAGCGACTCGTCGGCGTTCGCGCCGTTCGTCAGGTCACCCAGGATCTGATCGAAGGTGCGGTTCTCTTTCACGATGTAGATGACGTGCTTGATGTGCCGGTGCAGGAACTCCGCCGTCCGTCGATCGTGCTCCGTGACGCCGCCCGTGTAGAAGTTGTTCGCAGCGACCTTTTCGGTCAGCCGATCCAGCTCCCAGCGCTCCGGCACGGGCGCCGTCACCAGGGAGGCGCGCTCCAGCTGGAACTGGTACTGGTTGCTCCCCTTGGCCAGCGCGGACGCCAGCGCGTTGCCGCCCGGATACATGAAGTACGTGATGGCCGCGGTCTGGCTCGAGAGGTGGCCGGGGTTCGGGCCGGTCACGCTCTTGCCATTGACGATGTACATCGTCCGGCCGTCCTGGCTGAAGGTGATGTCGTGGGGCTCGTAGGCCGTGGGAATCAGGCCGGCCACCCGGTAGGCGCCGTCGCCGTGCAGCGGAATGACCGCGATCGAATTCGAGCCGGCGTTCACCGCGTAGAGAGTCCGGCCGTCGGGTGCCAGCGTGACAGAGAAGGTGGCCGCGCCCGTGAAGCGGCGGCCCGGGTGATCGTCCCGATCGTCGTCACCGTCGCGCGACCCCGGCAGCAGACCAACCGGTCCGCGGGCGTCGATCTTCGTGATCACGGCGTTGCTGGCCGTATCGATGACGGCGACCTGGTCGGCGTTGTCCTGCGCGACGAACAGCCGCGCGCCCGACGCGTCCAGCGTCATCCCCAGCGCGTTGCCGTCCAGCTGGATGCGCTTGACCAGGTGTCCGGCGGTCGGCGCGCTGATGTCGACGGCCACCACCTGACGGTCGCGATCGGAGGACACGTAGGCGACGCTGTTCCCCTTGACGACGACGGTGAACGGATAGGTGCCGCCCGCGGCGCCGTTGACGCCCTCGTTGTTGGCGAAGAACGGGCGCAGGTCGTGCTCATAGCGCACGGTGCCCGTGGCCGTGTCGATCACGCTGATCGAGTCGTTGTAGTTGTTGGCGACGACCAGCGTCTTTCCGTCGCGCGAGATGCCCAGTCCGGCGGCGTTCGGGCTCACGCCGACGCCGACCCCCTTGTTCGCGTGGCCAAGCGCGATGGTCGTCCCCAGCGTCCACGCGCCGCCCACGTTGACGTACGCGTTGACGGAGTCGTCGCGCCCGCTGGAGGCGTAGAGCGTATTTCCGTCAGGCGAGAAGATGAGGCCGACGTGCGCGTTCGTCTGCTTGATGACCTGCTTCAGCACCGGGTGCTGGTGGCGACGTCCCGACACGTCATAGACGAAGATGTACTGAGTCGAATTGGGGACGTCGGTCGTGCCGTCCGGCTTGTCCAGGGAGTTCATCCCCGCGCAGAGCACCGCCAGCGTTTTGCCGTCCGGGCTCAGCTGGGAGCGGACCGCCTCGCCCGCGATGAAGTTCGGGTAGTCCGGCAGACCTGGGTTCAGGAACTGCTGCACCGCTCCCGGCACCGCCGTCGGCGTGACCAGCTGGCCGGTCGCGAGCTGCTGCGCGATCTCGGCGCGCGCCGGCAGAGTGAGGGCCAGCGTCAACATGGACGCGGCGAGCCCGAATGTGAGCGAACGTTTAGCCCGTTTCATCGACATTCTCCTTGGTTGCGGACGTGACACTCAGAAAGTGGAAGCCACGCCGGCCAGCGCGATGAGCCCGCTCTGCGTGACGTTGGTGCGGATCGTCGAGAGGCCCGTCTCGGCCATCACGGCCCACGAGCCGGAGGTGTACGAGGCCGTCGGACCGGCCAGGAGCTCGGAGGTGGGGCGGTCGTAGGTCGCGCGATGCGGGTCGCTGGACCAAAGGTGGCGGTAGCGGCTATCGACGCCGACCTGGAGACCGCGGGCGGTCTCGACCATCGCGGCGACGCGCCCTTCGGCCTGCAGGTCGTCGGCCTCGCCGTCCTGCCCGTACATCACGTTGGCCAGCACCCGGGCGCGCCCCTGGTGCCGTTCCAGGGCCACCGCCGCCTGCATGAAGCCGCCTTCACTGGTGAAGACGTCCTTTCGGTACATCAGAGCCACGCCGCCGTCGACGCCGAACCGCGCCTGGTCCAGCAGCTGCGCGCGCGCGCCGATCATCGGGCGCAGCTGGCGCGTCGCGGTGTTCGGCAGGTCGGCCGAATATCCCGCGCCGGCGACCAAAGCCAGACGTCCGACGATGCGCGCGTCGACCTCCACACTGATGAGCGGCGCCCGCTTGGCGCCGTCATAGCCCGCCCAGGTGGTCGCGGTGGCGCGGTCGTCGTTCACGCGCGCAGCAACCGCCTCCGGCAGAAAGTTTACCGGCCCGCGGCGCGCAGGCTCAGCCGTGCGGGTCAGGTCCGCATCCAGGACGTCCTGCTCTGCGGCGGCGGTTCCGCCGGCGAGCAGCGACACGCCGAGGAGTGCCATCGCCGGAACCCAGCGAAAGGTCTCCAGCACAGAACGACGCATGGACTGCATGACTCCTCCTTCGGCGAACGGCGGGGAAAGGCGCGAAGTGCGCGCTCATTCCTTTACGCCCGCTCGCCGCAGGACGGCGGTCACAACTGGCTGAACTTCCGGTGAACAGATACGACGGTTGCGCGTCAGGCGCGGACCGCCGACCGATTTACGGAGAGAGAGAGGGAGAGATCGTCAGGCGCCGTTGGTGGCCTGCACGGCGGGCGGAGCTGTCCCGGGCGTCAGGATCGCCATCAGGTCTTCGCGCTCCAGTGATTCGCGCGCCAGGAGCTCCGCGAACAGCCGGTCCAGCTCGCGGCGCCGCTCGCTCAACAACGTGGTCGCCTGGTCGTAGGCGTGCGACAGGATCTTGCGCGCCTCTTCCTCGATCGCGGCGCTGGTCGCCGCGCTGGTTCCACCGTCGGTCGCAATCCGCTGGCCCAGGAACGGGTGCTCGGCGTCCGCGTCGTAGTAGACGGGGCCCAACCGGTCGCTCATCCCCCACTGCGCCACCATGCGGGACGCGAGTCGGGTCGCCTCCTTGAGATCGTTCTCGGCGCCCGTCGAGATGCTGCCCAGCACGAGACGCTCGGCCGCGTAACCGCCCATGAGGACGCGCAGCCGGGCCTCCAGCTCGGCCTGGGCCATCAGGTGGCGATCCGCGCCGGGGCTCTGCTGGGTCACACCCAGCGCCATCCCGCGCGGGATGATGCTGACCCGCTGTGGCGGCTCGGCCTCGCTCGAGAACGCCGCGACGATCGTGTGGCCGGACTCGTGCACGGCCACCCGGGTCTTCTCCTTGGTGTCGAGCCGCGCGTCGCGCGGATCGCCGAGCACGATCTTGTCCAGCGCGCCGGAAAAGTCCGCGCCCGTGATGCTGTCCCGCCCGGCGCGCGTCGCCGAGAGCGCCGCCTCGTTCACCAGGTTCGCGAGGTCCGCGCCGGAGAA
>JBJMQQ010000044.1:0-11091 GCA_045802645.1 Polyangia bacterium
ATGGACGTCTTTTCATCCTTCGGCAGGCCGATGTGAAATCCGCCTAGCCCCAGCAGCGACACCTCGACCCCCGTCTTGCCGAGTTTGCGCATCGGCATCTTGGCGCCCGCCGGCAGCTTCACGTCCTCGGGCTTGGGCGCGCCGGGTTGCGGGTTCTTGGGGACGTCGGCGGCAACCGCCGCCCGGCGCCACGCCAGCGCGGCCGCCGCGGCGCCCGCACCCATCGCGATGAACTGCCGTCGGCCCGTCTGGCGCGTGTCATGTCGCATGCGTGGCTCCCCGCGCGCTCAGCGCGCGACCCAAAAGTCGGTCCGTCAGCGCGCCCGTCAAGACCCGCGCGTCAGCCTCAGGTCAAGACCTGGTCGATACGGATTTCGGGATAATCACCGATTCCTCGTTTGGATGACGTGCGCACTTTCGACCCGCCAGCCTTGCGTTTTTCAGGGAGGGATCCGCGCAGAAGATCGCGTGCAAATTTTTTGGAGCAACTTTCGGAGAAAGAGAGCTCATGCCCGACGCCCAAAACCACCTCGCGCATGCCAGGGTCCTCGTGACGGAGGGACCCTCGGCTGAGATGGCCGCCACCATCCTGGAACGCACCGGCGCGCGCGTGACGATGGCGAACGACAGCGAGTCCGCGCTGTCCGCGCTGGGGGCCGCGGAGCCTGACGTCGTGGTCGCGGAGGTCCGCTGGCCGGCGGGAAACGGGTTCGCGATCCTGGCCGCCGCTCGCCGCCTTCACCCGAAGACGCCCGTCATTCTCTTCAGCGCCCAGCCCACCGTGGCCGAGGCGGTCCGCGCGATGCGCGAAGGCGCCGAGAGCTACCTGCCGAAGCCCCTCGGCGCCGAGTTGGTCCGCGCCGTGGCCACCGCCCTCGAACGGCGCGCCGGTCTGGGGCGCGAGGGCGTGCCGCTGCGGGCGCCGCAATCCTTGCCGCCGAAGGGGCTCGTCGGACAGTCGCCGTCGATGGCGGCGCTGCTGTCGCAGATCGGCCTCATCGGCCCGACGCGCACGACGGTGTTGCTGCTGGGCGAGACCGGCACCGGGAAAGAGCGCCTCGCGCAGGCGCTGCACGACGCGTCGCCGCGGCGGAACGCGCCGTTCGTCGCCGTGAACTGCGCGGCATTGGTCGAGACCGTGCTCGAAAGCGAGCTCTTCGGTCACGAGAAGGGCGCGTTTTCGGGCGCCGTGGCGCGCCGCGAAGGGCGCTTCAAGCTGGCCGACGCCGGGACGATCTTCCTCGACGAGATCGGTGAGATCTCGCCGGCGATCCAGGTCAAGCTGCTGCGCGTCCTGCAAGAGCGCCGGTTCGAGCGGGTCGGCGGCAACGAGACGGTCTCCGTCGACGTGCGCGTCATCGCCGCGACCAACCGCAACCTGCGCGAGATGGTCGAGGCCAAGACCTTCCGCGCGGACCTTTACTATCGCCTGAACGTCGTCGCGCTGGAGGTGCCGCCGCTGCGCGCCCGCGTCGAAGACATCCCGCCCCTGGTCAATCACATCCTGCCGCGCCTGGCCGCCGACCTGGGCGTCCCGGAGCCGCAGGTCACGCCGGAGGCCATGCAGGTGCTCTGCGCGCACCAATGGCCGGGCAACGTGCGCGAGCTCGAAAACGTGCTGGAACGCGCGCTGGTGCTGTCGCGTGGCGAGCCGATCTCGGAGCTGCTGCTGTCGAGCGAGCTGGTCGCCAACTCGCTGCCTGCGGGCATGACGGTGGTCGGCATCGACCAGGGCGCGCCGCCCGTCCCGGGCGCGACGTTCGCCGAGATCGAGCGCCACGCCATCATGAGCACGTACGAAGCCTGCGGCCGCAGCCCACAGAAGACGGCCCAGGTGCTGGGCCTGTCGCCGCGCACGATTCACTATCGGCTGCGCGAGTACGGCGGCAAGCGCGGGCGCCGGCTTCCGCGGGACTGCACGCCGTGCGCGGCGCCGTTGCAGACGGTGCGCTGAGCTAGCGGCGACGCCGCGCGCACCGCGGGCCAGAGGCCGGCACGCCATGTGCACCGTCGGTGGTCATGGCGAGAACAGTCCTCATCACGGGTGGCGCCGGGTTCATCGGGTCGCACCTGGCCGACGAGTTGCTGGAAGCGGGCGACACGGTCAAGGCGTACGACAGTCTGGCGCCGCAGGTGCACGGCCCCGACGCGCAGCGCCCCGACTACCTGGACGACGACGTCGAGTTGATCGTCGGTGACGTGCGCGACGAGCGGCGGCTGCAGCGCGCGCTGGACGGCGTCGACGTCGTGGTGCACTTCGCGGCGGCGGTGGGCGTCGGCCAGAGCATGTACGAAGTCGCGCGCTACACCGACGTGAACGCCGTCGGTACCGCGACGCTGCTGGACCTCATCGCGCGGCGTCCCGTCGAGAAGCTGCTGGTCGCGTCCAGCATGAGCATCTACGGCGAGGGCATGTACCGCACCGCCGACGGCGACCTGGTCCCGGGCCCAGAGCGCTCCCTCGCCCAGCTGAAAAGTGGGATCTGGGATCTGCTGGACGGGGAGGGGCGCACGCTGACGCCGGTGCCGACGCCTGAAGAGAAGACCTGCACGCTGCCGTCGGTGTACGCCCTGACGAAATACGACACGGAGCGGCTGGCGCTGCTGGTGGGGCGGGCCTACGACGTCCCCACGGTGGCCCTGCGCTTCTTCAATGCCTATGGACCGCGGCAGGCGTTGTCGAACCCGTACACGGGGGTCCTGGCGATCTTCGGCGCGCGGCTGCTGAACAACCGGGCGCCGCTCATCAACGAGGACGGCCGCCAGCGCCGCGACTTCGTCAGCGTGCACGACGTGGCGCGCGCCTGCCGGCTGGCGCTGGAGACCAACGCCGCCGACGGGCTGGCGCTGAACGTGGCCAGTGGGCGCTCGTTCACCGTGTCCGAGGTTGCCGAGCGTCTGGCGACGGTGCTGGGACGCTCGCGCATCATGCCCGAGATCACCGGCAACTACCGGGTCGGGGACATCCGGCACTGCTTCGGCGACATCAGCCGGGCCCGACGGTTGCTGGGGTTCGAGCCGCAGGTCTCGTTCGAGGCGGGGCTGGAAGAGCTCGCCGACTGGCTCGATCGGCAGGCGGCCGAGGATCGCGTCGAGGCGGCGCGCGCCGAGCTCTACGCGCGGGGGCTGGCGATATGAGCGGCCGGGGAGCTTCGCGGGCGGACGCCGGGGACCGCCCGGTCCTCATCACGGGTGGTGCCGGGTTCATCGGCGCGAACGTCGCCGATCGCCTGGCCTCGGCCGACGACCGGGTGATCATCTACGACAACCTGTCGCGCGACGGCGTGGCGCGGAACCTGGCCTGGCTGCGCGCGCGGCACGGCGAGCGGATCGACGTCGAGGTCGCCGACGTGCGCGACGTGGCCCGTCTGTCGCGCGCGGTCGAGCGGGCGCGCCACGTGTTCCACTTCGCCGCGCAGGTGGCGGTCACGACCAGCCTGGTCGACCCGGCGGCGGACTTCGAGGTCAACGCGCGGGGAACGCTGAACGTGCTGTCGGCGGTCCGCCGGGCCAGCAACCCGCCCACGCTGCTGTTCACGTCGACGAACAAGGTGTACGGCGCGCTGTCGGACGTCTTGCTGGAGGCGCGCGCGGGGCGGTACGTCCCCTTCAACCCCGACCTGCGCGAGCAAGGGGTCGGGGAGCAGGCGGCGCTCGACTTCTACAGCCCGTATGGCTGTTCCAAGGGGTGCGCCGATCAGTACGTGCTGGATCACGCGCGGATCTACGGCCTGTCGACCTGCGTCTTCCGCATGAGCTGCATCTACGGGCCGCGCCAGCTGGGAACGGAAGACCAGGGCTGGGTCGCCCACTTCGTGCGGCGCGCGATGGCCGGGCAGCCCATCGCGATCTACGGCAACGGGCTGCAGGTGCGCGATGCGCTGTTCGTCGACGATCTGGTCGACGCGATGCAGTTGGCGCGGCGCGCGCTGGAGCAGCGCCGGGACGACGTCGTCGGGCACGCGTTCAACATCGGCGGCGGGCCGGCGCACGCCGTCAGCCTGCTGGAGCTGGTCGACCAGATCACGGCCTCGATCGGCACGCGCCCCGAGCTGAAGTTCGGGCCGTGGCGCCCGGGGGATCAGCGCTACTACGTGTCGAACACCGCGAAGTTCCGGCGCGCGACCGGCTGGTCACCGCGCGTCGGCGTCGGGCAGGGGCTGGAGCGCCTGGTGGCGGCCCTGCGCAGCGACGAGCTGGTGCAGGAAGAGGACACGCGCCCGTTGGCCGCGGCCGCCGGGGGAATGGAATCGGCGCTTCGATGAAGCTGGCCCTCGTCAACCCGCACTGGACGTTCGACGGCAGCATCTACTTCGGCTGCCGCGAGCCGCACCTGCCGCTGGAGCTGGGGTACGCGCAGGCGCTGCTGCAGGCCGCCGGTCACGATGCCGAGATCATCGACGCGCACCTCGAGGGGCTGGAAGAGGCGCAGCTCCGGGCGCGCGTGGAACGGCTGCAGCCCGACGCGGTCGTCGTCACCACGGCCCCCACGTATCTGTTCTGGCGCTGCCCGCCGCCGGAGCTGCGCGTGCCGGCCGCGACGATTGCGGCGCTGCGCGATCTGGCGCCGATCGCGATCGCCGTCGGCCCGCACGGCTCGACGACGCCGGCCGCGGCGCTGGGCAAGCTGGACGCCGACGTGGTCGTCATGGGCGAGTGCGAAGAGGCGCTGGTCGACCTGGCCTCGACGCCCGTCGCCGGGTGGGGCGGCATCCCGGGACTGGCGCTGCGCGGAGACGACCGCGTCGCCGTCAACGGGGGCCCGCGGGCCGTCGACATGGCGCGCCTGGGGCCGCTGCGCTGGCCGGCCGAGCTGCTGGCGCGACACGGCCACCACCACCACCGGTTCGACAGCCAGCCGGACGGACCGGGCGCGGAGATGGAGACCTCGCGCGGGTGCCCGTACCACTGCACCTTCTGCGCGAAGGACAACTACCGCGACAAGTACCGCAAGCGGCCGCTGCAGGCGATTTGCGACGAGCTGGACGGCCTCATCGCGGCCGGCGCGAAGTACGTCTATTTCGTCGACGAGATCTTTCTGCCGGACGAGCGCCTGCTGCGCGAGATCGCGGCGCGCAACATCCAGTTCGGCGTGCAGACCCGGATCGATCTCTGGTCATTCGAGCTGCTGGACCTGCTGGGTGAGGCGGGGTGCCGGTCCATCGAGGCCGGCGTCGAGAGCATCAGCACCGAGGGGCGCGCGCAGCTGGACAAGCGGTGCAAGCTGTCCACCGACGACCTCGCCAAGCGGCTCATTCACGCCAAGCAGGTCGTGCCGTTCGTGCAGGCGACGCTCATGGAGTCGAAGGCGGACGATCCCGCGGCGGTCGCCGCCTGGCGCAAGCAGCTGATGGCGGACGGGGTGTGGGCGAACGAGCCCGTGCCGCTGTTCCCGTACCCGGGGTCGCCCGACTACACGCGCCTGTGGGGCCCGCCCGACGAACAGGCCTGGGAGCGCGCGCACGATCACTACCTGCGCAGCTTCGACAGCTTCAGCGACGTGCAGGAAAAGCGGCCCGTGCGGCTGCGGGTTCTCGAGGGGCGCGCCGGATGACAGCCGCCGTCCGCCGCGTCTTGATGACCGCCGACGCGGTGGGCGGGGTGTGGACGTATTCGCTGGCGCTGGCCGGCGGGCTGGCGCGTGCGGGGGTGGCCGTCGACCTGGCCGTCATGGGCCCGCCGCCCGACGCCAATCAGCGCGCTGCCGCGGGGCGCGTTCCCGGGCTGAGCGTGCACGCGACGCCGCTGAAGCTCGAGTGGATGGAGGACGCGGCGGATGATGTCGCGCGCGCGGGCACGTGGCTGCAGGACCTGGCGGCGCGGCTGTGTCCGGACGTGATCCACCTGAACGGGTACGCGCACGCGGCGCTTCCGTTCGACGCGCCGAAGCTGGTGGTGGCGCACTCGTGCGTGCAGTCCTGGTGGCGCGCGGTTCACGGCGCGGACCCGCCCGCCGCCTGGGACGGCTACCGGCGCCGCGTCGCCGCGGGCCTGGCCGGTGCCGACGCGATCGTCGCGCCGTCGGCCGCGATGCTGCGCGCGCTGATCGATTGCCACGGTCGCCTGACGGCGCCGGCGGTGGTGATCCCGAACGGCTTGCCTCTGCTTGCTCGTCCGCCGGTGAGGAAGCGCGACGTCGTGCTGTCCGCGGGACGGGTGTGGGACGCCGCGAAGAACATCCTGACGCTGGTCGCCGCCGCGCGCGAGCTCTCGGACGACGGTGGCTGGCCGGTGTGGATTGCCGGCGACCGCGCGCCCGGCGACGGCGTCGCCGCTGAATTCCCCGGCGTGGTGTCCCTGGGGCGGCTCGACAGCCACGCCATGGCGGATACTTACGCCGTGGCGGCGATCTACGCGCTGCCGGCGCGGTACGAGCCGTTCGGGCTGTCGGTCCTCGAAGCGGCGCAGCACGGGTGCGCGCTGGTGCTGGGGGACATCGACAGCCTCCGCGAGAACTGGGACGGCGCCGCGCTGTTCGTCGATCCCGACGACGCCGGCGCGCTGGCCGCGATCCTGGGGCGGCTGGCCGCGCACCCGACGGCGCGGGCCGAGCTGGGAGCCCGGGCGCGGGCGCGCGCCGAACACTTTCCGCTCGCGCAGACCTGCGCCGCGACGCTCGACGTCTACGGCCGCATGGTCGCCGCCGCGGCCAAACGCAGTCCCATCCAAAAGGAGATCGGCGCATGCGCTTCGTGATGCTGTATCACTCGCTCGTCTCGGACTGGAACCACGGCAACGCTCACTTCCTGCGCGGCGTCGCCCGCGAGCTGTTGCGCCGCGGCCACGAAGTGGTGGTCCACGAACCCGCCGACGGCTGGAGCCGCGCCAACCTGTGCGCCGATCACGGCACGGAGCCCCTGACCAGGTTCGCGGGCGCCTACCCCGAGCTGGCCGACGTGGCGCGACCCTACGCCGACGCCGCTGCGCTGGATCTGGACGCCGCGTTCGACGGGGCGGACGTGGTCATCGTCCACGAGTGGACTGACCCCGCGCTGGTAGGGCGGGTCGGCGCGCACCACGCCCGCAATCCAGGGCGGTACCGGCTGTTGTTCCACGACACGCACCACCGCGCGGTCACGCAGCCACAGGAGCTGTCCGCGTTCGACCTGTCCGCGTACGACGGCGTCCTGGCCTTCGGGGCCTGCCTGCGCGACCTGTACCTGGCACGCGGTTGGGCCCGGCGCGCGTGGACCTGGCACGAGGCTGCCGACACGGCGCTGTTCCAGCCGCGGGCCGAGGCGGCCGAGGGGGACCTGGTCTGGATCGGCAACTGGGGCGACGACGAGCGCACCGCCGAGCTGCACGAGTTCCTGATCGAACCAGTCCGCGCGCTGGGCCTGCGGGCGCGGGTCTACGGCGTTCGTTATCCCGAGGCGGCCCGCCGCGCGCTGGCCGGCGCCGGCATCGAGTACGCCGGCTGGTTGCCCAACTTCGACGTGCCGGCGGTGTTCGCGCGTTTCCGCGTGACCGTCCACGTGCCGCGGCGCCCGTACGTGGAGGCGCTGCCCGGTATCCCGACCATCCGCCCGTTCGAGGCGCTGGCGTGCGGAATCCCGCTGGTCTCCGCGCCGTGGCGCGATCCGGAGCGGCTGTTCGCGGTCGGCCGCGACTACCTGGCCGCCCGCGACGGCGGCGAGATGCGCAGCCAGCTGGGCGCGGTGCTGTCCGACCAGGGGCTGGCGACGCGCCTGTCGGCGCATGGGCGGCGGACGATCGCCGCTCGCCACACGTGCGCACACCGGGTCGATGAGCTTCTGGAGATCGTCACCGAGCTGGGCGACGCCGTGGCGCCGGCGCGTGCCGCGCAGCTCGCGGCGGCTTCGTGAGGGCGCCCATGCGGATCTCCTTCTTCGGCTCCAGCCTGGTTTCGGCGTACTGGAACGGCGCCGCCACCTACTATCGCGGCATCTTGCGCGCGCTGGCCGCGCGCGGACACGCCGTGACCTTTTACGAACCCGACGCCTACGATCGCCAGAAGCACCGCGACATCCCCGACCCGCCGTGGGCGCGGGTGGTCGTCTACTCGGCGGAGGGCGAGGCCGGCGTGCGGCGCGCGCTGGCCGCCGGGGCGGACGCCGACCTGGTCGTCAAGGCCAGCGGCGTCGGCGCCTTCGACGCGCTGCTGGAGGCGGCGGTGCTGGAGCTGCGGCGCCCCGACGGCACGCGACCGCTGTGCGCGTTCTGGGACGTCGACGCGCCGGCCACGCTGGAGCGGGTCCGTGACGCGGAAGGGGAGGCGACGCCCGATCCGTTCGGCGCGCTGATCCCGCGCTATGACGTGGTCTTCACCTACGGCGGCGGGCCGCCGGTGGTGGCCGCCTACGAGGCGCTGGGCGCCCAGCGCTGCGTCCCGATCTACAACGGGCTCGATCCCGACATCCACCGCCCAGCCGAGCCCGACGGCCGATTCACGGGCGACCTGGGGTTCCTCGCCAACCGCTTGCCGGATCGGGAGGCGCGCGTCGAAGAGTTCTTCCTGCGCGCGGCCGCCGCGCTGCCCGAGCGCGTGTTCGTGCTGGGCGGCTCCGGCTGGCACGACAAGGCGATGCCCCCCAACGTTCGCGCAGTCGGCCACGTCTACACCCGCGATCACAACGCCTTCAATGCGTCCACCACGGCCGTGCTGAACGTGAATCGCGACAGCATGGCGCGCTTCGGCTACTCGCCCGCCACGCGCGTGTTCGAGGCGGCCGGCGCGGGCGCGTGTGTCGTCACCGACGCGTTCGTGGGGGTCGAGACGTTCTTCGCGCCCGACCGCGAGATCCTGGTGGCGCGCGACGGCGCCGAGGTTGCGCGCATCCTGGCCGCCCTCACGCCAGGTCGCGCGCGTGAGATCGGCGCGGCCTCGCGCCGGCGCGCGCTGGGCGAGCACACCTACGATCAGCGGGCGCTGCGGGTCGAGGCCGTGCTGGACGACCTGCGGGGCGAAGCCGAGGGGCCCGCGCGAGTGGTGGCGGGGGCGTCAGCGTGAGCGGGCGCGGCTCGTCGGTGACCGACGGTTCTCTGAACATCGTCATCCTGGGCCTCTCGATCACCTCGTCCTGGGGGAACGGGCACGCCACGACCTACCGCGCGCTGGCCAAGGCGCTGGCCGCGCGCGGGCACCGCATTCGCTTCTTCGAGCGCGACGTCCCCTGGTACGCCGAGAACCGCGACATGCCGCGCCCGACCTTCGCGGAGGTGACGCTGTACGGGAGCCTCGACGAGCTACGAACCCGGCACGCCGCAGCCGTGCGCGACGCGGATCTGGTGATCGTCGGCTCGTACGTGCCCGAGGGAATCGCCGTCGGCGACTGGGCGCGGGCGGAGGCGCGCGGGCTGCTGGCGTTTTACGATATCGACACGCCGGTCACGCTGGCTGCCCTGCAGCGGGGCGGCACCGAGTATCTCTCGCCGGCCCAGATCCCCGCTTACGACCTGTATCTATCGTTCACCGGCGGGCCGACGCTGCGGCGAATCGAACGCGAGCTGGGCTCGCCGATGGCGCGGCCGCTCTACTGCGCGGTCGATCCGGAGCTGTACAAGCCGGAGCCGGCGCTGCCGGGATGGGAGCTCGGTTACATGGGCACCTACAGCCCCGACCGCCAGCCTCCGCTGGAGCGGCTGCTGCTGGAGCCGGCCCGGCGGTTGCGCGAGCGCCGCTTCGTGGTGGCCGGGCCGATGTACCCCGACGACATTGCCTGGCCCGAGAACGTCGAGCGCCTCGCGCACGTGTCACCGGCCGCGCACCGCCGCTTCTACTGCCGCCAGCGGTTCACCCTCAACGTCACCCGCGCCGACATGATCCGCGCCGGCCACTCGCCCAGCGTGCGTCTGTTCGAGGCCGCGGCGTGCGGTGTGCCGATCATCTCCGATGACTGGCCCGGCCTGGTGGACCTCTTCCGCCCGCACCACGAGATCCTGATCGCCCGCAACGCCGAGGACGTCGTCCACTATCTGACCGCGCTGGACGCCGCCGACGCCGCCGAGATCGGCGCCCGCGCCCGCCGCCGCGTCCTGGCCGAGCACACCGCAGACCACCGCGCGCGCGAGCTGGAAGGCTACGTCGCAGAGCTACGGCAAGAAGGCCGCGGCAGCTCCGCCCGCCGCTGATCCTCTGACCCGTCCTCTGACCCGTCCTCGTCCTCGTCCTCGTCCTCGTCCTCGTGCTCGATCCGGATCCGGATCGGCGGATCGAGTACGGCGACGAGGACGAGGACGAGGACGAGGACGAGGACGGGTCAGAGGACGCGGGAGAGGGGCAGAGGTCTAGGCGTATCGCCGGGTCATGCGGGCGCAGAAATCAGCGAACACGCGCGGGTCCTTGGGCGGGCTCGTGTGGTGGGGGCGCACGCCTTCATGTTCGGGGGTGAAGCAGTAGGTCACCGTCACGTCGAACGGCTCCAGCGCCCGCATCTGGCGGTCGAACCAGGCGTCGGCGTTGGGACGGCCCGCGTCGGCCCACGACAACCCTGTGCGCAGGCGCTTGACGCCCAGGCGCTTCAGCCAGCGGACGACGTCATCGAGGCGCGGGTCCTCGAAGTGCAGCCACTGACAGATGCCCAGCTCGGGCGCGTACTGGGCGAAGTGCTCCAGCGCGCGCTTCGGGGTCCCGTCCTCGCGCAGGAGGCCCATGTAGAAGTGCCGGTAGTACGACGACCCCTCGGCCTCACGGTGCCGGGTCGTGGCGGGCCAGGCCTTCGGCAGGTCGTAGAGGCTGTACCAGTGGATGCGCTCGGCGCGCCCCATCAGCAGCTCGGCGGTGCGCCGCAGCCCGAACTCTTGCACCTCCTCGGCGCCGAAGCTGGAAACGCCCACCTCCGACACCCACAGCGGCTTGCCCGAGACGGCGCGAATCTCGGCCAGCTTGTCCGGCCACTCGTGAATCTGCCAGTGGTTCCAGTCCAGCGGGAAGCCGTGCACCGCGATCGCGTCCACCTCCGCGAGGCCGCCCTGCGCCTCCAGATGGCGGATGAAGCCCGGGTCGATGGGCGACGTGCCGCCCAGGACCCGGGTCAACCTGGGGCGCTCGGCGCGCACCGCCGCCCCCGCCAGCGCCGTCATCTGCGAGAACGTCCGCCACCCCTCGTCGACCTGGAAGTCCCAGTGCGA
>JBJMQQ010000045.1:0-45484 GCA_045802645.1 Polyangia bacterium
GCTGCGCTGCGGCGGTGCGCGCGCTACTCGACGGGGGGGCCGACGCCGGACGGGCGAACAAACGGGGATCGACGCCACGAGATTTGGCCGTCGTCACCAGCGGGCGGGGCGGAAGCGGGTCCGCTGAAGCGCGCGCCGAGCAACAGGAGATTTTGCGGCTCTTAGGCGGGCGACCGGCAGGAACCGTCACCGGGGAGTAAGGACTTCGGGGACGCAGCTTGGCGCGCAGGTGCCAGTGACCGAGCAATGGGTATCCGGCGGGCATGTGAGTGATGCACACGGATTTCCGCAGCTGGACGGAACCATCGCGTTCGGCACCTTTCCGGAACAACCGACGCCCGCGACGAGCGCCCACCAGAGCCCAAGACCGATTAGCCCACGCACCCTCCTGCTCATGACGTCTACCGAAGCACAGTCCCGATCCGGGCCCAACGCACGCCTGCACCTCGGTGGGATGAGAACCAGACCTGGCGGGCGACGGCCTGGATGTCGGTCAGCGGCACCGTGCCAAAGCGGCGGGAATCGACGGCCGCCGCGCGGTTATCGCCGAGAACGAAGACCTGACCCTCGGGGACGACGAAGCTCGATGGCGCCGCCGGCCCCGTCGAATGTTCGCCGCCAGGATGTTCACCTTGGGCGCCCTCCTCTACAGGCCACAACACCTGGTAGTCGCCGCGGTCGCCTCGTTCTGTCGCCAGGCGAAGCCCCGGCGGGAAGGTGGTCGTTGTATTTTCGCCATCGCCCGCGTCGCTTGCCACATCCTTTCCGTTTACCCGCAAACGCCGCCCGTCGATGTCGATGCGATCGCCAGGTAGCCCGATGACGCGTTTGATGAAGACGGAGGTCCGATCGTTCGGATAGATGAAGACGGCGATCGCACCGCGCCACAGTTTGACACCACCTCGCCGACCGACCCGCTTGTCCGCCAAGAGGCGATCGCCTGGCACGATGGTCGGCGTCATGCTGCCGCTCGGCACGACGAACGTTTCGAGCAGATTGTCGCGCACGTACGCGGTCGACGGTGCGAGCACCAGCGCGTACGCGATCGTCGCGTAAAGGAAATAGACGCCGGGACGTCGCAAGGAAGGTGCCACTACCCCCACGCGCGGCGCTCGGCGACAGGCGTCGACCGCCGACCAGACATAGATCCCCACCGCCGCTGCGACGCCGAGCAGCGTCACGACGCACAACAGGCGCGGCGGCGCCGCGAGCCCGAGCCTCGCCGCGCAGGGGACCGCGAACGCGGCCCCGACCAGGAACAGCGCTCCGCGGACCGGATCGCCCAGGTAGAGCTGACCGAGTCCGGGCATCGCCAGTGATCCGGCCAGCGCCAGCAGCGGCTTCGGCTTCCGCTGATCCCCGGGCGATGCGATGCCGGCGGCGGTCATCGCGTACCCCCGATCGCGACGCTGGCCGCGAAGACGCTGGCCAGAAAACCCACAACGTTGACGGCCGCCAGCACCCCGGCCGCGTAGGCGAGCGTCAGGGGCACCCACCGTCTCGGCGCGCGTTGGACCGCGGTTCCCTCCGAGAACACACCGGCCATCACGCGATCTGCGAAGCCGGCCGGGACGGCGTTGCCGAATGTGCTCAGCGCCGCTTCGAGCAGGGTGACGTCGGCGATCACCGAAGCGCACGCCTCGCACGCGAGGCTGTGCGCGCGTTCGGCCTCGCTCAAACTCTCGTCGCGCGCGATCTTCTCCTGGATATCGTTGCAATTGCTCATGAGGTCTCCCGTGTCGCAAGCGCCAGACGCAGTCGTTCGCGGGCGCGGTAAATCCGGGACTTCACGGTCCCAATCGGACATTTTTCGACGGCAGCCACTTCTTCCAGGCTCAGCTCTTTGATCTGAGAGAGAAGGAATGTCGACCGCAGCTCCTGAGGCAATGACCCGAGCGCGGCATCCAGCAAGCGCACGCGCTCTGCCAGGGCGGCCGCTTCGGCCGGATCGGGCGCCGCGCTCCGGGAGAGTGCGCCCGTCGCCTCGGTGGCGGGTGTCTCGCGGCGGTGATGCGCCCGCTCTCTCTCGTGCGACGCGTGACGCTTGGCGATCGTGAACAGCCAGGTCGAAAATCGCGCCCGACTCGGGTCGAATTCCGCGAGCGCGCGGAAGGCAGAAAGGAACGTCTGCTGGGCCAGGTCCTCGCAGGAGCTGGCGTCGAAACCCAGCAGACCGAGAAAGCGAAAAAGAGGACGCTGATAGCGCAGCACCACGAGGCGGAACGCCTCGCGGTTGCCGCGCCGGATCTGCTCCACGAGAGCTTCGTCTTCCATCCTCGCCCCACTTATACCGGCGCTCTCGTCAAAGGTTCCCGAGCGGTCCGGATGGGGAACCCGACAGGCCGCAGGCCGGTACAAATCGCCATGACGCGACACTCCTCTTCTGCGCCCCGACCTCCCGCGTGCGTGCGCCATGGCGCAGGCGCGCCGCCCCGCTGGCGAGCTCGTTCCCAAGCCGCGCTCGCGGTCGCCTTCGTCGTGACCGCACCGTCCTGCGCGTCCGTCCATCGGATCGTGACGGCCTTTCGTTCGACCGACGGGTTCATTGCGTCGCCGGCCGATCCGAGGGTGCTATACGAACCGGGGGCCGAAGCGCTGGCTCGTCCGGTCGTCGCCGCGCTTCCCGCTGCCATCGCCGCGGTCGAGGCGGAGACCTACGGACCATTCGTCGTTCCGATTCGAATCTATGTTTGCGGCACGCTGGACTGTTATCGACAGTTCACCGGGAATGAGAGGTCCGGGGGACAGACGACTCCCCGACGAAAGATTTTCATCTCACCGAAGCCGGAGAACACCGCGGCACGCGTGCCGTTCGTGGTGGCGCACGAGCTCACGCACCTCCACCTGACGCAACGGTGCAGCGCCTACTGGGCGACACAGATGCCGAGCTGGTTCAACGAAGGTTTCGCGGCGCTGCTTTCAAACGGAGGGGGTGCCGAGGGCGTCAGCGACGCCGATGCCGCGCGCGCCATCCTGGCCGGGAGAACCTTCACACCGACGACGGACCATGGATTCTCGGGGTCACACTTTGGGCTCCCCCCTCACATGTTCTATCGCCAGGCGGCGCTCTTCATCAGGTACTTGAGAGTGCGAGACGGTGGGGCGTTCCGAGAATTCATTCTCGATCTAGAAGGCGGGAAGCCCTTCGCAGAAGCGTTCGAAGGTCGCTTTCACTCCCAGCTCGTCCCGACGTGGAGGGCATTCGTCTCTCAGTTGGCGCCCGCTTGAACGTAATGACATGTGTGATCGACAAAGTTGTCGGACGGCGGCCGGCTCCGTCGCGCTCGCCAGGTGATATCGTCTCATCCGCGATGCACGCAAACCGTCGGTCAGCGATCAGCGCGCGCGTTGCGCTCGCTGCGTCATTCGTGCTCCTTGCTTGTACGCAAAGCCCCACGACGAATGCTCCCGCCGGTACCGGGGGGACGGGCGGTGCGGCGGCCGGCGCGACGGGCGGCACCGGAACCGGCCGCAACACCGGCGAGGCGGGTGATACCGGCCCGGCCGGCACGACCGGGTACGCGGGAGGGGCGGGTTCGCCGCCAAAGGGCGGCGCGGGCGGCTCGACCGTCGGCACCGGAGCCGGCGGATTCGCAGGGGGATCGGCGGCTCACGCGGGAGGCACCGGAGGCACGCAAGCCGGCACCGCCGGACAGGCGGGCGGTGGGACCGGCGGCGGTTCATCGGCGACGGGCGGAGGCGCGGGCGGTGCCTCATCGTGCCCCGGCTTGATCTGCGAGGACTTCGAAGCCGGCAGTATCGATCCGGCAAAGTGGGACACGTCGTCGAAGGGCGGCACCGTGGCGGTGCAAACCCAGCAGGTCGCCCACGGCAAGTACGCCTTACACTTGCAAGCGCTGGGCAGCGGCAGCGATGACTGGGCGACTCTCTTTGCGAAGAATGTTCCCGCGGCGTTGAAGGCGGCCACGACCTTCGGCCGGGCGAGCATGTATTTCTCCGCTGGGGCATCCGCCAGTCTTCACATTCAGTTTCAGTTCGCCGGCAGCAATGGCACCGGGTCGGGGAGCGGGCCCGCGCCGCTGGCGCAGCTGCGCTACCTGGAGGTCGGCAGCTATAACGGCCAGTGGCAGCTCTCGATGGACCTCCACGACGTGACGCCCAACATCGAGGATTCTGCCTACGCGGGCACGAAGATCCCGACGGATAAGTGGGTTTGTATCGAGTGGGAGCTCGAGGATCAACCGGAGCGGATCACGTTGTGGGTGGGCGGCACTCAGGCCGGCGTGTTCGACAACATGCACATCAACTACTCCAGCGACGGTACGAAGTCCGGCGGCACCTTGTACCAGGGCAAGAGCGGCGGCCTCATCGGCGTGTTCGACACGTTCGGAATCGGCTTCCACGACTGGCATCCCACGAAGGCCTTCGACGTCTACTACGACGACGTCGTGCTCGACACGAAGCGCATCGGCTGTCCGGCCCAGTAGCGCGTCCGAATCGACGACCGCCCGCGAGGCTTCAGCCTTCCCGTTGTTCCCGAGCTCTGCGTCTCCAATTGATCAGGGCGCAGGCGAAGAGAGGTGCTTGACGGTGATCGCCGTGGAGGAGGCCTCGCCGATCACGCCGGAGCCGGCGGCAACGGCCAACCAGGCACCGTCGGGGCTGACGGCGAAGAGGTCGGAGTTGTTGAGCGCTTGCACCGTCTCGGCGGCGATTCGATCGTGCGCGCCGGTGCCGAGGTCGTCGCGGAACAGCCCGTCGTAGGCTCCATCGCAGAGGGTGTCGCCCGCGTCGTTCGTGTAGGGGCCGAGGCATTCCACCTCGCCCCACCCGTAGGCGAGGGTCGGGGCCGGCGCTCCCGAAAGCGCGTCGACCTGCGCGAGGCCCGGCAACTTCGTGGTGGTGCCGGTCGCGAGGCCAATGACCTGGTTGACCAGGATCACCGCACTCGGGCTCTCGCCCGTCCAGGCGGTGACCAGCCAGATCGTTTCGTCGTCCGGGAACGGAAGGTAGGTGATCGCACCCGTCGAAGTATCCGCCACCGCGTAGTGGGTCGCGGCGCCGTCCGACGCCGCGTTGCGTGCCAGCAGCGTGCCGCCGTCGGGCGAAAACGTCAGTGGTTCTAGGCCGCCGCCGAGATCGACGGGCGCCCCGCCCGCGAGATCCCGGACCGTCGTGTCGCCCGCGTCATCGCGGAGCGCGACGCGCGTCCCGTCCGGCGCGGCCAGATAGGAACAGAAGTCGGTGCTGAGGACGCGCGGCGCCGTCAGGCTGGTCCCGTCGTTGCCGATCGTGGCCACGGTCAGGCTCGCGCCGCTGGTGGTGGGATCGTTCGCCACGTAGAACATCTCTCTCCCGTCGGTGGTGAGCGTGGGAGCTGGATAGCCCCACACGCCCGAGGCCGCCGCGATCGGGCTACGGTTCGCCGCCGACATCGCGTAGAGGGTTCCGGGGGTACCGCTGGTGCCTCCGTTGATCCAGTACAGCATGGTCGCATCCGGTGACCAGGCGATCCACGACACCTTTTGAGTTGAGGCGCCGCTCACCCAGGTGTCACCGATGTCGTCGTCGGGCCAGGCGCTACACGCCGAGAACAGAGGCGGGAGCAGCAGGAGCAGGGTGACAACGCGGCCGGGCGACCGAAAGGGCATGTCCGCCAACGATGCAGCATCCGGACCAGGCGATGGAGGCCCGGTTCTCGCTACGAAGGGCGGAATCTCTGCCCCCGATGTCAGAAATCGAACGCCGATCTGGTCTGGCGCGTCCGACCGTTGATTCGTCGACGCCTAGGCTGCCCGGCGGCGGAACAACACGTTCGCTAAACTCATGAGAAACGCGGCGAGGCGGCCGAGGATCCTGCGGCGCAACGGTATCGCTTGCAAGCGGGCGCCGTCGACCCGACTGCTGGCGGCCAGATCCTGCTGGAGCTGCGCCGCGACAGCCGCGGCATCGGACGCGCGGTGGCTGACCACCGCTACCTCGATCGCGAACGCCACGCTGGCCACGTTGGCGTTGAACGTGCCGATGAGACACCAATCGTCGTCCACGAGCGCGTACTTCGAGTGCATGACGACGCCCTGGTATTCCCACAGCTCGAGGCCCGCCGCCATCCAGCGGCCGTAGTGCGCCTCGGCCGCGTACTGAATGATGGGCACGTCCGAGATACCGGGCACGATGATCTTCACGTCCACGCCGCGCGCTCCAGCTGCCAAGAGGGCGTCTCGGAGCAACGGCGGTGGAAAAAAGTAGGCGTTCGCGAGCCAGACGCGGCGACGGGCGGCGGCGATCGCCTCGAGGTATCTCCCCAGGATCACGCTCTGCTTGACCGGCGCGTCGCTCACCAGGCGCACCCCGTCCCGCGGTTCGCCCAGGTAGTCGCCGATCGGGTACGCCGCGGTGGATTGACTCCAGTGCCGCTCGAACAGCGTGGCGAAGTCCTCCACGATCGCGCCCTCGACGCCGCAGCAGACGTCGTGCCAGCCGTCGCCTCCACGCGCCGCAGGCCACCATTCATCGCCCCAGGCGTGCCCCCCCGTGTACGCGGCATCGTCGACCACGATGACGCGCGCGTGATTGCGCGCCGCCGGCCTATTGAGCAGGCGGCCGACCAGGAGAGCGCCCACCCATCCGAACCGGCGGACTTCGACGCCGCGCGCGGCGAGCGCGGCGAAATACGAACGATCCGTAGACCTGCACCCGAGCGGGTCGTAGAGCAGGCGGCACCGGACGCCGCGGGCCGCCGCCGCCGTCAGTGCTCGCGCCAGCTCGCCCCCCAATCGGTCCGCTCGAACGATGAAGCACTCGATGTCGACCCGCCGCCGCGCACGGCCGATCTCGCCCAGCACGCGATCCGCGAATGCCCCCATATCGCCCATCACTTGCATCCGTGATGCTGCGGATGGCAGAGGCAGGCTTCCTTTCAGTCCGTCCATGACTATGCAGCTTCCTTCGGCGGTGCGACGATGCCCACGGGCGCAAACGACAATGCCACCGGAAAGTGAAAAGAACAGCGGCTCCAACCTCACGGGCAAACCGCACCCGATGCCGGCGGTGTTCTTGGGACACGGCAGCCCCATGAACGCGGTCGAACACAACCGCTACACGGCTTCGTGGCGGACGTTCGGCGAGACGATTCCGACACCTCGCGCAATCCTCGTCGTGTCGGCGCACTGGTATCTCAACGCCACCGCGGTGACCGCGATGCCGCGGCCGCGCACGATTCACGACTTCTACGGCTTCCCGAAGAAGCTGTTCGAGGTCGAATACCCCGCGCCCGGCAGCCCAGAGCTTGCGCAGGAGGTCGCCGACATCGTGAAGCCGAACCACATCGGCCTCGATCACGACAGCTGGGGAATCGACCACGGGACCTGGTCAGTTCTCGTCCACGCGTTTCCGAAGGCGGACATCCCGGTCGTGCAGCTTTCGATCCACGCGCTCAGGGACTTCGACTCCCACTTCGAGCTCGGAGCGCGCCTCGCGCCGTTGCGCGAGCGAGGCGTGCTCATCGTGGGCAGCGGCAACATCGTGCACAACCTGCGTGCGCTCGAGTGGGACCGACCAGAGGCCGGGTTCGACTGGGCGCGCCAGTTCGACGACGCGACTCGAACTGTTCTCACGGAGAAGCCGACCGCGGCCCCCTCGCTGCGAAACCACAGCGAGTACGTCCGAAGCGCGCCGACCCCGGACCACTTCATCCCTCTCTTGTATATCGCCGGACTGGCGGGCGCCGCGAACCGCCCGCTGGAGTTGCTGGTCGACGGGTACGCCTACGGATCGATCTCGATGGCCGCGTACACGCTCGACGCGAAGTGCCCCACGGAGCTTGGCGACACGAGACCCTCCGCAGGGTTACCCAATCCCTCCGTCGTACCGCCAGTGAACACGAACGTCTGAGCTGGTGCTCGATAGCGCCAGGTGCCGGCGTGCGCCGTCACGGCCCTGCCCCCGCGCGACATGTGGAGAGCCGCTCCTACGCGCCTCCGTCCTGCCGACAAACCTGGACCGGTGTCACTGTCGGACAGTCGGCCTTGACCCCCGACGGCGGACCCATGACGCAGCGCTGTCCGCCGATGCTGTTCGCATAGACGGCGATGAGCTGGCCGGTGAGGGCGTCGTAGTAATAGGTCGAAGAGGAGTCGACGTGCGCGATCAGGCTGACGTGGTAGCCGTTGCAATCGAAGCGCGCCTCCTGGGACTTGTCGACCGTCTGGGGCACGCAGATCGGGTTTGCCAGAACGTCCGCCCAGGTGGCGCGGCACTGGTGGTCAGACGCCGGACAGGCGGCGTCGTGATCGACAGCGGGGCACACGATCCCGCCGTCACCAGGATTGGCGCCGCCGTCATGCGCGTTCCCGAGCTTCGGCAGGAAGTACGTGATGCCGTACCGACTCGCGATGACCAACTGGGCTCCGACGAAGCACGAGGACCCGAGCTCTTCCCGCCGGAAAGCCGAGCCGTCGTCGTGGGTGGCCAGCGCGATGGGCTGCCCGGTCGTCGGATCGTTCACCGCGATGCCTCCGAACAGGCCGCCCACCCAGACCTCGCCGGGCCGAACGGCAATGCCGTTATCACGCGACGCCGAGTAACCGGCGATGTTGAAGTGCCGTTGGATGCCGCCGGACGCCGGGTCGATCACGAAGGCGGTTCCGGTGCCGCTGGAGAGCCAGAGGCTCGTGCCGTCGAAGTCCAGATCCGACGGCCCGAGATCCGTGGGTGACGATATGGTGCGCGTGATCTGTCCCGTGGTCGGGTCTACGCGAACGAGCTTGTTCGTGTTACCCGAGACCGAGATCCAGACGGCCGAGCCGTCCCAGGTGATGCCGTACGCGCCGGAGCCGAGCTGCTCGATCAGGTTCGAGAACGTGAAGGTCCGGTCGGTCTTGCCAGTGGTCGGATCGAAGTGAACCAGCGTGTTGGTCAGCGAGTTCTGGCCGCCGTTGAGGATCCAGAGGCCGTTCCCGTCGTACGCGAGGCCGCTCGGGTCCGGTAGCGGCGAAGCGATGTTCTTGGTCTGGACGAGGAGATAAGTCTCCGCCGGCGACCGAAGGGCGTCTCCGTGTGGCGTTCCGGCATCGGTCACTGTCACGGCCCCTCCGCCGCCCGCCATTCCGCCGCCCGCCATTCCGCCGCGGCCTCCGCCGCCCGCCGCGAACCCACCTCCCGCACCGCCCGTGAGCTCGCACGCGGTGCCTTCCTGGACGCACAGGTTCGTCGACGGGCAGCACACCCAGCCAGTGACGCAGGGGCATTGATGCGCGTTCAGCGATGCGGACGGCACGCAAGCGGCGGACGCGAGCGCGAGCAGGCCGGCGATCATGGCCGGCGACTGGCGGTAAGCGAGGGTTCTCATCGTGACCTCCACTCAGACAACGAACGACGCGCGAGGTTTGGACCAATCATGGTCAAAACCGAAACGCGAGGCTCACGCTCGCGCCGTCGGGCGTGACGGCAGCGCCCACCGTTGCTTGCCGCGCTGCGTTCCAGAAAACGAGCCCCGTCGCCGCGGCCACGCCGGCCCCGATCGCCAGGCCGATGGCGACATGGTTGCGCGTGGCGATCTCCTGGTTGCGCGCGACGGTCTGAACCTGCGTGTCCGTCATCGGGACGTCGTGCAGCGACCGCGCCGAGAGCTCGAGCACCCCGGCGACGATCGCCGCGGCGCCGGCGGTGCCCCAGGCCGACCAAGCCGCGACGCGCAGGCGCCGCGCGCGCGTGTCGCGGCGGTCGCCCTCGTCCTGGATCTGCAGCTGCGCCGCCGCGGACGCTTCGTACTGCGTGACAGCGGCGCCGTCGAACGGCTCGGCAAAGAGAGTGTTGAAGGCATGCTGTGCGGCGCCGCGGACAGCGGCGCGCGCGGGTTCCACGGGCAACGCATCGAGTTGCACGACCGCGTCGCCGGGCTGGATGGTGCGCTCGGCGCCGTCGGCGACACGGCGCAAGTAGAGGGGCCCAACGACGGCGGGCCGCACGAGGTGAACGGGCGCGTGCGCGCCGCCATGAAAGTCGAGCAGCCGCACGCCCTGCGCGTCCTCGAGCAGGTAGTGCGCGTCGGCGTCCGGTCCGTCGAAGCGCATCTGGCGCCCGGCGCGGCTGCGCAGGTCGAGGAGCGCGTCGCCGCCGGCGGGCGCGCGAGCGACGATCTGCGGACGAAAGCGAGCGCTGACGATATCGGCGTTCGCGCGCGTGACGAAGGCCGCCAACTCCGTGTAAGTGACCACGCCGTCACCGTCAGCGTCAGCGGCTCCGTAGAGCCCGGAGCGCACCTCGTGACTGAACACGCCGGCCTCGAAGCCGGCCCATTCGTGGGTCTCGCCTGTCGCCGAGCTCGACAGCAGGTAACCGATCCGGCCATTGCGCGAGGCCGCCTCCAGCTCGACGAAGCCGTGAACGGCGCGGCGCGTGCCGCCCGGGCCTCTCTGGAACGCGAGCAGATAGGCCTGGCACGCATCGATGATGAGGTGGTTCTGATCGGCGGCAGCGGGGCCGACAATCTCGCTGATGAGCGCCGGGCCTTCGAGCCGTCCGTCCTCCAGCGTAAGGTACGGCTTCTCGTCACGGACGTCGCCGTGGCCGGCGTAGATGACATAGAGGACGCTGCGTACGCCACGCGCGCGCGCCTGGGCAACGTCGCGCGCCAGGGCGGCGACCGCGCGCTGCAGATCCTCGCGCCGAGCAGGCTGTGCCTCGGCAGCCGCCTGGGGGTGAAGCCGCCGCGTGTTCTCGTCAAGCCGCGTGAGCAGGTAGGTGCGCGCCCCCAGCGCGCGAAACAGATCGAGGTAACGGGCGGCGTCGTCGTCGGCGTACTGCAGGGGCCGCACGTCGGGATCCGGGCTGGCGTTGACGCCAATGATGAGCGCGAACACCGCGCTCGGGCCACCGCTCGCGTGCTCGCGCGCGGCGCTCTGCCCCGCGATGGCGACGAGCACGACAACGCCGGCCGCGGCCAATGACAGCCGCCTCACGGCCCGACCTCCAGCGATCGTGCCACGATCGACGCGCCCGCGGCCCGGAGCGCGTCCAGCCCGTCCGGCGCCGCGGCGGCACGATCCAGCGCTTCGACGTTCAGGGGCGCGTCGGAGAACACGGCGTAGACCTCCAGGTGGTGGCCATCGTACGCGTGGCGGACGGCTTCTGCGAGCTCGTGCGGCCCGACGCCGGGCACGGCTGACACAGCCGCCGGCGCAGGAGCGCCGACGGCCCACCCGGGCGCGTACCAGAACACGTGGCGGTGCTCGTCGACGCCAAAGACGGCCACGTTCCGGCGGCCCTCCGGGTTGGCGTAGGCGAATGCGAGCTCGTCGTCGGGTGCGATGTGGCGCTGGACGAGCTCGGGTGGGCCGCCCGCGACCAGACGGTAGACCCACAGCGAGCTCGCTGCCCGGGACGCACCGCGCGGCGCGAAGGCCTCAGAGTGCGGAGCGACGGCGACGCGCGGCCGCGCGATCAAAACGAGGCCCACGACCGCGGTGGCGGTGATCAACCCGCGCGTCGGCCAGGCCCACCTCGCGCGAGGGGTGGGCAGACCCAGGCCACGCGCCAGCCGCCGCGCGGCCCCGGGTGCGCCGCGATCGAACCGCGCCAGCAGGAGGTGGCGGCGGTAGCGCTCGGCGCACGTGGCGCACGCCGGCAGGTGCCGGCGCATCTCGGTCTCTTCGTCGACGGAGATCTTCGCGGCGAAGTGGCGATCGATCAAACGGGTCAGGTCGGCGTGGGTCATCATGGAGCACCTTCCAGAAGGAAACGGCGTAGCGCGCGCCGGATCCGCATCTCTTGGTACGCGAGCGTCGTGCGCCGCAGGCCGAGGGCCCGCGCCGCCTCGCGCTGCGACATCTGCTGGATGAAGCAGCGCTCGAAGACGCTCGACCACTTGGGCGGCAGAACCTCTTTTTGAAAGCGCTGGAGGAGCAGGCGCGCGTGCGTGGCCTCCTCCCAGCGCACGTCCTCGGAGGCGCCCTGGAAGGCCTCGGTCGAGAGCGACACCTCACGCGAGCAGCGGCGTCTGTAGTCGATGGCGGCGTTGCGCGCCACGGTCGAGAGCCACGCCGCGAAGGACCCGCCCCGGAACGAACGCCGCAGCTCCTCGCGCGCGATCAGGCGCGAGAATACCTCGTGGATGACGCTCTCGCGATCCGGCCCCGACAACAGCGACCCGATGGTTCGATCGACGGCCACGAAGTGATCGCGGTAGCAGCCGGCGAGCGTCTCGCGGTCCCCCTTGTGAAACGCCTCGAGCCAGGCCGACTCCGTGCCGTCCTCGGCGCACCCAGTGGGCGGGTGGGGCGTGTTGGTCGACAAGGCCATCTCATCATGAAACGTCTGGCGACCGACGGGTGGACGAAGTCGGGTTACACACGGCGCGCCTAAAGGCGAAACGTTCGGGCGCCGCTCTGCGGTCCCCCGGGGATGTTGGAATTCTCAAGCATTCCCGGCGCATAGGCCGTGGGCCACAGGTCAACGGTGAGCACCTCCGCCGCGAAGGCACCCAGCTACCGTGGAACCCGAACGGCACGCGCTCGGGCAGGCGAACCCTCGCCACGACGGCCAGTTCGCGGGCGTCCAGGACGACCAGATCGCTGACGCCGCCACCGGCGTCGTAGACGAACGTCAGCAGCCACGCGTCCTCGGCGGCGCCCCGTCCCACCACCGCGCACTCGCCGGGCATCTGGCCCGCGCCGAGATCGCACGACGTGCTGGTGCCGGAGACGGTGTCGTGGCGCCGCAACAGCGTGCCCGCCGGCTTGCCGCCGACGAGCCGCAGCTCGACCGAGTGGGTGTAGCGGTGTGGCCGCCCGACCCGGCGATCGTCGATGCGCGGAAACTCGACGGGGTGATCGTCGAGTGGTGTCTCGACGACACGACCGGTTCTGGCGTGCCGATGCCATTTCGGTGGGAGGACGATCGTCCGACCCGAGTCGGCGATCATCCGCGCCGGTGTGTCGAAGAAGATCGCGTGGCGCTCGGTGAGCGCGAAGTCCTGGAGGTACGAGGCACCATCGACGTCGATCGTACGGCGCGCGGTCACCCGGCCGTGCGCGTCAGCGACGTAATAGACCAGGTGCGGCGCCTCGAACTGATAGCCGAAGAAGTGAAGCTCGCCGGTGCGCGGGCGACCGCGACGGGTGCGAAGTTGCCTGACAACCAGAACGGGGACTCGGGAGTCATTTGAGGACTTAACTACACGGAGACTACGTGAGGACTCAAGCATTTTATTGAGTACTCGAGTATCATGAGCGTCATGTCCGAGTCGCCCCTCACCTTTTTCCTCGCCCTCTCGCGCGCCCATGCGATGGCGAGCCGCCGGTTCGACGCTGTGCTCGGTGGGCTGCACGGCCTGGGCCTCGGCGACCTTCACCTGCTGTCCTCGCTCGACCAGGCGCCCGAGCGCAAACTGCGGCGGGTCGACCTCGCTCACCAGCTCGGCGTCACGCCCTCGGGTGTCACCTGGATGTTGCGACCGTTGACCAAGCGGCGCCTGGTGACCAGCGAACCGTCCAGCGACGATGCACGCGTGACGTTCGCGGTGCTCACCGAGGCAGGCCACCGGCTGGTCGCCGATGCCAGCGTCTCCGGCCGCGAGCTCGCGGCGGACATGCTCGCCGAGCACGGCAAGCAGGAGCTGAGCTACGCCGGCGCAACGCTGGCCCGCCTTGGACGCACCCGCGGGTAGTCCAAGCCGGCGGGTGGATAGGGTCCACGGGCCGCGCGGCGGTTTATTCCACGCGGCGGCCGCGCGATCGTCCATGGGTGAGCATCTCCGCCGATTTCGAAGCCGCCCAGGCGCGCGTGAAGACCCTCAAGTCAACCCCGACTCCCGCGGAGCTGCTCGAGCTCTACGGGCTCTTCAAGCAAGGCACGCAGGGTGATGTCACGGGCCCCCGACCCGGCATGCTCGATTTCAAGGGCCGCGCCAAGTTCGACGCGTGGGAACAGCGAAAGGGTCTCGCCCCCGATGCCGCGCAGAAGGCGTACGTCGACCTCGTGGCGACTCTCGAGGCACGCTACGGCCTCAGTCTGCCCGACTGACAAGCGGCCACTCGGATCAACGGCAGGTCGCGTTCAGGGTGGCGTCGACGGTGCGGGCCCAGGCGGGCGGGTCGATCCTGAGCCTTCGCTCGCGAGCGAGGACATACGGCAGAGAGGAGCCGGACTTGACCGGGGCGTGCCTGGCAGGCGCGTAAAACGGGTCTGCGAGCGCCGTGCGCAACGGAACCCATCGCGCGCCTTCCGCCTCGAAGGCGGTCAGGAGGGCCTCGATGACGTCCGCGTCCGCGACGCCGGCGTGAATGAGCAGCACCTGGGGGACGTCGCGCCCCGCCAGCCGGCGCGTGATGGCGCGGACGCGCCGAAGCTCCTCGACGTGCTCGTGGATGAACGACCGCCGCAAGGTGGCCAGCGACGCTTCGTCGCCGCGGGCCGTACAGCGCACATAGGGCGGGTTGTATGCCCAATCGTCGGCGTCGATCGTGACCTCGGCGACCGTGTAGCCTTCGTGCGCCAGAAACCGGCGGACGCCGTCACGTTTCTGGACCGTGTCACCCTTCTGCAGAAACGGATACCGGAATACCTTCCAGGCCTGGCCCGGCGCCACCCGGGCGATGATGCCTTCGCCCCTTCGAATATCGGCCAAGTAGGCCTTCAGCGACGTGCTGTTGAGCGCAGGATGGGACCAGGAGTGATTCCCGAGAGCCTGGCCGGCATCGACCCACCGGCGCAAGACCACCTCCAAAGCGGGATCGTCGTCCACCAACTTGCCGTTGACGAAACCATGAACGGCCGGGAGCTTGTGTGCCGCGAACGCGGCCAGCAACCGTTCGACGACAGTCAGCCGGCTCACGCCCGGCAGCGGTGGTCCGTGCGCCGGCAGATCGTCGACGGTCACGGCTACCTGCACCGGCTCAGGGCCTGTGCGTGCGCGGTTACGCGGCGCTTGGGATGATCGTGCGAAGGCACCGCGCGGGACGACGGAACCGCAGGCGACGATCAGCAACGCGAGAGCGAATCGCACAGCTCAACTTACCGCGGCCGGCGGCCTTCGGTGCGGTTGCGCTCCGGACAGGATGGCGCATACGTTTCCTGCGTGACGGACGACGAGCTCGACGCGCTGGCGTTGCGATTTGCGGCGGGAGATGTCCCGCGGAGCGAATGGACGCACGAGGCTCACCTTCGCATGGGCGCGTGGCACGTGGCGCAATTCGGTGCCGGCCCCGCGCTGGCGCTCCTTCGCGAGCGGATCACGCGTCTCAACCATCGCAACGGAGTGGCCAATACCACCACCAGCGGATACCACGAGACCGTCACCGCAGCCTACGTGCGAATCATCAACGCCCACCTGGCCGCCTGTGCGCCCGAGACATCATTGGCCGACCGGGTGCGCCTGCTCCTCGCATCGCCGCTCGCCCGGCGCGACCTGCTCCTCGACTGCTACTCGCGCGAGCGACTGATGTCACCCGAGGCCCGTGTCGGATGGGTCGAGCCAGACCTCGCGCCGCTACCGACGGCGAGCTATAGCCGGAGAGGACAATGAACAACCACGACGACGCCTACGACCGCGGATTGAAGCTGGGGCTGCTGCTGGGTGGACCGGCGTTTCAGGAAACCGTCGATGGGCTCCGCGCCGTCGACGAGGAATTGGCCGGCTATCTCATCGCGGACGCGTACGGCAAGGTGCTCTCACGCGGCAACCTCGGCCTGGACACCCGCGAGCTCTGCGTGATTGGAGCGCTGGCGTGTGGCGCGCACCTGCCGCAACTCAAATGGCACATCGCCGCCGCGCTCAACATCGGCGTCACGCCCGCGGCGATTCGCGAGGTGTTGATCCAGGTGCAGCCTTACGCCGGGTGGCCGACGGCGCTGAACGCGCTGCGCGTGATGGCAACCACCTTCGGCGAGCTCGGCGTCACAGCCGAGCCTGTGCCTCCGTCGGACCTCAGTCGCCAGGAGCTCCGGCAGCGCGGTCGCGAGAACGGCGGCCGGGTCTATCCCGACTTCGCCGCCGTAGAGGCGGCCGTGCGGCAGTACGACAGCGAACTGGCGGACTACCTGACCGAGAACGCCTACGGGCAGGTGTATGCGCGCCCCGGCATCACGGTGCAGCAGCGCGAGCTTGTCGCCGTGGCCATGCTGACGGCGCAACAGCAACTGACGCAGCTGGGCTGGCACGCCGAGGGCGCGCTGAGGGTCGGGTGCTCCGCCGCGGAGATCAAAGAGGTGATCGTCACCATGCTGGTGTACGTGGGCTGGCCGTCCACGCTGAACGCGCTCGAAGTCTGGAAGAAGACCGTCGCCGCGCACGTCTAGTCGCGCGCATGTTTCCAGTTGGCGCAGGCGATTTCAGGCAATCGCCGCTATGTGCGGGCGGCGCCTCGGTCTTTACTTGTTCGGGTTGTCACCGCGACACACCACGTTCCAGGAGACCGTCATGAAGCCGCTCCGCCATGTTTTGACCACGTTGACCTCGCGGCGGGCGTTTGCCTTCGCGGCGTTCCTCACGATTTTGGGCGGCGTCCGGTGGCCGGCGCCTCTGCAGGCCAAGGAACCGGGACCCGCGAAGCCGACGGTCGTCATGGTTCACGGCGCGTTCGCCGGCTCCTCCAGCTGGAACCCGGTCATCTCCCGACTGCTCGCGAAGGGCTATCCAGTGGTGGCGGTCGCCAATCCGCTGCGCGGCCTCGGCAGCGACTCGAAGTACCTCAGCGCGGTGATGGCCGGCATTGCGGGTCCGATCATCCTGGTCGGGCACTCCTACGCAGGCATGGTCATCAGCAACGCCGCCACCGGGAACAGCAAGGTCAAGGCGCTGGTCTACGTCTCCGGGCTGGCTCCGGAGGCCGGCGAGACGACGGCCGCCCTCGTCGCGAAGCTTCCCGGCAGCACGCTGGGACCGACGCTGGCGCCACCCGTCGTGCTGCCCGGCGGCGCGAAGGAGCTCTACATCTTGCAAGACAAGTACAACGCGCAGTTCTGCGCCGACGTCCCCGCCGCCGACGCCGGGCTCATGGCCGCCACGCAGCGCCCGATCATCGAGGCGGCCTTCAGCGAGGCTGCGGGCCCGCCGGCCTGGAAGACGATTCCCTCGTGGTTCCTCTACGGCAGCCTCGACAAGAACATCCCCGCCGCCGTCCATGCGTTCATGTCTCGGCGCGCCGGCGCGAAGAAGGTCGTCGAGGTCAAGGGAGCGTCGCACGTCGTCATGATTTCGCATCCGGACGCCCTGGTTCGCCTGATTGACGACGCCGCGACCACGTCGCTGGCAGCCAACTGAAGTTTCGGTGAAGGATTGGCGTCCTTCGCGCGAATACGAGCCAGATGGCTCGCGCGACGACTGGACTGCTGCTCTTCGCACTGCTGGTCATGGCGACGGGCGCCGCCCGCGCGCAGTCGCCACCGGCACCAAGCGCCCCGGTCAGTCCACCCGTTTTGCGCGGGGACAGCGACGTGCCCTACCCGCCCGACGGACAGGGCGATGCTTCGGTGCTGCTGGAGATCGTCGTCGCTCCGGACGGCGCGGTCTCGGAGGCCAACGTCGTCGACGGCGCCGAACCATTCGCGCAGCACGCACGCGCCGCCGTTCTGAAATGGCAGTTCACGCCCGCCCGGCGCGGCGCGCAGGCCGTTGCGGCGCGAATCCGCGCGCGCGTCGACTTTCACCAGGACCTCACGCCTCCACCAGTCGAGCCAGCCCCCCCGCCCACGACGGCGTCGGGCGCGCCCGCACCCACGCCGCCGGTCGAGGCGCCGCTGGACGTGACCGTGCGCGGCCAAAGGCGTGAGATCGGCCAGACCACGCTGACGGCCGCCGATGTTCGCGAGATGCCGGGCGCCTTCGGCGATCCGTTTCGCGCGATCGAGGCGCTGCCCGGGGTGGCCCCCATCATCAGCGGGCTGCCCTACTTCTACATCCGTGGCGCGCCCCCCAACGACAACGCCTACTTCATCGACGGCGTGCGGGTGCCGTTTCTCTTCCACGTCGGCATCGGCGCAGCGGTCATTCACCCTGGCCTCGTCGATCAGATTGACTTCTTCCCCAGCGCCGCGCCTGCGGCGTATGGAAACGCCGCAGGCGGCATCGTCGCCGGGCGGACACGCCCGCCCGCGCTCGCCCCACACGGCGAGGCGAACCTGCGCCTGTTCGACGCCGGTGCCCTGGTCGAGACGCCGTTTCACGACGGGCGCGGAAGCTTCTTGCTGGCCGGCCGCTACGGATATCCAGGCCCGATCCTGGGCGCGATCACCTCCGACATCAAGCTGGGGTACTGGGACTATCAGGGGCGCGCCACCTGGCGGCTCACCGATCGCGACACCGTCGGCGTGTTCGCCTTCGGCAGCCACGACTATCTCGGCACGGCGTCGACGAACAACGGCCAGACCGGTCCGATCGTCGAACAGCTGGGTTCGGACTTCCACCGCGTCGACCTCCGTTACGACCACGCGCTGGTCGGCGGCAACCTGCGAATCGCCGCGACGCTGGGTCACGACACGCAGGGCGGCGCTGGCGGGGCGGACAATCCCGTGCCCGTCCGGATCACGGACCCATCGGCGGCGATGCGGGTCGAGCTCGACAAGAAGCTGACGCCGGCACTTCGCCTCCGGGCGGGGACCAGCGGCCAGTTCGACACGTACAGCTTCCACCAGCCGTCGACGACGGCGGCTGACGCCCCCGTTCCGGCCAGCGTCGACCCGCCGCCCACCAACGTCACCGTGGAAGCGCACGCGGACGTGGTCTGGCACCTGGGCCCGCGGGTCGAGCTCGTCCCCGGTCTGCGCGCCGAGATCTTCGAGTCCTGGCGATCCTCGGCCGCCAAGGGAATCGACACGCACACGCGGGTGCCGGTGCTCGATCCGCGCCTTTCGATGCGGGTGGTCCTCACGCCGTGGCTGGCCTGGGTGGCGAACGCGGGGATCGCGCACCAGTTCCGCGCGCTGCGGGTGGGAGCGATCCCCGGGTTCTTGCTGACCGTGCCGGGCTTCCCGCTGGGCGACAATCAGCTGCAGCGCGCGCTGCAGGCCGCGCAGGGGGTCGAGGTATCGCTTCCCGCGGAGATCACCGCCACCGTCAGCGGCTTCTTGTCGTACTGGTCCGGCCTCACGGACCTGACGGCCAACTGCCTCCAGATCATGCCGCCCGTCACACAGGGCGGACCGCCCCGTGACGACTCGGGCAGGCCGCCCGCCCTTCCGTACACCTGCCCGACCGAGCAGCCCCTGCACGGCTACGCCTACGGCATGGAGCTGCTGGTCCGCCGGTCGCTGGCGAAGCGGCTGACGGGGTGGGTCTCGTACACCTTGTCGCGCTCGCGCCGGCAGGAGAGCTTCATCACGCCGTCGGGCGGCGATGCCGTCGCGACCGTACCCAGCGATTACGACCGCACGCACGTGTTGAACGCGGTCCTGGCCGCCGACCTCGGGCGCCACTGGCGGGCCGGGGCGCGGGTCGTTTTCTACAGTGGCGTGCCGTACTCGGAGCTGGCTGGCAACGTGCCGGCGCCGCCCTACAACGCCTACCGCACCCCGTCGTTCTTCCGGCTGGACGTGCGGCTGGAAAAGCGGTGGTCGCTCGGGAAGGACCGCGCGATCGCTTTCGTGCTGGAGGGCCAGAACGTGACGCTGACCAAGCAGGCGACCCCGCTGGCGCTGGACTGCATCGGCGACATGCTGCCGCAGGGCGGGACCACCCAGTGCAAGGTGGGGACAATCGGCCCGCTGACGATCCCCAGCCTCGGCGTTCAGGCATTCTTCTAAATCGCACAATTGCGATGAAGGAATAGACCGGCCCGAGCGAAGATCAGTCGAGAACCGCCCCATGAACTGGAACAGCGCGTCTGCCCTGTTTGCGATGGCGACGATCCTCGTCCTCCTCGTCGTGGGCTCTCGAACGGCGCACGCGGCCGCCGGCTGCGACGCGCTGGCCGTCGGCGTGGATTCGTCCGTTCGCGAGCGCTGGCCGGACCTGCCGGCGACGATCCGCGAGTCGTTCCAGACCCGCGCCGACGTGGACGCCTGTGCCCGGATCGACGTCGCTGCCCAGGGCGCGGCGATCACGGTGACCGTGGTCCTTCCCGACGGGCGCACCGCCGCCCGGTCGGTGTCCCGGCCGGAGGACATCCTGCCTGCGCTGGAGGCCTTGCTTCTCCTGCCCGACGGCGCCGCGGCCGACCACATCGCCGGCACGACCGCGCCGCGACAGGCCGAAGTCCCGGCGGCGAGCCCGCCGACGGTCGCGCGCCTCGACATGCCGGCGCCGCCGCTCGAACGCCCTTCGCCGTTTCGGATCGAGATCGACGTGGCGGCCGACGTTCGCGCCGGCAAGGGCTCGTACGGTGGCGGCATCGGCGCGTTGCTCGACATCGCCCACTGGCTGCTGGGGTTCCAGGGTCGCATCGAGCGCTATACCGCCGCCGACGCGGGCGCGGCGGCGATGGCGCTGGAGCTGATCGCGCTCGGGGGCCATCGCTTCAACCTGGGCACCAGCCACACGCTGGACCTGACGGTTGGACCGGCGGTGGCCCTGCCCGCGGCCAACGTCAGGTCGTCGCAGATGGTCGCGCAGACGGCGCCGACGCGTGTGGTCGTTTCCCAGACCAACACCGACCAGGTCCGGGCCCGCCTGATCGTGGGATCTCGGTTGACGTTCCGCGCTCAATCGCTGCTGCGCACGTTCGTTCAGGTGGACGCCGACGTCGGCGAGCCGGGACAGCCTGCCTGGAGCGTCGGACTGGCTTTGGGGGCCGCCGTGGGGACCAGATGACCGGGCGCTCACCGCAAAACGAATTGCGAACGGAAGCTCCGGCCATCGACGCGGAGATCATGCGCCGACTCGCGGCGGGTGATACGGGCGCGCTGGGGGACCTTTACGATCTCCACTGCCGATCGCTGCGCCGCTTCCTGACCCGCGCGACGGCCGATGCGGAGGACGTGGACGATCTGGTGCACGCCACGTTCCTCGCTGCGGCGAAGACAGCGGACCGTTACGACGGTCGCCTGTCCTGCCGGCCCTGGCTGATGGGCATCGCCGCGCAGCTGCTCCGCCGCAGGCGGCGAACGTTTGCGCGGCTCGTGGCTTTCGTCTCGTCGATCGGCGGTCAACAAGCCGCCTGCGCCGACCCGCGGCCAGCGCTTCAGGCACGGACGGACGTGAGCCGCGCGCTGCGCACCATCGCCGAGGCCAAGCGAATCACCTTCCTGATGGCCGAAGTCGAAGGCCTCACCTGCCCCGAGATCGCGCAGGCGCTGGGGATCCCGGTGGGAACTGTCTGGACGCGCCTCCACGCCGCGCGACGGGAGCTGCGTCGCGCGCTGGAGGGAGACGAGTCATGACGCGGATGACGTGTCCCAGGGTGTTCGAAGCGGAGGCCCTGCGTGATGGGCGCCTGGCGGATGCCGCCCGCAAGAACTTCCAGCGTCACCTGGACACCTGCGCGGTCTGTGCGGGTCAGGCCGCGGCACTGAAGAGGCTGGCGGACCAGGTGAAGGCGGGCGCCGGCGACCAGCAGAGCGACGATCTGCACGTCTGGCGTGAGCGGACCCGCCTGCTGGCCGCGTTCGACCACGCCCTGCTATCGCCGAAAAGGCTGGCGCGGGCACGCCTGCTGCTGTGGCCGCTGGCCGCGGCGGCGGTGATTTCCGCGGTGGTCGCGCTCTGGCGGGCGCGCCCTGCTCGAGAGCCGTCGCGTGAGGCGCTGGCCACGATCCAGGCCGACGGCGGCACCGCGTGGTTCCGACACCCGGCCGCGGGCGGCCGAGAAGAGATCGGCCTGCAGCATGGCACGTTGTGGATTCACGTCGATCGCGCAGCGGGAGAGCGGGCCGTGCGGGTCTTGCTGCCCGACGGAGAGCTGGAGGATCTGGGGACCACCTTCACGGTCAGCGCCGACGGCGCGCACACCACGCGCGTGACGGTGGAAGAAGGGACGGTCGTCCTTCGCCTGCGCGGTCGCGCTTCCCTGGACCTCCGGGCTGGAGACGTCTGGCCGTCGGCGTCCCCCGCGCCGACGACCGCGCCTCCGCCGGTCGAGGTCCCCGGCGACGTCCACCGGCAGCCTCCCCCGCGCGCCGCCCGACCACTTCGTGCCCTCCATCAACCAGCCGCGACCGTGGCCGACGACCCGTTGGTTGCGTTCCGGACCGCGGCGGCGGCGCTGCGCGCGGGCGACAACCCGGAGGCGGCGGCGGCTTTCGCGCGCTTTCTCGCCGAGCACCCGGCCCATCCCATGGCGGAAGACGCCGCCTACCTTCGCGTGATCGCGTTGCAGCGAATGGGCGCCGGCGCGGACATGAAGCGCGCGGCCCAGGTTTACCTGCAGCGATTCCCGACGGGCTTCCGGCGCGACGAGGTTTCGCGCCTGACCCGCTGACCAGGAGCAGACTGTGAAACCGACAGACTTCGTCCAGCAGGTGTTGCTTCGGTCCGGAACTGCCTGGGTCTTGTGGACCCTGGGCGGGCTCTCGATCGTGACCGTCGGCATCATCATCGAGCGGTGGTTGTTCCTGCGCGCGCGCGACTGCGAGCCGCAGGCGCTGGCGCGAAGCATCCGCCCCCACCTGGTGCGCCGCCATTTCGCGGCCGCCGCGCAGGAACTGGGTAAGACCCGGTCGGTCGCCGCCGCCGTCGCAGCAGCCGGGCTCCAGCTGGCCGCGCTGGGGCCGGCCGCCGTCGAGAAATCGATGCAGAGCGCGGTGGCGATCGAACGCGGGCTGCTGGAGCGGTGGCTGGCTTATCTCGGCACGGTGGGGAACAACGCGCCGTTCATTGGCCTCTTCGGAACTGTCGTCGGGGTGATCGGGGCGTTCGAACAGCTCGGCCACGGCGCCGCCCAGGGCGCGGGGGGCGCCGCCGGGCAGCTTGCCTCTCAGGCCGTGATGACCAGCATCGCCGAAGCGCTGGTCGCGACGGCAGCGGGGATTCTGGTCGCGCTGCCAGCCGTCGCCGCGTTCAACTATTTTCAGCGACGGATCGCCGCGTTGCTGTTGACCACCGACGCGCTGGCGAACCTGGTGATCGCCTACGTCGCTGATGGGCGTGCCACGCCCGCCGGGGATGTCGAAGCCGGACGCGGGCCATGACGTCGGCGCCACAGAACGGGCTGATCGCCGGCATCAACGTCACCCCGCTGGTCGACATCTCGCTGGTCCTGCTCATCATCTTCATCGTCACCGCCAAGCTGGTGGTGACGCCCGCCGTGCCGCTGCAGCTCCCGACTGCCGCCGCCGCGCAGGAGGTTCAAGTCGTCTTTTCGGTCGCCGTTCCCACCGACGGGCCGGTGGTCGTGAACGGCACCGCGGTGGCCGGTGACCCCGCCTTCGTGCGGCTGGCGGCGGACGCGCTGGCCAGCCACGGCGATCTGCGGGTCGTGATCAGCGCCGACACGGACGCGCATCACGGACGCGTCATTCACGTGCTCGACCTGCTGGCGCGGGCTGGCGTCACGCGCATCGCGTTCGCCGCGCTCCCGCCAGAGGGCAGCGGCCGCTGAGGCCGACGGCCGTGCCGGACATCGCAGACGCCGTTCTGGGCGTGGCTGCCCCGCAACGGACGCGGCGCCTCTCCTGGACCGTCATTGCGGCACTGTTCGTCCACGCGATGGTCCTTGGGGGCATGCACCGCATCGCACGCCGTCCGGCCGCCGCCGAATTACCGGCGCGGCCGGAAGTCGCGATTGACCTGGCCGCCGTCCAGCCGCGGTCGCCGCCGCCGCCTGCTGCCACCCCGGACAGAGCGCCGGCAGAGCACCGGGCGACCGGCGCCCGTACGCCGTCAGCCCGCGCGGCGCGTGCACCGGCGGCAGCGGCCGCGACCGTCATCGCGCGCGCGGCCGACAGCAACGCGCCCGTCGACCTGACCGCGGACGCGGTCGTGACGGGAAACGCCGTCGCTTACGCCGGAGGGGTGACGGCCGCGGACGGCGCCGGCCACTCGCCTGGCGCGGAATCCTCGGCTGGCCCACCTCCGGCAACGCCGGCTGCGGGCGCTGGGCGGGCGAGCCCGGTTTCGCTGGCGAGTGAAGACTGGTCCTGTCCGTGGCCCGCCGAGGCCGACGCCGACCAGATCGATGAACAGACCGTCGTCCTGCGCGTGGTGGTGAACGCCACCGGCGATCCGCAAAGTGCGGTGGTCCTGGCCGACCCCGGCCACGGCTTCGGAGCCGCTGCCCGGACCTGCGCCATGCGAACCCATTTCAGCCCGGCGCGCGACGCGGGCGGCCGACCCGTCTCCGCCGCCTCCCCGCCGATCAGAGTCCGGTTCACCCGCTGACCCGACCGGCGGTGAATCGCCGGCCGCGGCCGTTCGATTTCTGACACGCTCGTCGCGGCCGAGCCGGTCCGCGGCCCGACTTCATCGAATGTTTGCGCGTGGAACGTGCCTTGCTCCAGAGGCGGGAATGCAGCGGAGATGGGGGATTGTGATGTTGGCGGGTGCGGCCGTGCTCTTGATCCGCCCCGCTCGAGTCCGCGCGGAGCAGACCGCGATCGGAGCCGACGTGGGGTTCGCCTCAGCGGTGGGCTGGACCGGTGTCACCGTCACGCGCGAGATTCTCGAACATGCGCGCGTCGAGGTCGGTGGTGGATACGGCTACTCGGGGTGGCAGCTCTCGCTGATGCCGAAGGTGACGCTGGGCGACGGCCGCGATCGGTTCGTCGCCGGCGCGGGCGTCTCGGTGAGCTGGCCGACGGACCCGCGGTACGCGTCGGGGCATCCGGTGTGGTTGAACGTGGACGTCGGGGGCGGCGAGCACCGGTTCGCGTCGGGACTGGCGATCTCCGGCAGCATCGGTTTCACCGGCGGACTGGGCGGCGGGGAGATCTGTCTTCCACCCGACGGATGCGAGCCACAGTTCCTCCGCTCCGTGACGCACAGCTGGGGGCCGCAGGCGCGCCTCGGCGCGGCGTACTGGTTCTAGCGACGGCGACTGTCTCCCCTTCAGAGAGGCGGAGGTGGATCCGTTCGTTGCGCGGCTAGGTAAAATGGCCGCGCGCATGTCCATCACCCTCGCGTCAGTTCGAAGGTCGGTCTTGATTGCGGTCGCGCTGTGCGTGAGCTGCGCGTCCAGTGCCGGTGGCGGTTCGGGATCGGGCGGCGCCGCCGGAGCGCGCGCGGGTGCGGGTGGCGGCGCGAACGCAACAGGCGGAGCCGCGACAGGTGGTTCAGCGAGTGCCGGTCGCTCCGGCTCCGGCGGCGTGGATGCCGGCAGAGGAACGGGTGGCGTCGCGGGCGGCAGCGCCGCAGGCGGGCGCGGTGGCACCAGTGGGTCCGCCGGCGGCACCGGTGGATCCGCCGGCGGTGGGGGAGCAACCGCCAATCACTGCGGCGCGCGCCCTGGGCTGGTGTTCTGCGACGGCTTCGAGGCCGATGCCCCGGGCGCGCCACCGGCGCCGTGGACGACCACGCAGAGCACCGCGGGCCAGGTCACCGTCGACGCGACCAGCCCCGCCGCGAGCGGCGCCCGATCCATTCACGTCATCCCGACCGACAACGACTACGACACGTTCCTGAACCTGCACGACACGTCCGTGCTGCCGGTGGCGGGCGGCAAGCTGTATGTCCGCTTCTACATTCGCCTGGCCGCCGGCATGACCGCCAAGCACAACACGCTGGTGCGCGGCGATCTGTTCGCGGCCCCCGGCACGGGCAACAACCTGTTGTTCGGTGAGGACAACCAGATGATTTTCGAATCGATCACCGGCGACGCACAGGCCGCGATGTCGAACCAGAACTACTACAGCGACGGCAAGCTTGGACCGTCCGCGCCCGCCGGCGTGTGGACCTGCATCGAGCTCCTGCTCGATCACGCGGCCCCCGCCATCGACGTGTGGGTGAACGACGTCGGGGTCCCGGACCTGCACCAGACCGCCTGGAAGATCGACGCTTACGACTACCTGCGCTTCGGGTTCGAGAAGTACGGCGGGCCCGCGTCCGACATCTGGTACGACGACATCGCCATCGGCACGCAGAAGCTGGGCTGCAACTGAGCGTCACCGCAGCGCGTGCTCGGACTCGGCGGCGTGCCGTTCCAGCAGCGCGGCCAGCTCTCGCTGCAAACGGATCTTCTCGCGCATCCAGGACGCCCACGCCGCGGCGTCGCGCTTGGCTGGATCGTGCGGCGCTGGCGGCAGCGCCTTCATCGCCTCCATCGCCTGCGCAGCGCTGCCCGCCGCCCACGCCATCGCCCGATAGGCGGTGGCGACCCGGCGAAGGGCGTCGTGCTCTTGCTTCGCCGCAGGTGTTGCCGTGCCGACCCAGTTCGCGTGCGCGTCCATGTTGCCGGCCACGTGATCCATCAGCGCCTGCCAGCGCAACGGCACCTCCGCCGAAGCCGCCATCTCCTGACCACACGTCTGTTCGCTCATGGAGGATCTCCTTTCGCAGAAGCTGCGGTGCGGCGATTTAACGTGATACGGTCAAGACGCTACGCCACACAACCGAGGAGTGTGAGATGGATCCGAGCCCCTGGGTTAAGCGCTCGCTGTTGGTGTTGGTTTTGGGTCCGGCGATCGGCGGCTGTTACGTGCGCCCGGAGCCGGTCTACGTCACCCCCTCCCCGCAACCCCCTCCCGTCTACAACGCTCCCCCCCCCGAACAGGCGCCGCCGCCGTACGCCGAGGCGCAACAGCCGCCGCCGCCGGAGCAGCCGCCTGCCTACCAGCAGCCGGCCTACGCCGAGGCGCCGCCACCCCCGCCCCCCGCTCCTCCCGCGCCGATGGAGCCGTCTGCCTACCCGACGGCTCCTCCGCCCGATCCGATCCCCGAGTATCAGCCACCCGCGCCGGGCTATGGCTACTACTGGGTCAGCGGCTACTGGGACTGGAGCGGCTACGACTGGGACTGGAATGCCGGCTACTGGGCTCCCCAGCGCCCCGGATACATCTATATCGGCCCCCGCTTCGTCTGGGAGGGCGGCCGGCCCGTCTACTACCGGAGCTACTGGCAGGGACCGAATGGTTACCGCGAGTATGGATACGCCGGCAGCCGGGCGCCGATGACCTGGCGCGCGCGCCCCTCGTACGAGCCGCGCACCTGGCGCGCCGAGCCCGCCCACAGCACGACCTGGCGAACTGCGCCGGGCGCGCCCGCCGGCGGCTGGCGGAGTGAACCCAACGGCGTCCGGCGCGACCAGCCCGCCGGTGGCTGGCACCAGCAGCCCGCCCCCGGCGCGCGCGAGCAACCGGCGCCTGGTATGCGCGGGCAGCCCGGCGGTGGCTGGCACGAGCAGCCCGCCGGTGGCATGCGTGGCGCGCCGCCGCCCGGTGGTCCGGACATGCACGGCGCGCCGCCCCCCGCGGCACCGCCGCCCGGAGGGAATCCTGGAATGCACGGTGGACCACCCGGTCAGTCGATGCGTCCAGGCGCGCCTCCGCCCGGCGCAGCTTCGCCGCCGCCGTCGTACGGCGGCGGCCCACCGGCCGGACAGCCGATGCGTTCCGGCCCGCCCGCGCCGGGCCCATCCTCGCCGCCGCCCGCGTACGGCGGCTCCCCGCCGGCCGGACAGCCGATGCGTCCGGGCGCGCCCTCACCCGGCGCACCTTCGGCGCCGCCCTCCTACGGTGGCAACCCGCCACCCGGCCATGGTGGAACGCCGCCGGGCCGCGGTGGAACCCCGCCGGGGCAGAACCCGGGCAGCGTCCCGCCCGGTCACATGGGCACCCCGCCGGGTCAAATGGGTGGCAGCACCCCGCCCGGACATACCGGCGGCCCGCCCCCCGGCAACAATCACGGCAACGGCAACGGCAACGGCCACAACAAGAGGTGAGCCGACGCGCGACCGCCCCGCGGGTATTGACCGCCGCGGGGCGCGGGCGCAAAGTGGATCTCATCCGATGATGCTCGCGCGTTCCTATTACGGGTTTACCCGTCGCACCACCCGCTGGTGGTGGTGCGCACAGGAATGCCGGGCGCCCGTGATCTGACCAAGAACACACCGAAAGGAGAGGCGACCCGCGGCGGTCGCCTCTCGTGTTTTGGGCCCATCGGCAACAGAGAGCGACGTCGCGGCCAGCCAGAGCCGCCATGTCACATCGATACGACGATCAACTGAACGCGTGCGGGAGCACCGCGCCGCCGCGTTCGAACTACACCTTCGGTGACAACGACGTCGCCGCCGAGCGATTGCGCCATCTGGCCGACGCCTTCGCCCCCAGCTCGCGTGCCTTCCTCACGCGGGTCGCGCGCGAGCCGGTCCGAAGCGCCGTCGACCTCGGCTGCGGTCCGGGGCACACGACGGCGTTGGTCCAGGACGTCACGGGCGCGCCGAGCATCGTGGGGCTCGACAGCTCGGCGCGATTGCTGGCGCGCGCGCGGCGGCAGGCGCCACGCCGGATCGTCTTCGCCGAGCACGACATCATGGCCGTCCCCTTCCCTGCGCCGCCGGCCGATCTGATCTACGGCCGATTCATCCTCACCCACCTCGCCGCGGCCGAGCAGGCGCTGGCAACCTGGATCGGCGCCGCGCGCGTGCGCGGCCGCCTGGCGCTGGAAGAGACAGCCGGCGTCGCCTCCGACGAGCCGGCGCTGGCGCGCTACTACGAGCTGGTGGAACGTATGCAGGCCGCGCACGGCCAGCGCATGCACATCGGCCGCGACCTCGCGCGCCTCGGAGAAGCGGCCGGGTGGATCGTGGAATCGGCGGCGCTGCAACCGGTGGTGTTGCCGGTCGCGATCGCGGCGCGCTTGCACGCGCTGAACTTCCGCACGTGGAGGCACGACCCCTTCATCGCCGCCACCGTCGACGCAGCGGAATTGGACGCGCTGGGCGCGACGCTGGATCAGCTCGCCACCGGCGCGCGTCCGGGCGCGCCCGCGCGGTGGCAGATCGGGCAGGTCATCCTGCGCCGCGCGTCGACGCGTTAGCCGACAGTCACTTCGGTCTTCACGGACTGGGCGATGAAGCACCCGTCGTGCGCCTTGTGGTGCAGCTCCGCCTCGTCAGCTGGAGTCGGCCGCTTGTCGCCGCCGTACACGATGCGCGGGTGCAGGACGACCTTGCTGATCCAGGGGACGCCGCGTTCGTTCTTGGTCAGCTCACCGACGGCGTCGTCGTCATACGAATCGATGCGGAAACCGGCCTTCCGCGCCTCGTACAGAAACGTCAGCATGTGGCAGCTCGACAGCGAGGCCACGAAGGCTTCTTCCGGATCGACGCCCGCCGTGCTGGACCACGGCGCGGGCACCACGGACGGCGAGGCGGACGCCGGAACCACGGCCCCGCCGTCGAAGGTCCAGGAATGAACGCGCGTGAACTTGCCCTGCAAGAAGGTGTCGTTGTCCGACTTCCAGCTGATGGTCGCTTTGTGTTGGGACATCACCGTTCTGTAGCAGCGTGCCGGCTGCGCGCCAAGTCCGGACCAGTTCCGCGACGAAGCCGCGAAAAGCTTCGCTCATATTTCCGTCCGGTTTCCGCATCCCGAACGGGGCGTATGCGGCAAATCCCCATTTTCCCCGGAGCGCACTTTTTCACCCCATCCGCGGATCGAGCGATTAAGCTGGTGGGCGTTCCACCTTCATGCCACCGCAAATGACATCGGAAGTTGAGCTCGCCTCGCAGATCCTCGTGATCGTCGGGCAGAAACCCGATGCACGCCTGCCGTCGTTCACTGCCGACGAGCTGTTCCAGCAGGCGACCCGCAAGCAGCTCCTCGATTGCGCGCAAACGCTCGGCCTGACGGGAGTTTCCAAGCTGGTGAAAGAAGAGCTCGCGGGCCGGGTGAAGCTGGCGTTCGACGGCCTGCGCGCCGCGATCGCCCGGTCGCAGTCCAACCCGGCCGAGTCGCGCAAGGCCGACGCGGGCGACCCGGTCGCCGAGACGCGAACCGCGGGAGCCTATCCGCCCGTGCCCGCGACGGCTCCGCTCGGCGAAGCCGAGGTTCGCGCGCGCGGACCTGAAAACGGACCGACCGCCCTGCCCAGCAAGTTCGATCTCGGGCCACAGTCCGACACCGAGCCGATGCCGGCCAACATCCCCTGGGGTTACGACCAGAACCGGGTCACCGCCATGGTGATCGACCCCGAGCGGCTGTACGTCTACTGGGAGGTCACGGACGACGGCTTCGCGGCCGCACGCAAGGCACTGGGGCGTGGCGGTGACAACGCCTGGCTCAACCTGCGCGTCTACGACATCACCGGCCGCCTCTTCGACGGCACGAATGCGCACAGCTACTTCGACCACCACATCGAACGGCACGACCGGCAGTGGTTCTTCGCGATCAACAAGCCGACCTCCAGCGCCTGCGTCGAGGTCGGCCTCAAGTCGGACGAAGGGTACTTCGTCAAGATTGCGCGCTCGGGGCGGGTCGACTTTCCACGCCGTGAGCCGGCGCCGGGCGGTGCGGTCGAATGGCTGACGGTGCGCGCGGGGAACGTGGCGTACGCCGACTCACCGCAAGGCCCTGTTGCCTCCGGCGGAAACGCCGGCGGCGGCGCAGCGCCGGGTGGTGGCGGCGGCGACGCGCCCAACGGCGGCCCGGGCGGCACCGGCGGCTGGAGCGACTGGAGCCCGTCGCATGAAGGGTTCCCGGTCCCCGTCGGTCACCGCGTGTTCAATCGACGCTGGGACTGGCAAGAGGGAACCGGCACGGCGTGGACCGGTGAGCTGACCCGCAGCGAATGGATGGGCGAGCTGCTGCGGACGGAATGGGAAGCCGGCCCCTTCACCTATCCCATCGAGATCCCGTCCAGCGTCGAGGTTCACGACGGCGGCGAGATGTCCGTCCGCACCGAGCACGGGCGGGTCCACGTCGTCTACGGACCGTGGCAGGTCGTGATTCGTGGCATCGGCGCGCGCGCGCAGCGACGGGTCCTGGGCACCTGGGAGTTCCGCCGCCAGATCGCCGTCAACGGCGGCACCGAGCGTTACGGGACGACGACCGCTTCGACCAACGGCACGTACGCGCCGGGCAGCTCGGAGTGGATGGCGCTGGGCGCCAGCGAGCGGTCCTGGATGGGTTCCAGCGAGCTGATGTTCGGCGGCGCCAGCGAGATGTGGTTGCTGGGCGCCAGCGAGACGCGCCTCGGCGGCGCCAGCGAGCTGCTGTACGGCGGCGCCAGCGAGCTGCGGATGCGCGGCGCGAGTGAGCGCATGTTCGCGGGGGCGACCGAGCGTCTATTCCGCGGCTCCAGTGAGCGAATCCTGGGCGGCGCCAGCGAACAAATGCTGGCCGGCGCCAGTGAACGGCGCCTCGGCGGCGGTAGCGAAAACGCGCTCGGCGCCAGTGAAAGAATGTTCGGTGCCAGCGAACGGCTCGCCGGCGGCAGCGAGGGGCGCCTGGGTGTGCCCTCGCCTTCGTCGGACTACCCCCTGCCGGCCTACGCCCCGCCCACGGGCGAGCCCAGCGGAGACTGAAAATGGCCACCGGTTACTTCGCGCTGGTCCTGCACGCGCATCTGCCTTTCGTCCGTCACCCCGAAGACCCGACGGTGATGGAAGAGCAGTGGCTCTACGAGGCGATCACCGGCACGTACCTGCCGCTCATTCAGCAGTTCGAGGGGTTGATCGCCGATCACGTTCCGTTCCGGGTGACGGTCTCGCTGTCGGCGCCGCTCATCACGATGCTGACCGACGACCTGCTGAAGGTCCGGTACGCCGAGCACCTGGACAAGCTGATCGAGCTCGCCGAAAGAGAGATCGATCGCACCCGACCCGAGCGGCATTACCAGCGGCTCGCGTACATGTACGCCGACCGCTTCCGGTCGCTGCGGCACACCTGGCGCTGCCACGGCGGCGACCTGGTGCGCGCATTCCGGATGCTGCAAGAGGCCGGTCGCGTCGAGGTCATCACGTCGACGGCGACGCACGCGTTCTTCCCGGCGATGGACCGGAACTGGTCGACCATTCGCGCGCAGGTGCACGTCGCGGCGGACCTGTACGAAAAGCACTTCGGCCATCGCCCCAAGGGGATGTGGCTGGGCGAGTGCGGCTACGTGCCCGGCGTCGACGAGCTGCTGCGCGAGGCCGCCGTCCGCTACTTCTTCGTCGACACCCACGGCATCCTGTTCGCCGACCGCCGGCCGGTTTACGGCGTCTACGCGCCGCTCACCTGCCCGTCGGGCGTGGCGGCGTTCGGGCGCGACATGGAGTCGTCCGAGCAGGTGTGGAGCGCCCAGGAGGGTTACCCGGGCGACAAGCATTACCGCGACTTCTATCGGGACATCGGCTTCGACCTGCCGATGGACTACATCAAGCCGTACATCCACCCGGAAGGGCATCGCGTTTACACGGGCATCAAGTACCACGCGATCACCCACAACCAGCTGCACGACAAGTGGGTCTACGATCCAGACATTGCGCGCGGCAAAGCCGGCCTGCACGCGTCGCACTTCCGCGGCAACCGCGAAAAGCAGGTGCGGCACCTGCGCGGGCACATGGACCGGCCACCGCTGGTCGTCAGCCCGTACGACGCCGAGCTCTACGGCCACTGGTGGTACGAGGGCCCCATCTTCCTGGGCGACGTCTTCCGCCAGTTTCACTTCGACCAGCAAGACGTCGAGACCATCACGCCGGGCGACTACCTGGATCGCCACGACACGAACCAGGTCGCCACGCCCTGCGCGTCGTCGTGGGGGCACAAGGGCTACAACGACTACTGGATCAACGAGACCAACGCCTGGACGTACCGCCACCTGCACGTCGCCGCCGAACGGATGGTGGAGCTGGCGCGGCGCCACCCGCTCGCCGATCCGCTGACGACACGGGCGCTGAATCAGGCCGCGCGCGAGTTGATGCTGGCGCAGTCCAGCGACTGGACGTTCATCATGCGGACCGGGACGACCGTCCCGTACGCGACGAAGCGGATCAACCAGCACATCTTGCAGTTCAACAAGATCTACGACGACGTGCGGGCCGACAAGGTGAACGAGCGGTGGTTGAACGACGTCGAGACGCGGAACAACATTTTCCCGCAGATCGACTACCATATCTACGCCAGCTAGCGTCTGGTCCGGTCCCGCCGCCATTTTAAAGGTCCTGTTCGTCGCATCTGAATGCGCCCCGTTCGCCAAGACCGGCGGGCTGGCCGATGTAGCGGGCGCGCTGCCGAAGGCGCTGCGCGCGCGTGGCATCGACGTGCGCGTCGTGATGCCGCTTTACGCGGGCATGCCGTGGAACGACTTCGAGATCCTCGACGGCCTGCTGACGGTCCCGACGTGGTGGGGGCCGGCCCGGGCACGCGTGCGCACCGGGCGGCTGCCCGACAGCGAGGTGCCGCTCTACTGTCTGGAGTTCAACCGCTACTTCGACCGCCCGTATCTGTATGGGCCGCCCGGTGACGGTTACGCGGACAACCTCGAGCGATTCGCGTTCCTGTCCCGCGGAACGTTGGAGATCTGCAAGGCCCTGGGTTTCGTCCCCGACGTGATCCACTGCAACGACTGGCAGACCGCGCTCATCCCCGTCTACCTCAACACCGTCGAGTGGATGCAGCCGCTGCACGCGTCGGCGTCGATCTATTCGATTCACAACCTGGCGTACCAGGGTGTGTTCGACGGCAACGCCATGTTCATCACCGGCCTCGGGCGCGAGCACTACCACCCGGGCGAGCTGGAACACTTCGGCGCGATGAACCTGACCAAGGGCGCGCTTTATCACAGCACGCTGCTGTCGACGGTCAGCCCGACGTACGCGCAAGAGATCCAGACGTCCGCGTACGGCAACGGGCTCGACGGCGTTCTGTCGGCGCGCAGCTCCGATCTGATCGGCATCCTGAACGGCATCGACATCGACGAGTGGAATCCGGCCCGCGACCAGCACTTGCCGGCCACGTTTTCGGCCGGTGACCTCGCCGGCAAGGCGGCCTGCAAGGCGGCGCTGCAGAAGGAAGCCGGATTCGCGGTGCGCCCAGACGTGCCGCTCTTCGGCGTCATCGGCCGGCTGACGTCGCAAAAGGGGTTCGACGTGCTCGCGCACGCGCTGGATCGCGTGCTGTCGTGGGACATCCAGCTCGTGCTGCTGGGCACGGGCGATGCCGACGCCGAGAGATTCTTTGCGTGGGCGGACTCGCAGCGCGGCGATCGATTTCGCGCCTGGCTGCGGTTCGACAACGGCCGCGCCCACCGCATCGAGGCCGGCTCCGACTTCTTCGTGATGCCGTCGCGGTTCGAGCCGTGCGGCCTCAACCAGATGTACAGCCTGCGCTACGGCACCTTGCCCGTCGTGCGCGCGACGGGCGGCCTGGTCGACACCGTCCAGAACTACGACGAGGCCACCGGCGGCGGGACCGGCTTCATGTTCGCCGACCTGGCGCCCGAGTCGCTGGCCAACACCATGGGGTGGGCCGTGTCGACGTGGTTCGATCGCCCTGCCCACATCCAGGCCATGCGCCAGCGCGCCATGCAGCAGGACAACTCGTGGGACCGCGCCGCGGCCGCCTACGAGGACCTGTACCTGCGGGCCTACGAAAGACGCCGCGGCCACCCGTTCCCGGGCTGACCGCGGCGCGAATCAAACGATGAATCAGGCAGTCCGGATCGGCGTGTCGATCTGGTGGTCCTTCGTCTCGCGGATGAACGCCAGGTTGACGATGACGCTCAACAAGGCGACGGCGATCGGGAAGATCAGACCCGCGTAGATGGCGTTGTCGCCGAACGTCGACTTCGCCCAGGCCGACGCGGTGAGCGCCGTCGCGATCAGCGGCAAGAAGCCGCCGAACCAGCCGTTGCCGAAGTGGTACGGCACCGACATCGAGGTGTAGCGAACGTTGGTCGGGAAGAGCTCGACCAGGAACGCCGCGATCGGACCGTACACCATCGTGACGTAGACCATCTGCAGGCACAGCAGCAGGATCATCGGGGCCCAGTTGAGCGGCTTCGAGAACGCCTTCATGCCCATGTAGATCGGCACGTAGGTGATCGCCGCCAGCACGAAGCCGGTGACGAGCACCTTCTTGCGCCCGATGCGATCAGACAGCCGCCCGAAGAACAGAAACAGCGGCGTCGTCACGATCAGCGCGATCGACATCAGCAAATAGGCGTCCTTCCAGACGATCTTCAGCGTGCTCTGCATGAAGGTCAGCGCGTAGAACTGGCCCGTGTACCAGACGACGCCCTGCCCCGCCGTCGCCCCGAAGAGCGCCAGGAAGACGTACTTGCGGTTGACCGGATTCGCGAAGCTCTCTTTCAGCGGGTTCTTCAACGTCTTGCCCGCTGCTTTGAGCCGCGAGAACAGCGGCGACTCCGCCATCTTGAGCCGGATATAGAGCGAGACGGCCAGCAAGACGAACGACAGCAGGAACGGGATGCGCCAACCCCACGCCTTGAAGTCGGCCTCGCCGATCGAGGAACGCAGGATGCCGATCACGCCCATGCTCAGCAAGAACCCCAGCGTCGCCGTGGTCTGGATGAAGCTGGTGTAGTAGCCCCGCTTGGAATCCGGCACGTGCTCGGCGACGTAGGTCGCGGCGCCGCCGTACTCACCGCCAAGGGCGAGCCCCTGGAGCAAGCGAAGCAGCACGAGCAGCGCCGTCGCAGCGAGCCCGGCCGTGGCGAAGGTAGGCAGCAAGCCGACCAGCGCCGTGCTGAGGCCCATGGTGGCCATGGTGACGAGGAAGGTGTACTTCCGGCCGATCTTGTCGCCGACGTAGCCGAACACGATCGCACCCAACGGCCGGACGCCGAATCCGGCGCCGAACGTCGCGAGGCTGGCCAGCAGCTGCGCCGTCGAACTGGCCTTCGGGAAAAACAGCCCCCCGAAGAACACGGCCAAGCTGCCGTACAGGTAGAAGTCGTACCACTCGAAGAGCGTGCCCAGCGACGCGGCGATGATCACCCTTCGCAGGGTGGCGCCATCGGCTAGCCGTTCATTTCCCCCGGTTTCCATGGCCATTTAGCCTCCCGGTCTAGAAGAAGTAGACCTGCCACTGGAGATTGACTTGGTTGGCCGCGTGGGCCTCGTTCGCCACGCGATTTTGCGTGTAAAACAGCTTCACGTTGCTCGTGTGTCCGTAGGGCCACCAGGCGAGGCCGATCGAGTAGTTGGCCGGGTTGGGGCCGCTGTTCCAATCCTTCTCGTACCGCAGGATGGGGCTCAGGCGGATGCCGCCGAAGGTGTAGCCGACCTCCGCCGAGAGGGCGGTCTGCTTCGGGATCGCCACGAAGCCATTGCTATACCAGTGGACCACGTCCACCTGGGCCGTGAACACGCCGTCGCCGAGCGGCAAGTCCGCGAAGGCGTCGCCGCCGAAGAACCGGTAGTCGAAGCTGTTCTGCTCGTCGCCAAACAGGCCGATCGACAGGATGCGCTTGGCCCCCAGATAGGACCCGGCATAGAAGTAGCCGGTCTCTGGATCCAGGAAGTTGATCTGGATACGCGCCGCGACCCGAAAGAAGTTCCGGCCGCCGACATCCGTCGCCGTCGGAGCGTTACGCAAGCCCTGGAAAAGGCCGACGCGGTACTCGAGGTGACCGTCCAGGACCAGACCGCGCGCCTGGACGCCCGTGTCACGACCGACCGGCGAGGCCGACGAGCCCAGCAGCGTGTTGGCGGTGCTTCTGAACGAGTTCGCGAAGTAGTCCCACGAATAAAGGGTGCCGGCGCCCTGGATTGCGTTGTGGCTCAACGAAGGCAGCATGTAACCGGCGTCGATCTTGAACACGTCGCCGAACGGCTTGGCCGTGGCGAACGCATCCTGGATGTTCATTCCCGGCGTGTTCTTCGGCGTCTGCGTCGCCATACCGCCGACGACGTCGGTCGACGACAAGAACAGGTTCGGGTAGTCGGTGTCGAAGAAGTACTCGATCGTCCCGAACAGCGTTCCGCCGACCAGCAGGCGGGTGCGACGGATGTAGAGGTTGTTCGTCTGCCCGTCGAGCGCGTTGTTGCCCAGCGACTGGAACTGCGGCTGCAGCAGCAGGCCCAGCTTGATCGAGCTGCCGTTGGGCGTCTCGATCTTGAACGGCGACTGCGACGGCGCGATGGCCGTCGACGCAGCGACGGAGGCCTTCATCGGGACAGCGGCGGGCGGCGTCGGCGGCGGAGGCGGGACCTCGACGGCCGGCGGCGGCGGCGGCGGCGGCGGCGGAGCCGGCGGCGGCTGATCGATCGGTGCCTCGGGCGGCGCGGGCGGTGCATCCACCTGCGCGAACGCGGAGGTGCTCAGAATGATGACGGCGGCGGCGGAGAGCAGGAACGTTCGGATACGTCGATGCTTGTGCATGCAGTCCTCAGGGGGCAGAGAGGGGACAACCGAACGACATCACGCTGATTAAGGGACCAGGTTCAACGAATTGATGAATCCTTGTGCGATGGTCCACAAATCAGCGCTGCAAAGAGGACTACGGCGGCGACCCTCGGTCAATCAGAACCGTTGCCCAGCGACTGATATTTGTGGCCGAATCGAAAAAATGCGAAGTATTCGCAAGAAAGGAGAGGAAGAATCCCCGGGCGGCCCGTTCATCCGGCGCGGCAAGCCCAGATCTGCCGGCGTATCGTGCCCGCGTCGAGGCCTTCGCCGATGAAGACGAGCTCCGTCGATCGCGACGTCTCGCCCCACGGCTCGCCGAACCGCAGCTCCGTGCGTAGCCCGGCGCGCTCGAGAAAGCCGCGGCGCTCATCGCCGGAAACGTGAACGAACCCTTTCGCGCGAACCAGCGCCGGCCCCAGTCGATCGACGACGGCCAGCAGCGGCTCCGCCAGGAGCGGCGCCGTATCCGTGTACGCGACGGCGGCGAGCTGGCCGTGCGTGTGCGGCGCGTGCGCATGCCGCGGGCGGGACGCGGGCGTGGACCGGCGCGCGTCGAGCAACCACGAGACCATCTCCGCCGTCGCGTCATCGCCCGACGGGAAGCTGGCCCGTTCGGCGGCCGGATTGCGGCGCGCGATCTCGCGGTGCAGGGCCACGACCGCCTCGGCCGGCGCGAGATCCAGCTTCGTCAACAGCACGCGATCGGCGGCTTCGACCTGCGCGCGGGCCTCCTCGTGGCGGGCCAGCTGCCCGGCCCCGGCCTCCGCGTCGACGACGCACACGACAGCCGCCGGGACGGCTGGCGCCTCGTCGCCCAGAGCGTCCAGCCCGTCGAGGATCGACCACGGCTCGGCGATGCCGGTCGTCTCCAGGACCACGACGTCGGGACGCCCGCGACGCGCCACCTCGGCGATGGCCGCCCACAGCTCCGACTGGACGCGCACCTCGTGACAGACGCAGCCGCCTGCCAGCTCCATCACGTCACCGGCCCGGCTCTTGACCAGGCGCGTGTCGATGTCGATGCGCCCCAGCTCGTTGATGATGACGCCCACGCGGCGGTGGTGCTGTGTCCCCAGCACGCGGTTCAGCGCGGTCGTCTTCCCCGCGCCCAGAAAGCCCGTCAAGATGACCAGCGGCGGGCGGACTACTGTTTCGTCTGGCAGCACGGCGCGTGAGTGTAGCGCGCCTGCGGGTCAATCCTCGTCGGGAACGTCGCGCGCCGGCGGCGCGTGGTCGCTTGGCGCCAGCTCACCGCCGAACGCATCGGGAACGCAGGCCCGCACTGCCGCGGCGATCTCCGTGACGGGCCGATCCAGGTCGACCGCGCAGTCGGCTCCGCGCAGCGCGGCCAGCGCCCGCCGCGCGTAGTAGCGGACCAGCGGGAACGGGTTCACGAGCTGCCGCGCGATCGGCGCGACGGCGTCGGTCGCGTGCGCCGCCTCCAGCGCCGCGATGGCCACCGCCTGCTCGTGCGGCTTGCCGCGCGTCAGCGTCGCCTGCAGCGGGTGCGCGTCCAGGCTGCCGTACAGCACCTGCAGCATCGCGCGGTCGTAGCGCTTTCCCCACCACTGCTCCATCGTGCCGACCAGCTGGCCGACGCTCTTGTCGGCGTGGCAAAGCGCGCACTCGATCGGTCGGTCGTGCTCGACCCGCGCCGGGTCGTCGGGCCGGCCGATGCGGTGGTAACGGGTGAGCGCGTAGCCGAGCCCCATGTTCTTGCGCGGCATGTGGCAGGCGACGCAGCTTCCCCCTGCCCCGCCCGGATCGTGATGGGCGTGCGCGCGCAGCGCCTCGGGTGCCGCGTACTGGCCATGGCAGCGCACGCAGACGCCGTTGCCCGCGGCCGTCGCCAGCCGCTGGAGGTCGGCGCGGCGGTCCTCGCCGTGCGGATCGTGGCAGGTCACGCACGACATCTGGCGCGCGCAGCCGCCCAGCAAGAAATCCCGCCCCTCGCCGGAGGTGATCGAGCTGCCGCCAGGCTCGCCGCCGTGTCTCTGCCCGCCCTCCCATGTGAATGGGTAACGTGAAAACAGCACCTGATGGCAACGCGCACAGACGCGGTTGATGCGCTCGGCGCGGGTGACCTCGCGCGGGGCCGCCGCCTCCAGGAACGGGGCGCGCGGCGCGAAGTCCGGCAGCACGCGTGGGTCGTCCGCGTGCGCGCGACTGCCGCCGTGACACGCCTCGCACCCGATTCCGATCTCGACGAAGTCGCGCGCGCTGAAGTGCCCCCGCAGCTCGCGCATGCCTCGCCGTAGCGCGGCCTGCGGGTCCGGCGGCAGCGGCGCCGGGCTGCCCACGGCGCGCAGCTCGGCACCGACGGCGGCAACCAGCGCGTCCCCCTGCCCCGGCGCGACCACGAAATCCAGCCGCTGGTGCTGGGGTAGGAGGCGGTCGACGACTTCGCCCTGGTAGGCGGGCGCGCCTGGGCCATGCAGCGCGCCCCAGACATCGTCGAAGTACGGGACCGTGTTGTGACAGAAGATGCAGGTCTGGCTCCAGACACCGCCTGCGCGCAGCCCAGGCCGTTCGCCCACCAGGACCGAATAGCCCTTCAGCCGAAACGAACGGGTCTCGAAGACGTACGAGATGGGCAGGAGCAGCTCGGTCCCCGACAGCGGCGTGCCGCTGGGGTCGACCTCGACGCCGGCGAAATCCTCCCGATAGCGGCCCCCGATCACCCGGGTGACGCGATACCGATGACCCTCCGCCGGGGACTCGAGGGAGACGAACCGCGCGCCGTCTTTCTGCGTCAGCCGGGCGGTGTCGTCCTTGAACCGGAAAACGCTGCCGTCGAACGGAGCCCGCACCTGCGCGGTCTCAGGGACGCGCGTCATCAGATGCATCGGCGAGCTCTGCCAGGCGGCCGCGATCTCGGCGTGACACCCGACGCAGCGGGCCGAGCCCGCGTAGTCCGACCGCAAGATGTTGCTGGCCACACGAGGCGCCGCCCCGGTGATCGCCGGTGGGCGCGCCGGTCCGGGGCCGCCGGGCCGGCATGCCGCGCCGGTGCATATCAATAACAGCGCCAGGACCGTTGTGACGACTGCTGGGCGGCCGGTCATCGGGTTCAGGGGACGGAGCGTATCGCGACCAACCCCGATCCTGATCCCGATCTGATTCGTGGGGCATTGCAGGGGCCGAAGGCGCGCCGTAGGCTTTCAGACATGGCTGCGCAGGCACGCTCGGCACCGTCAGCAGAGCCGGCACCGTCGCCAGCGTTCGAGTACCGTTCGCGCCTGAAGATCGGGCGGCTTCCGCTGGTCCACGTGGTCAGCGGAATCGACCCCTCCACCGGGCGCCGCCCGCCGGCCATCGGCGTGGTGGCGGTCGGCCAGGTGGCCGTCGGCGTCGTCGCGATTGGCCAGGTCGCCATCGGGGCGATCAGCATCGGGCAAGCCGCCATCGCGCTGGGCTGGGGGATCGGCCAGCTCGCGTGGGGCATGCTGGCCGCCGGCCAGGTCGCGGCCGGGCTGCTGGGCTCCGTCGGACAGGTCGCGCTGGGTCCCGGGTCGATCGGCATGGTTCACATGGGCGGCGCCTGGGTTGCCGTCGGGTGGCTGCTCGCCGGGCTGGCGCTGGCAGCGGCCGTCGCCGAACGCCGCCGCCGGCTGGCGCCGTTGCTCGCGCAGGCCACCGCGGTGCCGATCCGATCCGTCGAGCTCACCGGCGAGACGGCCCACGTGGCGGCGCGAATCGTATCGCCGGACCGGCTGCGCGGCCCGCTCTCGGGCGCGCCCTGCGTGTACTGGCACACCGTCGACGTGGGGCCGGCCATCCGTCACCACGAGCACGCAGGGACCGAAGTCATCGTGGCGGACGAGGGGGGCACGGCACGCGTCGATCTGGCCCGCAACGTGACCTTCATCCGCAGCGACCACTACCGCGAGATCGCGGGGCCAGACTGGGCGCTGCACCTCGAGACCTCGCTGGCCCAGGGGGACCAAGTCTACATCGCTGGACCGGTGACCGTGGCCCCCGACCACGACCGCGGTGACGTATTCCGCGGCGGCGTCTCGCCGCTCTTCCAGGGGCGGCCCGACCAACCGCTGATCGTCTGCACGCGCGCGCCGCTGGGTATCCGCGCGGAGCTGCGGTTCGCCGGCGCGGTCGCCTGGGCGTCCGTCTTCGCCGGCGCCGCCGCCCTCATCGGCTGGCTGACCTAGGCTTCAGGGCGTCGTCGCGCCCGGCTCGCCGGGGCGGGTGACGGCGCGCAGCCGGGCGCGCGTCGTCGTCACGAACTTGGGGCCGTCCTGGACCTGCATCTCCAGCGCGACCGGCCCCATGTCGGGCGCGAACGTCGTGCGCGCGATCCGCACTGGCTCGGTGCGGGTGACCTCGACGATCAGGCAGCCCAGGTAGTGCTCGCCCGACTCCATCCGGTAGTCGGCCGTGACCGAAGCGATGCGCGCCTTGCCGCCGCTGACCGGCCATTCGGCCCCGACCGCGATGGGGTTCTTGATGACGTAGTCGCCGGCCACGCCGCCTTCGACCTGCGCGATCCCCTGGGGACCGACGACGTACGTCAGCTTCTCGTCACCGGCCTGCACCACCGCCGTGTCGCCGGTCCGGTCTTGCACGGCGTACGTGGCCAGGATGTTGATCCCGTCGCGTTCGACGTCGTACGCCCATTTCCAGCCAGGGCTCAACGGATAGAAGTCAGCCGCCGCCAGGTTCGGGCGGGGCTTTATGTCGTTCGACGCGGGGCCCTGGGTCGCACAGGCCGACCCGACGACCGCCAGCACCGTCAGGCCCAAGCGCCACCCCGAAACCGATCCCGCGCGCTGCATCGGGGGGATCATCGGCCAATTCGGCGCCCGCCTCAAGAATCTGAGGCAGCCGCGCGCCAGCTCGGCCGGACTGGTGCGATTCTGGCCACCCGTCGCGTGGTACGCCGGTTGCTGTGTTCTAGAATCTGCGAACCAGGCCATGTCACGCGCGACGATCACCCTGTTCTTGATGGCGGCCCTGGGCGCCGTCACGAACGTGCCGCGCGCGCACGCGGCACCGCCGGCGGGCTCCGCCGCGGCCGATCCAGCGACCGAGCGGCTGCGCCTGCGTGCCGAGCTGGATCGCGTCAATGCCGAGATCGACGCGCTCAAACGCGCGGGCCACGGTGTGGGAGACGACTATCGGCTGCGCGCGCGACTGGCCGACGCCGAGGCGCTGGCCCGGCGCCTGGTCGACCTCGAGCGACGGATGGGCCTGACCGCCGCCGCGTCCGAGCCCCGGCCGCTGCCGACCGCTTCGCCCAGCGACGGACCGGCTGAGCTGGAGGCGAAGGCAGACATCCTGACCGACCAGTCCAGGCGCGTGCGGGCGGCAGCCGATGCGCTGGACGTGCGTGTCGCCGAGCTGAAGAGCCGCCAGGACCTGCGCCGCCGCGCAGCCGAGCTGGATCGGGATCCGTTCGCGCCCCTCGAGCAATCGAAGCGCCGGACGGTCAGCATCGCGGCCGGGTCGGACGCCGCGGCCTCGCACTCCGTGTCCACGCCGACCGCGACGGGCGACCGGGGCGTCGGTTCATCGCCGCCGTCGGTCAGCGGTCCACTGAACGGCAGCAGCAGCCCCGTGACGCAGACCCAGGTTCCCGTTTTGGGGCCGGCGCCCACGGGCGCGCCCACGCCGCTCGCGGTGGCGCCGCTGACGGCCTCGCTGGAGCTGCGCGACCTGCTGGACCCGGCGACGGTGGCAGACCTCGGCCGCCTCGACCACGGCCGGGCCCCCAGCTCCGTTGCAGCGCTGCAACGGGCGGTGGCCGCGCTGCGCGCCCGAGCCGCCGCCATCGATTCGCAGGCCCAGACCATGCGCCGCGCCGCCCAGAAGCACTGACGGAATCCGACACGGGTACACTGGCAGCGAATGAGGACGCTGGGCGTCGTTGTCCTGCTGCTGGTGACGGCGGTCGCCGCGCGTGCGCAGGAGGACGGGCCCCCCGAGACAGAGCGCCTCACCCTTCGGGCCGAGGCGGGGCTGGAGCTCGACACGAACGCGCACCGGACGGAGATCGTCGCCGGCGCCGAGAACCCGCCGCTGGTCACGTCCCTCGTCCAGCGATTGGTGCTGTCGGGGGCGCTGTCGGACGTGATCGCCGAGGGCCAGGTCGTCAACATGGGCGCGACCCTGGCCGGCAAGATCTTCGACGCAGCGGCCGCGGCCGACGAGGACGTGGGGATCGCGCAGACGTCGCTGGCCTGGCAAAAATCGTTCGGCCCACGGACGGCGCTCACCGTCTCGGGCGCGTACTACGAGGCGTTCCAGCGCGCTTCGGCCAGTCTGGCGGCCGCCATCGAGCGACGCGATTTCCGTTCGATGGCGCCGACGCTCCAGCTGACGTGGGCCGCGGCGGAGCACCTGGATGTGTCCGTGACCGGCGGTTACCGATGGTTCGTGTTCAAACCCGACCGGGACTTCGACTTCCAGGCACCGACGGCAGGCGTCGAGCTTCGCTGGGCGCACCAACCGGAGAGCGGCGCCGACTGGGAGGTGACCCTGGGCGCCGCGTACGAGTACCGCACCTTCGGCGGCCCGGCGCTCACGACCGAATGCCCTCACGCCTCGGGGCCGCTCCCCTTCGGCCTGGCCTGTTCGGGCCCCGACACGCGGCGCGACACGTTCGCGATCGGACACATCGACCTCACACGGGTCGGCCGCGTGCTGGCGGGCGTCGGATACGCGCTGCAGGGCAACCGATCGAACAGCTACGGTGAGACGGTCATCCGGCACGCCTTCAGCGCGCAACTGGCCATTGGCCTGCCGGGGCAATTCACGTTGGCGGCGCGCGGCGACCTGTTGTTCGCGTCATACCGGGAGCAGCAGCCGATCGCCCAAACGACAATCGTCACCGGCAACAGCATCGAGAGCATCGACAACGAGAACCGCTCGCGGGTGCGCGTCGACCTTTCACGGGACCTGACGGAGCGGCTGCGGCTGTTCGCGCGCTACACGTTCTACGCGAACGAGATCGCCACCGGCAGCAACCTCACCTACCGGCGGCAGACCGCGTTGGTGTCGCTGCTGCTCACGCTGGACAAATGAAAACGGCGAGCCGACTCTGGCCGGCTCGCCGTTTCAATCGAACAGGTGGTTCGGGTCGGCCTACATCATGCCGCCCATGCCACCCATCCCGCCCATGCCACCCATCCCGCCGCCGCCGCCCGGCGCGGGGGCCGGAGCCTCGTCGCGCGGACGCTCCACGATGAGCGCCTCGGTCGTGACCAGCAGCGACGCGACCGAAGCCGCGTTCTGCAGAGCCGACCGCACCACCTTGGTCGGATCGATCACGCCGGCCTCGACCAGGTCCTCGAACTCGTCGGTGGCCGCGTTGTAGCCGAAGGCGCCCTTGCCCTCGCGCACGCGGTTGACGATGATCGAGCCTTCCTTGCCGGCGTTGGCAGCGATCTGACGGCAAGGCTCCTCGCAGGCGCGGCGCACGATGGTGACGCCGATCGACTGCTCTTCCGAGAGGCCTTCCAGCTTCTCGGTCGACGCGAGCGCGCGGATCAGCGCGACACCCCCGCCGGGGACGATCCCCTCTTCGACGGCCGCGCGCGTGGCGTGCAGCGCATCCTCGACGCGGGCCTTCTTCTCCTTCATCTCGGTCTCGGTGGCAGCACCGACCCGGATGACGGCGACGCCGCCGACCAGCTTGGCCAGACGCTCTTGCAGCTTCTCGCGGTCGTAGTCCGAGGTGGTGTCCTCGACCTGCGCGCGGATCTGCTTGACGCGCCCCTCGATGTCCGGCTTCTTGCCGGCGCCGTCGACGATGGTCGTGTTGTCCTTGTCGATCGACACGCGCTTGGCGCGGCCCAGGTCCTTGAGGGTCAGGCTCTCGAGCTTGATCCCCAGGTCTTCGGTGATGGCCTGCCCGCCGGTCAGCACGGCGATGTCCTTCAGCATGTCCTTGCGGCGATCGCCGAAGCCCGGCGGCTTCACGGCGGCGACGTGCAGCGTGCCGCGCAGCTTGTTGACGACCAGCGTGGCCAGGGCCTCGCCCTCGACCTCGGCCAGGATCAACAGCGGCTTGCCCGAGCGCGCCACCTGCTCGAGGACCGGCAGCAGGTCCTTCATGCTGCTGATGGTCTTCTCGTGGATGAGGATGTACGGGTCGTCCAGCTTGACCTCCATCCGCTCGGCGTCCGTCACGAAGTACGGCGAGATGTAGCCGCGGTCGAACTGCATACCCTCGACCACGTCCAGCGTCGTCTCGATCGACTTGGCTTCTTCGATCGTGATGACGCCTTCCTTGCCGACCTTCTCGATCGCGTTGGAGATCGTGTCACCGATCTCGCGGTCGCGAGCGGAGATCGTCGCGACGCGAGCGATGTCCTCCTTGCCGCTGACTTCCTTGGCGACGCCACGGATGTCA
>JBJMQQ010000046.1:0-30143 GCA_045802645.1 Polyangia bacterium
CCGGCGCGCAGGCGCAGGTGGAGATCGTCGACGCGACGTCGAAGGGTGGGCTCGCCTCGGCGAAGGCGGCGCTCTCCGGCTCGAACGCCGGCGTCCAGAGCGCCGGCGCCCAGATCGCCGCCGCGCACGCCCAGGCAGCCCGCGCCGACGCCGATCTCGCCAACGCGCGCATTCGTTCGGCCGAGGCGGCGCTGGCGCTGGCCAAGCTGCAGCTCGGCTACACAAAGGTCACCGCGCCGGCGGACGGCTTCGCGTCGAAGCTGACGGTCCACGCCGGGCAGCTGGTCACCGTCGGTCAGCCGCTGATCCAGCTGGTTCCGACCACGACGTACGTCATCGCGAACTTCAAGGAAACGCAGATCGGCGAGATGAAGGTCGGGCAGTCGGCCAAGATTGAAATCGACGCTCTGCCCGGCCGCACGTTCGACGGAAAGGTCGAAAGCCTGGCCGGCGGAACGGGTGCCAGCTTCTCGCTGCTGCCCGCGGACAACGCGACCGGCAACTTCGTCAAGGTCGTGCAGCGGGTGCCGGTCCGCATCGCGTGGACGAACCCACCCACCGACGTGGATTTGCGAGCGGGCCTGTCCGCCGACGTCACCGTCGACGTGCGAAAGTAACCGCCATGGACAAGGGGATCCGGATTTGCGCCGCGCTGGCGGCGCTGGTGGCGACGACTGGCGTGGCGAACGCGGCTTCGCGGACGCTGACAATCGACGAGGCCGTGGCGCTGGCGCTGCGGTCGAACCCGCGGCTCGCGGCCGCGCGCGCCCGCGCGGAATCGGGCGAAGTGCTGGCCAGCTCGACGGGGCGGCGCATGCTGCCGTCCATCCACGTCAGCGACGAAGCGCAGTACTGGAACGCCCCTTTCGCGGTGGCGTTCGGCCCGATGGCCTTCACTGTTCGGGAGCAGAAGACGAACACGTTCGCGGCCGCCGCCGCCCAGCCGCTGGTGGGATTGTTGCGCCAGAACGACGAGCAGGCCGCGCAGGCCGAGCAGAGCGCGGCGCAGCGGGCGCAAGTGGCCGCGGGGGAAGCCGACCTGCGGGCCACCGTCGAGACCCAGTTCCTGCGCGTGTTCGAGGCGCAGGCGATGGAGCAGATCGCGGCCGCGTCGATTCACGAACTGGGAGACCAGGTGACGGTCGCGAAGGCGCGTCTCGCCAGCGGCGTCATCACCAACGCCGATCTGCTGCGAATCCAGGTCGCCGTCGCGAACGCCCAGCAGCAGGCGCTGGAGGCGCGCAGCCAGGCGCAGACCGCGCGCGCCCAGCTGTTCGCGGCCATCGGCATCGGGCCGGGCGACGCCGCCGAGTTCACGCTGGTGGAGCCGACCGAACGGCTCAACGCGGCCCGCAACCCGAAGCCGGCCGGAACGCTGGGGTCGCTGCTGCCCCTGGCCGCCCAGCGCCGTCCCGAGCTGGCGCAGTACGCGCACCTGGTCTCGGCGGCCGAGCGCCAGCGCGGGGCCAGCGGCTTCGCGCTGCTGCCGGACATCGACTTCGAGGCGGCGTACGTCCGCACCGACGGCCAGCAATTCGCGCCCAAGAACTCCGCCTACGTCGGCCTCAAGGCGAACTGGGCGATCTGGGAGTGGGGCGCCACCACGCTGCAGCGCAAGGCCGCCGTCATCCAGGCCGAAGCCGCGCAACACGACCGCGAGATGCTGGAGCGGCAGATCGAATCCGAGCTGACCGCCAGCCTGGCCCAGGGCGACGCCGCGCGCGGCGCCGTCGGCAGCGCCGGCCAGGCCGTGGCCAGCGCCGAGGAGGCCTACCGTGTCACCGACGCGTCGGTGAAGGCCGGAACGCAGACGACGACCGACCTGCTGCAAGCGCAGTCCGAGCTGACGCAGGCTCGCCTGAACCTGATTCGCGCCCAGTACGAGCTGGTGCTGTCCGACGTGGCGCTGGCGCGCGCGACCGGCAGGTGAGCGTTATTTGCGGAGCGGCGCCGGGCACGCCTACAGTCTGATGACATGATGACGGCCCGCGCGCTCTGCTTCGCTCTGGTTCTGTTCGCGATCGGCTCCGCCTCGCCCGGCCTCGAGCGCCCGGCAACGGCGGCGGTGCACGGCGTTCAGGGGCGCCGCCCCCACCACCACCGCCGTCACCACGAACGCCGCCGCGGCCACCACCGCGACCACGGCCACGCCCACGGCAGCGGCGAGCTCTAGTCGACTACGAACCCGGGCCGTTCGGGCAGATGGCTGGATCCGGATTGGGATCTGTCGAGCAGATCGGGTGACTGCTCCAAGCCTTGATGACATCGACCTCCCAGTCGTCCAGCTGTGGCGCTGGAGCCGGCGGCATCGCCTTGGGGTCGGGTCGTTTGATCGTCCCGTTGACGGTGGACACGATACTGGGAGCGGCGCTGTGCGCGCCGACCTTCGGCGTGGCGTCGTCGTAACGATCGAAGTACATATTGAAGGCTTTGAACATGGCCGCGGAGCCGGCGATGTTCGCCTGCACCGGCGCGTTCGGGCCCGTCGGCTCGGTCGGCACGTTGAGCGCGTCGCCCGCGCCGTGGCAGCGGACGCAGTGGGCCATCAGGATGGGGCGCACGTCGGTGTCATAGGCGGGCTGCGACGGGGTGGAGGCGACGGTCGTCGAGCACGAAGCCACCCCGAAGAGGGCGACCGCGCTCACCAGACCGGACAGCATCGTGGGGAAGTGGGGTGCTCGCATGGGGTGTCTCACAGGTAGTAGTGGAGCTGCAGCATGAACATCGAGGCGGACGGCTCGTTCGCGCCGCCCGTCCCCGTGAACTGATAGCGGCCGATGGCCAGCAGCTCGAAGTGCGCCCACGGGAAGAAGTTCACCTCCAGATCGAAGGCGTCGTGCGCGGTCCCCTTCACGGAGATGTCTTCCTGATAGAGCTCGTGGGCCAGGCCCACCATCCAGCCGCGCCGCGGGAAGAGGTCAATCCCCAGGTACGTCACCAGCTGGGTCTCGCCGGCCGAGGCGGCGCTGACGCTGGCGCGGATGACGTCTGCCTCGCCGATCAGCAGCGCCCTCCCCTTTTCCAGCCACAACTTGCCGACGGCGCCGCCCTGGTACCGGTTGATCTCGCTGCCGAACCCGAGGCGCATCTGCAGCCCCACCATCCCGGTCCCGTCCCAGCGCTTTTCCGCGTAGGCGGCCAGGCCGCTCTCACGCCGTCCGACGGACTGCAGGGCGTCGGGGAAGCCCACGGGTGGCGGCGTGAAGGCCGAGACGTGCAGCTCCCACTCGTCCTCGACGAAGCCGCCCGACAGGTTGTACGTCTCGTTGTAGATGTCGTAGCCGGTGTAACGCTGGACCCAGAAGATGTGCTCGGCAAACCGCAGGCCGTACGGCGCGAAGAACCGCCCCGCCCGCACGTACGGGCCGGTGCCGCCCGACTTCCACATCAGGTAGTGCTCGTTCGAGATCAGGTGGTCGCCCACCGCGCTGGCCCGTCCGCTCACCGACGGGTCATCCGGGCGCGTGTCGCCGCGGATGCCGCCCTGCACGTACAGCGAAAACTGCTCCGTGAAGGCGAACCGCGCGTAGGCGTCGGCCTGCATCGGGAACGCGGCCAGCTCGGCCCCTTGAGGCCCGCCGGAGTTGTTGTACAGGCCCGCCAGCCGCACGTCGGCGCCCAGCGCCAGCCACGACGGCGGCGTCCACGCCCCGTGCGCGAAGCTGCCGTTGCCGCCCAGGCTGATGGTGTCGCCCGATTCGTCACGGCCCCAGGAAGTGATGAGCCCGCCGCCCGCCGGATCGTAGTGGCACTGGCTGCAGCGGGTGGTCCCGGAGCTGAACTGGAACTGCGGGTACGCGAACGCCCGCGCGCTGAGCAGAAACACCCACCCCGCGACCGCATACAGGACTAGTCGTCGCATGGTTCTCCGAGCTCAGTCGTTTTTCGCGCCGTCGTCGATCCACTTCTGGATCAAGGCGATGTCGGCGGCGGGCAAGGGATTGTCGGGAGGCATCCGCAGCGCTCCGGACGCGTTCAGCAGGTACATTAGCGACGAGTCGTCGGAGTTCTGCGGGATGACGTAGAAGCCGTTGATCAGCGTGTAATAGCCGATGTTGCGTGCGTGCAGGTCCACGCCGCCGCGCACGGTGACTTGGGAGTGACAGTTCACGGTCGCGCAGCTCGGCTCCATGATCGTCGCCGAGATGAAGGACCACTTGGCTGGCCGGTCGTCCGTCGAGCCCCCACACCCTGCCGCAAGCAAAGCGGCCACCGCGGCCAGCACTGCGAGCCTCGGTAAAAACATCGCGCGATTATGCATCAATCGATATCCGTCTCAATGTTGATTCCCGAAATCCATATGGAGGGGTCGCGCCTTTTTTGGTCACTAATTCCACGGGTTGCCAGAAATTCGACATGCACAGTTCCGCCGGGGTGCGAAAACGGGGCACTTACCGTGACAAGGGTCTCTCCGTCGGAAAATGGCGCTTGCACCGGCATCTGACCGTCGGCCTGGACGGTGAGCCCCGCCGCGGCACCGACGGGGGCGATCTCGGCCTGGAACGTCAGGCGGTGGTGCCCGGCGGGCAGCGGCAGATCGATCGCGGCGCCGGCGCGCGGTGCGGCGAGCGACAGCCCGAACCCGTCCCAGACGCCGCGCACGGGGGATGCGGCTCCGTGCGCCAGCCCGGACGGCACGACGTCGCAGGTCCGATTGACGCCGGCCACCCGGCAGACGCAGACGCCCCAGCGATCCCGCGCGCGCAGCCGCTCACCGGCGGCCGCCAGGCGCGGCCACCCGACCAGCAGCAGGGCGACGGCAGCGGCGGCCGCCAGCGCCTCGGCGGCCAGCCGGCGCCGCGACGCCTTCTTACTGACGGCGTCGACGACGGCGCCGATCGTCCAGACCACCCCCGCGCCCGCGAACGGGAGCAGCAGCACGACGATCGCCAGGTGGTAGCGCGGCTCGGCGAAAAACAGCGTGTACACCCCCGCCAGCGCCAGCGGGAGGGGCAGCAGGCTCAGCGCGACCCAGTTGCGGCGCGCGGCAGCCGCGACGACGCCGGCGGCGGCCATCGCCATCAAGAACGCGTAGAAGACGTCGACCAGACGTTCGACTCCCGCGCGGTGGACGTCGAACCAGTTGCCCGGCGGCAGCACGCTCTGGCGGTAGAGGGGCCAGTAGAGCAGCGACCGTTCGCGTCCCAGCAGCCGGTCGGCCTTCGCCACCAGCAGCCCCAGGGCGTACCCGGGCGAGACCTTGGTCCAGTGCATGGCAAGCGCATACGCCACCCGATCCGACTCGCGGTGGGGCGGCTTGAACAGGGAGTACCCTGTGCCCTCGGAGAACAGGCGGTTCAGTGACCGGCTGTACGTCCCCTCGGAGTTCGGGTTCGCCCCCACCAGCGCCGTGTGGCCGCCGTGGCTGTCCGTCAGGAAGAACTCGCCGTAGCGGCGGTAGTTGCGGGCGCCCCAGGGCAGCAGCATCACCAGCGCGACCAGCCCCGCGGCGATCGTGCGTGTTGCAACGTGGACCCAGCGCGCGCCGCGCGCCCGAAAGTGCAGCGCGGCGAGCGCGATCAGCGGCAGCGCGATGGCGCGGATGTAGACCGACAGGCCCATCACGAACCCGAACGCGAGGGGCGCGCCGAGCGGCCTGCGCCGCGCGAGCGCAGCCAGAACCCACACGCCCAGCCCCAGCAGCGCGGCCGCCGGCATGTCCGTCCCAGTCACGCTGGAGATGGAGATGCCCGCCGGCCACAGGGCACACAGAAGTCCGGCGGCGATCGCGCTGGGCCGGCCGAACACCGCGCGCGTGGCGCCGTACGCGGCCGCCGTCGCCAGCCCGCCGGCGGCGACGCCGATCATCTTGACGGCCAGGAGGCCACCGCCCAGCGCATAGATCCCGGCGGCCACCCAGACGTAGCCGGGCATGTAGATGAACTCTGGATCCAGCGTCCCGTGCTCGACGAGGTACCGGGCGGATTCCAGGTACATCGCGAAATCGCCGACCGGTCGGGTGGGGACCAGCAGAACCCAGGCCAGGCGCACGGCGACGGCCAGCGCGGTCAGCGGCAGCACGAACCCGTTATAACCCTGGCAAGTCGTTTCTACCGACCAGGATCCAGTGGCCGAATTTCCGCGAACGCGCGGGCCAGTCTGGCAGGGTGCCGGGCCAGCCACCGGGGCGGTCGTAGCCGACCATCAGCATGGCGCCCGTCGACAGCAGGCTCTCGCGCACGGTGGCGCGCGGCGTGCGCGTGATCGTGAGGGTGACCGCTTCCTGCCAGGGGATGCCCGCCGCGTGCACGATGCCGATCTCGGCGAAACCGAACGGCTCGACCATCACGCGCGCGCCGGGCGGACGCGTGTCGCGCAGGTACGCGGCCAGCGCGCGATCCTCGGCGTCGAGGCGGGTCAGCGCGCCCATGGACTCGGCGCCAGCCCAGATGCGGCCGCCACCCGCGGTCGCGATCACCCAGACCGCGACCGAAAAGCCAAGCGCACCGAGGAGCGTGGCCCACCGGGCGGCGGACAGGCGCGCCTCGGGCAACGCCGTCGCGGCGAAGGGCAACAGCAGCGCGCCCGGGACCAGGCCGAATCGGGCCAGCGGCTCGAAGCTCTGAGTGGCCAGGCCGCGCGCCAGGTAGACGGCCGGCGGCCCCAGCGCGGCGATCAGCGTGATCGCCAGCCCGGGTGCCAGCGGCCTTTGCCGCCTGACGGCGGCGGCGATCGCCAGCCCGACACCCAGCGGGGTCATGGCGGCCACGAAGGCCAGTGCCCAGATCCCGAGCTGCCGCGCCCGCCCCAGCACCGCGCCGTACCGCGCGGCGGCCGTCGCCGCCAGCCCGGCGTGGTCACTGGAGATGTAGTGCGCGAAGAACAGCGGGTCGCCGCCAGCCGCCGCTCCCCACGCCAGCCACGCGATCGGCAGCGACGCCGCCGCGACCGCGAAGGCGCAGAGGCCGGTCACGCGCACCGGCGCGCCCGCGCGTCGCGAAAAGAACCAGACAGCGGCCGCCACCATCGGCAACGCCAGCCAGGCGTCGTACCGGGTCAGGGCGGCCAGCGAACCGAGCAGGCCCGCCACCACGAACGTGACCAGCCGGCCCGTGTCGAGCGCCGCGAGCAGCCGCTCCATCGCCGCCACCCACAGCAGTAGGTACAACGCCTCGCTGGCCGCCGTCGTCGACAGCTGCAGGTGCAGCGGCGAGACGGCCAGCGCGAACGCCGCGAACGCCGCGCCGCGCTCGCCGACCAGCCGCCGCGCGAGAGACAGAAACGGGAAAAAGACGGCGATCCCCGCCAGCAACGACAGATAGCGGGACGAGCGCGCGGCGTCGCGATCCAGCGCGATGAAGGGGCGCATCAACGTCGTGTGCAGCGGCCCGAACTGGCAGTAGGTCCGCGGCTGCGCGGCGCTGGCGGGCTCCAGGACCAGCCGCTCGGCGATGAGCGCCCGCATCGGTGCGTCGCCGTGTTTGTTCTCGGCGAACGCGAAGAGCCCCACGCGCAGCACGACCGCCACGGCCAGGATGCCCAGCGTACCGCGCGCGCGCCCGGTCAAAGCTTCGACAGGGCGGCGCGTACCCGCGGCAGCGCGGCGTCGATCTCGGCCAGCGAAACGGCCCCGACAGAGATGCGGAACCAGCCGCTGTCGTCACGCAGCCCGAACGCCTGGAACGGCACCACCGCGAAGCCCGCCTGTTCCAGCAGGCGCACCCGGGTCGCCTCGTTCGTGTGGCCGGGGATCGCGATGCGGACCGACAGGTAGATGGCGCCCTGAGGCGCGATGACCTCGACCGGGTAGCCGTCGCGCTGCATCGACGCGAACGCCGCCGCCAGCCGGTCCAGCCGCTGCTGCACGCGCGGCCGCATCTCGGCCAGGTAAGCATCGACCGTCGCTGTGTCGCTCATCAGCGCCGCCATCGCCACCTGCTCGGGTCGGGGGGCCCACGCGCCGACGTGCCCCAGGATGTCCGCCATCCGCTGGCGCACGGCCGGCGGCATCACCGCCCAGCCCACACGCAACCCCGTCGCGGCGAAGCTCTTCGACGCCGCGTCCAGGATGATGGTGTGCTTGGCGATGTCGGGACAGACCTCCGGCGGCGTCACGTGGCGGGTCTGCCCGAAGGCGAGCTGCCAGTACACCTGGTCGTAGCAAAGCCAGACCGCCTTCACGCCCGCGCGCTGCCGGCGATGGTTCTCCTCGACCAGGGCCTCGCAAATTTTCTGCAGCACCGTCGCATCGATCGCCGTCCCGGTCGGATTGAGCGGCGAGTTCAGCAGGAGCAGACGCGCCGTGCGCAGGTGCGGCCGCAAGTTGTCGACGGTGGGAAAGAAGTTGGTCTCGGCGCGCACCGGAATCTCTTCCGCGCGCGCGCCGCACAGGTACGCGTAGTGGTTGTTGTTCCACGACGGGACCGGGTAGACGACCAGGTCGCCCGGGTCCAGCACGGTCCGGTAGGTGCCGTAAAGCAGCGGACGCGCGCCGCCCGTGATCAGCACCGACTCCACCGGGTAGTCGAGCCCCAGTCGCGCCTTGTAGTAGCGCGCCACCGCCTCGCGCAGCGCGATGACGCCGTCGGATGGCGGGTAGTTCGTCTCGCCGGCCGCCAGCGCCGCGCGCATCCCGTCCAGCAGCGCCGCCGGCGCCGGAAACTGCTTCGGGTCGAAGTCGCCGACGGTCAGGTTGCAGATGTCGGCGCCCTTGGCCTTGAGCGCGCGGATCTGGGCCGCGATGCGCAGAATCTCCGACCCGACCACGCCGCGCGCGAGGTCGGACAGCGACGCATCGATCGCCTCGGGCTCTCCCAGGTTCATGGCCGCTATATTACGCGGATCACGGGCAGGTCGCCGTCGTCAGATCGACCTGGTAGATGTGCACGTCGCTGGCGGCGAACGCGTCGGAGAACGCGCCGCCCGACACCTTCACCGTGCGGTTCTCGCCCACGACGGTCGCGGTGGCCGCGCCCGTCATCCCGGCGATCTTGAACGAGCCGGTCGCGGTGCCGGAGCGCGAAATCGCCGCGAATACGTAGAGGGTCTGCCCCTTGGCCTTGACCATCACGTCGATCGGCGCCGCGGTGTTCGAGCTGGCGACGGTGACCAGATTCGGGATGTCGGCGCTGTTGAGCTGGACGGCCAGCGACTTGATCTGCTTGTTGAGGGCGGTCACCGCGGTCACCATCGCGGCGTCGGCGAAGATGCCGTCCTCGCGAAAGCTCGGCTTCCAGCTGTCCACGAAGTAGGCAATGCCGTTGGCGCCGTGGATCAGCGACAGCCAGACCTCGGACCGCGTCTGCTGCGGTGTCGGGCCGTGGGTCCCACCTTGCGCGATGGTCGTCGTCTCGATGTCGGTCCAGGCCGCCTGCCCGCGCGTCGACCACTGGTGAATGCGCTGAATGCCGGTCGCGTTCAGCCAGAACTGGCCGCAGACCGCCATCTGGTTCGCGTCGCCGTCGCAGGTGTTGTACGGGTAGATGTCGAAATCGACGATGTCGCCGGCCGGCACGTATCCGGACTCGGCCGGCGCGTTGCTGCCGCGCCCTTCCCACCCGTCGTACGCGACACCCATCCCCAGCCCGACGTAGACCGGGCGGGTCGGGTCAGCCGCCTTGTACTTGTTGTACTCGGCCACCATCGTGGCGGGCGCGACGGGCGGACCGCAGCAGGTGCCGTCGGCCTTGTCTTGCGCGTTGTCGGGTTCGTCCGGCGACGCCCACCATCCGACGATCGTCGGGTCGTCGATGTTGGCCAGGCCGACCGCGTCCTGCCCCACGATCGCGTAGATCCCCTGCGCCTTCAGGGCCGCGAGGTCCGACGCCGCCAGCGAGTCCGTGCCGGCGTTGTTCCCGACGTAGATGTTCACCCCGAGCTGGCCCATCTCCGTCGCATGCCAGGACCCCTGCAGCCAGACGGCAATCGGAAAAAACGTCGGATCCGTCGCCGTCGGAATCCCCCGCGACCACCCCGCGTACGGGTTCTGCCACGCGATCGCCGGCACCACCGGCACGCACGCGCCGGCAGCACCGCCAGCCGCACCACCGGTGGCCGTCGTTCCACCAGTCGCGTTCATTCCACCCGTCGGAGTCGTCCCCCCCGTCGGGGTCGCTCCGCCGCTGCCGGCCGGCGCGCCGCCCCCACTGGAGCTTCCGCACCCAACCACGAACAGCCCTGTCAGGACCAGACGCGCCGCATGGGTCATGCTCGCCTCCCGGGTCCATCGTACGCCCGGGACGCGCGCCTGCGCGCGAAAGCTGCGCGCCCCTAGGCGCGCTCTAGATATGTATAGCCGGCCAGGCCTTCTTCGTACATGCGGAGCATGCTGCGCGTTTCTTCCAGGCTCATGCGGCTGGCGCGGACGGCGAGCTCGGCGAAGCGGCGGACGCGGGCGACCAGCTCTTCGCGCTGGTAGCTGACGTACTTGAGCACGTCGGTGACCGTGTCGCCGGTGACGACGTGCTCGATCTGATAGCCGCCGCCGGCCGCCAGCGACACGTGCACCGTGTTCGTGTTGCCGAACAGGTTGTGCAGGTCGCCCAGGATCTCCTGGTACGCGCCAATCAGGAAGATGCCCAGGTAGTAGTCCTGGCCGTTGACCGGGTGCAGCTCCAGCACCGGCTTCACGTCACGCCGGTCGATGAAGTGGTCGATCTTGCCGTCGCTGTCGCAGGTGATGTCGGCCAGCACCGCGCGCCGCGTGGGCTCTTCGCCCAGGCGATGAATCGGCATGATCGGGAACAGCTGGTCGATCGCCCAGATGTCGGGCAGCGACTGGAACATCGAGAAGTTGCAGAAGTACGTGTCGCTGAGCGCGCGTTCCAGGCCTTCCAGCTCTTCCGGAACCTCGCGCAGGTCGCGCACGATCTTCAGGATCTTCTGGCAGACGGCCCAGAAAATGTCCTCGGCCACCATCCGCTCGGACAGCGACAAGTTGCCCAGATTGAAGAGCTGAAGCGCCTCTTCCTTGTACTCCAGCGCGTCGTGATACGCCTCGAGGACGTTCTTGCGCGAGGCGTCCCGGAAGGTCTCGAACAGGTTCTTGACGACGCGCGAGGCGTCCTTCGACACCTTGTCGGGCGCCTTGCCGACGTCGAACTCGCCCACGCCCAGCACGTCGACGACCAGCATCGAGTGGTGCGCCACGACGGCGCGCCCCGACTCCGTCACGATCGTCGGGTGCGGCACGCTGGCGGAGTCACAGATCTCCTGTAGCGAAAAGACGATGTCGTTCGCGTACTCCTGCGTCGTGTAGTTCATCGACGACGCGAAGTTGGTCTGCGACCCGTCGTAGTCCACGCCCAGGCCGCCGCCCGCGTCGAAGTACTTCAGCGGGGCGCCCATGTTGAACACCTCGACGTAGAACCGCCCGGCCTCGCGCAGGGCGTTCTTGACCGCGCGAATCGCCGAGATCTGGCTCCCCAGGTGGAAGTGCAGCAGCTCGAAGCAGCTCAGCAGGTCGTTGGCGCGCAGGAAGTTGATGGCCTCGACCACCTCGCGCGTCGACAGCCCGAACTTGGACCGGTCGCCGCCCGACGCCTCCCAGCGGCCCGAGCCCTTCGCCGCCAGCTTCACGCGCATCCCGATGCGGGGGCGAACGCCGACCTTCTTGGCGACCTCGGCGATCAGCGACAGCTCGCTGAACTTTTCGACGACGATCAGCACCGTGCGCCCGAGCTTGGACGCCATCAGCGCCGTCTCGATGTACTCCTCGTCCTTGTAGCCGTTGCAGACGATCAGCGCCTCTTCGTCGTCCAGCATGGCCATGACCGCCAGCAGCTCCGGCTTCGACCCGGCCTCCAGGCCGTAGTGGTACGGGCGGCCGAACTGGACGATCTCCTCGACGACGAACCGGTTCTGGTTGACCTTGATCGGGTAGACGCCCTTGTACCCGCCCTTGTAGCCGTACTCGGCGATGGCCCGCTTGAATGTCTCGTTCAGCTCGACGATGCGGCTGCGCAGAACGTCAGAGAACCGGATCAGCAGCGGTAGCCCGATGCCGCGACGCGCGACCTCGTCGACCAGCTCTTTCAGATCGATGCGGGCGCCGTCCGGTCCGGCCGGGTGCGCCTGGACGTTGCCCGCTTCGTTGATCGAGAAGTAGCTGTTCCCCCAGTACTTGACGCCGTAGGTTTCGGCGGAGTCGCCGACGTTCCACTTGCGGGGGATACCCGCTGCACTGCTCATGGTGCGTACGTTGAAGAACTCCGGCCCGAAATTCCAGTGAAAATTCTCGACTAATTCAGAACTTCAGCGTCATACCGCCGGTGAAATACACGCCGTGATCCGCCGTCCCGATGAGGTCCTGGTTGTATGTCCCCTCGTACGCCTTTCGGGGGGTAAAACCGTAGATCTCCGTGAAGGGCATGAACTCGATCTCGAAGAAGAGGGACGTCAGGCGATCCAGCGAAGCGGAGGCCGCCAGCCCCGTGTAAAAGCGGTGCCCCGTGTCAGCCGCGGTCGGGTTGCCGTTCGGGAAGTTGTTCGCGTAGCCGACCGGATCCTTGGTCTCGTTGCAGTAGGCGTCCTCACTGGTGCCGTTGGCGATCTGCTGCTGGCCGGGGCAGAAGTGGTCAGCCCACCAGGAGAAGTGCCCGAAAGCCGACACCGTGGCGATGTCGGCGAACGCCAGCGAGGCGACCGCCCGGTAGTCGCCGAAGACGGTGCTGCGGCCGTTGACGCCGGTCCCGAACCCGATGATGTTCGCGTCGGCGCCCACCGAGAACGGTCCCGCCTCGAGCAGCTGCACGCGCCCACGCAGCGCGAAGTCCGTGATGTCGAACATCGTGCGCACCTGGACACCCACGTCGAAGCCGAAGAACTTGGTGGCCACGGCCCCGACCATGACCCGGGTCTGGATGTAATAGGGATAGCCGAGGCCGAAGTCGACCGTGACACCGCCCACCGGGTTCACCTTGGCGCCGAACGAGGACATGGCCTGCCGGCGCTTGATCTTCTGCTCCGGGGTCGGGCCGGTCGGGATCACCTTCATGTCGACCGAAAACACCTTCTCGCGTCCGCCGTCGACCTTCATCGTCTCTTTGTGGTCGAAGTAGCCGGCCAGCTTGAACTCGACCACGTGGTCGCCCGCCGGCACCGCGTCGCGTGACACCGGCGTCTTGCCGATCACTTCGCCGTCCAGGCGCACCTCGGAGCCTTCGGGGGTCGACAGGATGCGCAGCGTCCCGGTGGCGGACAGGTCCGCGACCAGCGCGACCGACTGGTTCTCGACCAGGATGACCTCGCGCTTGAAATCGGTGAACCCGTCGCGGTGCACCACGACGTAGTGCTTGCCGGGGTCCAGGTCGGCGCGGTCGACCGGCGCCCGGCCCAGGCTGGACCCGTCCAGGAAGACCTCTGCGTTGGGAATCGTCGACTGCACCTTCAGGGTTGCGTGCGGCCGGTCGGGAGGCGCCGCCTCCATCCGGAAGCTGACGATCGCGTTTTCGCCGGCCGTGACCCGCACCGTCTGCTCCTGGGCTTTGAAGGCCTTCTTGCGGGCGCCCACGATGTGCTCGCCGGGCTTGATGTCCGCGACGGTCAGCGGGGCGCGCCCCTTCCCCTCGCCGTCGACGAACACCTCGACCTCCGGCTCGTTCGAGATGACGCGCAAGCTGGACGCGCTGACCGCCGGAGCCGCCGGTCCAAAGCTGGCGGTCACCTTCACCTGCTGCCCGGCGACGACGGTCACCGTCTGCCGCCAGGGCTGCGCCCCGTCCTTGCGGACCTCGACGACGTGGTCGCCGGCGGGGACCCCGGGGATCATGGCGGGCGCCGCGTCCTTCTTGGCGCCATCGAGGTAGACGTCGCCGCCCTGGTCGGAGGTCACCAGCACGGTGCCCGAGGGGGCTTCGACCTTGGTCAGCGCGACATCGCGCGTGCGCCGCTCACCCTCGGCCACCTCGAGCCAGTCCGAAAACGGCTTGTAGCCCTCCTTGCGCAGCTCGATCTGATGCCGGCCGGCGCTGAGCTCGAAGGAATTGGGAGCAGTCCCGCGCGAGACGCCGTCGATGAACACCTCGGCGCCGGCCGCGCCGCTCTCGGCGGTGGCGGCGATGTCCAGGTGCGCCAGCTGCGGCGCGCGTTCCAGCGTGAACGACACCGTCTGGCTCTTGCGGACGTCCAGCGTCTGCTCCTGCGGCTTGAAGCCGCCCAGCTCGACGACGATCTTCACGGCACCTCGGGGAACCTTGATCGTCAGCGGCGTGTAGCCCGCGATGCCGTAGGTCTTCGGTGCCGGCGTCGCGCCCGCGTCCCAGTAGACGGCCGCCTGCTGGGGCGAGCTGTCGATCTTCAGCCGATGCTGCCGTCCTTTGACGCGCGGCCGCGGCTGCGGCGCTGCCGGCGCGGCGGCCGCCTGCGTCTGGGCCCACGCCGCCCCCGGCCCCAGGCCGCCCAGCAGGGCAATCGTCAGAACTGCCACCGCGGACACCGTGGAGGTGCGGATCATGTGCGTATCGAGGGTAACGGTGGACGCGGCACGCCGTCAAATGACGTGGATCCTGGAGCGGGGGCTACTCGCCGACAGCCAGGCGTCAATTCCAGTCCCAGTCGTTTGGTGAAAGGTGAACAGGTTCCGCGGCGCGGAGCGGACTAGACGAGGGCGGGCTCTGACATGTGTGGCAGACCCGCGCGCGATTTTCGACAGGTCCGCGCCCGAAGTGCTGATTGTTTCGCGTGCCCGACGTGGCACGTCGATTGCTGAAACTGTCGCGTCCACGGCGGCCCTCGTTCCGGGAGAGTACAAATGACGAAACTGGCTTCGTTCAGGCGTTTGGTTCCGGCGTTGTTTGCGCTCGGGTGGCTCGGGTGCACGGGTCAGGGAGGTGGCGAGACGGGCGCCGGCGGCACGCCCGACTTCGGCGTCGTCGTTCCGCCGGGCGGCTTCGCCGGGTCGCCCGGCGTCAACATGTGCTTCAACAACGGGGTCGGGGTGCTGACGACGGGGACGGGGGGCGTCACTGGACGTGGCAGCACGCAGTTCCCGCCGCAGCTGGGCACGACCTACTCGCAGCCGGCGGCGCCCCCGGCGGTCTCGGGCGGCACGCTGCTGGTGCTGTCGGACGGCAAGACGGCGGTCGCCGCCGACCCGGACCGCGCCGTCATCTACGTCGTCGACCTTTCGTCCCGCACGGTCACGCAGACGATCGTGCTGCAGCCCGGCGACGAGCCGGGCCGCCTGGTCCAGGATGCGGCCGGGCGCGTCCATGTCGCGCTTCGCCGGGGTGGTGCGGTCGTGACGTGCGACCCCGCGACCGGGAAAGTTCTCACGCGCCGGCCCGTTTGCGCGGCGCCGCGCGGGCTGGCCTACGAGCCCGGTGCGGATCGCGTTCACGTGGCGTGTCACGACGGCCAGCTGGTCAGCCTGCCGGCAGCCGGCGGCGACGCGGTTCGCCGACTGCAGCTGGACGACGATCTGCGCGACGTGCTGGTCGACGGAAGCAACCTGCTGGTCACGCGTTTCCGCTCGGCGGAGTTGCTGACGGTCGGCGCGGACGGCACCGTGACCGGGCGCGTGCAACCTCCGACGTTCACATCGAAGCTGGCGCACACGGGCGCGATGTACACGCCCAGCGTCGCGTGGCGGGCGCTGCCCGCACCGGGCGGGGGCACGCTGGTCCTCCACCAGCGCGGAACGGTGGACCCTGTCGTCCCGACGGCCGGCGGCTACGGCGGCCCGAGCCCCTGCGACGCGATCGTGCACCACTGCATCACGCGCATCGATCGCGACGGCACCACGCGCAGCGGGCCGGCGCTGGCGTCGCTGGTGCTGGCCGTCGACATGGCGGTCAGCCCGGACGGCAAGCAGGTGGCCGTCGTCTCCGCCGGCAACGCCACGAACGGCGACATCGCCGGGTTCGATAACTCGCCGGTGCTGACGCGGGTGTTCTTGACGGATCTGGACGACGCGACCGACCCGCTGACTGGCTGCTCGATGGACGGCAAGCACGCGCCCTGCACGCCCACGGTCGGGGCGATCCTCCCCATCATGCCCCCGATCGACAGCTCGAGTAGTTCAACGGGCGAGGGTGGCGGCACCGGAGCAGCCGGTGCGGTGGGCGGCTGCTGCGCCGCGCCGAACACGGGCGGGACCGGCGGCCGCAGCACGGGTGCCGGCGGCGCGTTTGGCCGCGGCGGCGTGTCCGGGAGCGCCGGCGCGATCGGGACCGGCGGCAGAGGCGTCGCGTGCACCTCCATCACGCCGGGCGTGCCGGTCACGGTGGGGCAGCCCGTCGCGGTCGCCTTCGACGGCTCCGGCGCCCTGATCGTTCAGTCGCGCGAACCGGCGATGCTGGCGCTGGGCGACGGCACCACCATCTCGCTGTCGACGGTCAGCCGCGCCGACACGGGCCACACCCTGTTCCACGCCAACTCGGGCGGGTTCCTGGCGTGCGCGTCGTGCCACGCGGAAGGGAACGAGGACGGACGCACCTGGAACTTCAGCTGCGAGGGGCCGCGCCGAACGCAGTCGGTCCAGACCGGCCTGGCCGGCACTGAGCCATTCCACTGGGACGGCAACGAGACCGACTTCACGCACCTCATGACGGACGTCTTCCAGGGACGCATGTCCGGCCCGGTGCTGGCGACGGATCAGGGGGCGGCGTTGCTGGGCTGGTTGGATCGGCAACCGCGCGCGCCGAAGCCGCAGCCGGGCGACGCAGGCGCGGTCACGCGCGGTCAGGCGCTGTTCCAGGACCCCGCGCACGGGTGCGCCATCTGCCACGCCGGGTCGCACATGACCAACAACCAGACGGTCGACGTCGGGACGGGCGGCCGGTTCCAGGTGCCGTCGCTGATCGGTGTCGGCAGCCGCGCCCCGTACATGCACGACGGCTGCGCGCCGACGCTGGCCGACCGGTTCGGCCCCTGCGGCGGCGGCGATCAGCACGGCGTCACCTCGACGCTCACCCCCGCCGACGTCAGCGACCTGGTTGCCTACCTGAAGACGCTCTGAGGCGGATCACAAACCGGTCGACGCGCTTGCTCAGACGTAGAGCAGCGCTTCGACCGGTTCGCCGGCGGCGACGTCGAGGCGGTCGGCCTCGACGCGCACCAGGGCGTCGGCGCGCACGACGTTCGAGAGCGTCGCCGACCCGCCGGGGAGCGGGTCGGCCCACAGCTCGCCGTCGCGGGTGACCAGCCGGACCCGCAGGTAGTCCTCGCGCCCGCGCACCGACTTGTGGGCGGCGCCGAGGCGGGCGGCGCGCCGGGCGGGCCACCAATCGCGGTCGACCTCGCCCCCCAGCCGCCAGAGCATCGGCCGGATGAACGCGTCGAAGACGACCAGCGACGACGTCGGGAAGCCGGGCAGCCCGACGACGGGTCGATTTCCGGCGCGGGCAAACAGGGTCGGTTTGCCCGGGCGGATGTCGATGCCGTGGAACAGCACCCCGGGCGCCGGCAAGTCGGCGACCGCATCCGCGCACAGGTCCTTCGTTCCGATCGAGGAGCCACCCGTCAGGATCACCGCGTGATGCGCAGCCAGCAGGCCGCGGATGGCGTCGCGCAGCGCCGAGACGTCGTCGGGGATGATCCCGCCCAGCGTCGGCACGCAGCCGGCGGCGGCCACCTGGGCGGCCAGCGCGATCTGGTTCGTGTCCCGCACCTGGCCCGGCTTCGGCGTGGCGTCGGCGGCGCAGAGCTCGTTTCCGGTCGACAGCAGCGCGACGCGCGGCTGCCGGTGAACCTCCAGCGTCGTCACGCCGAACGTCGCCAGCAGCGCCAGGTCCGCGGCGCGCAACCTGCGGCCGGCGGGCAGCACGGCCTCGCCGCGCGCCAGATCCTCGCCTGGCTGGACGATGTTCGCGCCCGGCGGGTTCGACCGCGTCACGGCGACGGCGCGTTCGCCGACCATGTGCGTGTGCTCGACCATGACGACCGCGTCGGCGCCCTCGGGGACGAACCCGCCGGTGGCGATGGTGACCGCCTGCCCGGGGCCGACGCGCCCGCCGAAGACGGCGCCCATCGGCACCGCACCGATCACCTCCAGCGAAGTGGCCGCCTCCGGGCTGGCCCCCGTCACGTCGGCGGCGCGGACGGCGTAGCCATCCATCACGGAGCGGCGCTCGGCGGGAAGATTCGCCGGTGCCGCGAAGGCGCCGGCCAGGACGCGCCCCGCGGCGTCGGCCAGCGGAACGTGCTCGGTCCCGACGGGCCGCGTGTCACTCAAGATCCGTCGCGCCTCCTCGGCCGGCAGAAGCGTCAGGTTCGGGCGGCCCAGGCGTGACATCGCGATCTCCTCAGACGGGCAAGACAGGCCGGCGGCGCTGGAACCCCGGCACCGACTTGGCGCCCGCCGCGGACAGCCGGCGCAGCAATTCGGCCCGCAGCTCGTCGCCCGGAACCACCGCGTCGACGTGCAGGTTGGCCGCCAGCTTCACGAGATCGATGTCCGCCCGGTACTGCACGCGCAGCTCCTCGACGTAGGCGGCCCGCTCGGCCTCGGGTTTCTCGGCGATCTTGTTGGCGAACACGGCGTTGACGGCGGCCTCGGCCCCCATGACGGCGATCATGGCCTGCGGCAGCGCGATCGTCGCGTCCGGCTCGAATCCGGGACCGCACATCGCGTACAGCCCGGCGCCGTACGCCTTGCGCAGCACGACGCAATACTTCGGCACCGTCGCGTCCGCGACCGCGGAGATCAACTTGGCGCCGTGGCGGATGATGCCCTGCCGCTCGACGGCCTTGCCGATCATGAACCCCGGTACGTCGGCCAGGAAGATCAGCGGCAACCCGAACGCGTCGCACAGCCAGATGAAGCGCGCGGCCTTGTCGGCCGAGTCGACGAACAGCACCCCGCCCTTCCATTTGGGCTGGCTGGCCACGATCCCGACCGGTCGCCCCTCGAGCCGCGCGAAGCCCGTCACGATCTCGCGGGCATAGAGCTTCTTGATCTCGAAGAAGCTCCCCTCGTCGACCAGCGCGTCGATGACGCCGGCGATGTCGAACGCCTGGTTCTGGTTGGCGGGCAGCACGTCGTCGATCCGCTTGGCGTCGGCGCGCGGGGGGCGTGGCGTCGCCTGCGGCGGCGTCTCGCCGGAACGCTGCGGCAGGTACCCGAGATAGTCGCGCGCGGCTGCGATGCAGGACTTTTCGTCCTTCGCCAGCAGATCGCCGCAGCCCGAAACCTCGCAGTGCATGCGCGCGCCGCCCATCTCCTCCAGCGTGACCTTCTCGCCGATCACCATCTCGGCCATGCGCGGCGAGCCCAGGTACATCGACGCGTTCTTGTCGACCATGAACACGACGTCACAGAACGCCGGGATATAGGCGCCACCGGCCGCCGACGGGCCGAAGAGCAGACAGATCTGAGGGATCGCACCCGAGAGCCGCACCTGGTTGTGGAAGATCTTGCCGGCGTGGCGGCGCCCCGGGAACATGTCGATCTGATCCGTGATGCGCGCGCCGGCCGAGTCGACCAGGTAGAACAGCGGCAGGCGCAGCCGGCCGGCCGTCTCCTGAATGCGGATGATCTTTTCGACGGTGCGCGCGCCCCACGACCCGGCCTTGACCGTCGAGTCGTTGGCCATGATCGCGACCGGACGGCCGTGCACGCGGCCAATGCCGGTCACCACGCCGTCAGCGGGCAGGTCGGGCGCCGTCGCGTTGGCGTAGAGGCCGTCCTCGACGAAGCCTTTGCCGTCGGCCGAATCCGGATCGCACAGCAGCGCGATCCGCTCGCGGCAGAACATCTTGCCGGCGGCGGCGTTGGCGTCGTGGTACTTGGGCGCGCCGCCCTTCTTGATCTTGGCGCCAAGCGCCCCGAATTCATCGCTACGCGACATCGACAGTCACCGTCCCTTGTAAACCGGCGGCCGCTTCTCCGCGAATGCAGCCAGCCCTTCGTTGCGATCCTCGGTGACCAGCACCTGTTCATAGTGCGCCCGCTCGACCGCCAGCGCGTCGTGCAGCGGCAACGCGGAACCCTCGTCGATGGCGCGCTTGGCCGCCGTCAGCGCCAGCGGCGCGGCGGCCGAGATCTCCGCGGCCCAGCGCGCCGCCGCCGCGGGAAGCTCCGCGGGCGGCACCACCTCGGACACGATGCCCAGCTCACGCGCGCGCGCCGCGCCGATGCGGCGCCCGGTCAGCGTCAGCTCCTTGGCCGCCGCGACCCCCGCCACCCGGGCCAGCCGCTGCGTGCCGCCCGCGCCGGGGATGATCCCCAGCCGCACCTCCGTGAGGCCCATCTCGGCGGTCTCAGCGGCGATGCGGATGTCGCAGGCCAGCGCCAGCTCGAACCCGCCGCCGAAGGCGCTGCCGTTGATGGCCGCGACGGTGGGCCGCGGGAACACGTCGACCGCGTTCATCAGCGCGTTGATCTCGCCGAGAAAAACGCGCGTGTCGTCCAGCGTCCACCCGCGCCGTTCCTTGAGATCGGCGCCCGCCGAAAACGCGCGCGGCCCCGCGCCGGTCAACACCAGCGCGCGGATGTCGCCGCCGCCGGCGATCTCACGCGAGAGCTGCGCGCACAGCTCCGTCAGCGCGCCGACCAGCTGCCGCGACAGCGCGTTCGCCGCGTCCGGCCGATTCAACGTCACGAACACCGCCTGCCGCCGCCGATCGACGACCAGCGGCGCAGCGCCCGGACCAGTCTCCATGCCGAAAGACGGTAGCAGATCCCGGCGCCCGCCGATAAAAGGCGACGCGCGCGCCGGTCAACCCGTCGAGCTGCGGGAGCGGGCGCCGATGGCGGCGCGGTAGTACTTGGAGGGGACCTCGTGGCCGACGAAGGTCGAGGCCAGGCGGCCGGCGTCGACGAGCTTGTCGAGGTCGATGCCGGTGCGAACGCCCATCCCCTCCAGCATGTAGACGACGTCCTCGGTCGACACGTTTCCTGAGGCGCCGGGCGCGTACGGGCAGCCGCCCAGGCCGCCCAGCGCGGAGTCGACGGTGGTGATGCCCATCTCGACGGCGACCAGGATGTTCGCCAGCGCGGTGCCGCGCGTGTCGTGGAAGTGGACCGCCACTTCGGGGGCCGGGATCTCCGCGACCACCCGCCCCAGGACATCGCGCACCTGGCGCGGCGTCGCGACGCCGATCGTGTCGCCCAGCGACACCTGGTAGCAGCCCAGCTCTTTCAGAGCGCGGCAAAGCTCGAGAGCCTTGGCGGGGTCGACGGCGCCTTCGTAGGGGCAGCCGTAAACGGTCGAGACGTAGGCGCGCACCTTCAGCCCCGCCGCCAGCGCCGGCGGGACCGTGTCGCGGAAGGCGGCCAGCGTCTCGGCGATGGTCTTGTTGACGTTCTTCTTGTTGTGCGTCTCCGAGGCGGACATGAAGACGGCCACCTCGCGCATGCCGGCCGCCATCGCGGCGTCCAGCCCCTGCTTGTTGGGGACCAGCGCCGAATAGGCGACGCCCGGTTTGCGCTGGATGCGGCGCGCCACCTCGCCCCCGTCGGCCAGCTGCGGGATCCACTTCGGATTGACGAAGCTGGTGATCTCGATCGCCTGCAACCCCGTCTCGGACAGCGCGTCGATCAGACGGATCTTGTCCTCGGTCGGGACCATGCGGGACTCGTTCTGCAGCCCGTCGCGCGGTCCCACCTCGTAGATCGTGATCTGGGGGGGAAGGTGGTCGAACAACCACCTGATTTTACCACCGATTCGGCGATTGGCGTATCTGGCGGTCAGGTGATGAGGCGCGCGCAGAGCTCGTCGGTGACCTCGACCAGGGTGTCGAGCACCACGTCGGCTGCCGACAGGTCGTAGCCGCTGAAATTCCCGGCCCGGACGCCGATCACGCGCAGCCCCGCCGCGCGGGCAGACTGGATGCCGGGGGTCGCGTCCTCGATGACCAGCGTCCGCCCCGGGGCGGCGCCCACGGCGGCCAGCCCCTTCAGGTAAGGCTCGGGTGAGGGCTTGCCGTGGGCGTAGTCCTCGGCGGCCACGATGACCGGGAACAGCTCCCGCACGCCGATGCCGGACAGCGCGTCCCGCACCTCCTTGCCGCTGGCGCCCGAGACCACGGCCAGCTTGGAACGCCGCGCCAGCCGGCGGACCAGGTCCACCGCGCCGGGAAGCGCCCGGTGCCCGCTCCTGGCGAGGATGGCGTCCTTCTCTTCGACGGCGGCATCGATGAGCTCGCGCATGGGGACCGACAGCGCGTGGTTGCGCACCACCATCGCGTAGATCTCGTTCCACGAGTGACCGACGACGAATCCGCGCTCATCGTCGGTCATCTCGGCGCCGTAGCGGCGCAGCGCCAGCACCACGGATTCGACGTTCTCGCGCTCGCTGTCGACCAGCGTGCCGTCGAGGTCGAACAAAAAGGCTTCGGGCGCGGCGAGTTCCGGCATGAATTAAGAGGTAGATTACCGGACCGGTGACGATCCGGACCAAAATCTGGCTGATCGCGGTCAGCGTCGCCGTCACGGTGGGCGTCGCGTCGTGGGGGCGCATGTTCCTGACGCGCAACCGGATCATCAAGGACGCGCAGACCAGCGCCGAGGAGCTGGGCCACGACATCGTCGAGGACCTGAAGAGCGTGCCGCCCGATGCGGACGACCGCGACCTCGAGGAAAAGCTGCTCGGCTACCTGAACCGGCACTCGCGGATCGTCCGCCTGGATCTTTACGTCTATCGCGAGGCGTCGACCCCTTCGAGCCGCTTCGTCGCGCCGCGCGGTGACCGCCCGGAGATCACGCGGTTCGCGCCGTTCGTGCGGCAGCCGCTGGGGTTCACCCGCCAGCAGAACGCCGGCGAATCGGTCGAGGAGCCGATCGAGCTGCCCGTCGACCTGCAGGGTCCGTGGAAGGCGACGCTGGACATGCGGTGGACGCTGGGACCGGTCGAGGCGATGCTGAAGACGGAAGAGCAGATCTCGATCGTGTTCGCGGTCGTGTTCGTGATCGGGCTGACGCTGGTGTCCGGCCTCATCACGCAGCGGGTGATTGGAAAACCGCTGGAGGTGCTCGCGGCCGCCATGCGCGACGTGGAGGGGGGCGACCTGTCGCGCCGGATTCCCGTCGACACGCTGGACGAAGTCGGTCGACTATCGCAAGGTTTCAACCGCATGTTGGAACGGCTGTCCCAGGCGGACGCGCAGATTCGTGCGTTCAACCAGCGGCTGGCCGGCGAAATCGAAAAGGCCACCCACGACCTGTCCGAGAAGAACGGCGCGTTGGCCCAGCTGAACCGCCTCTTGAACGACATGCGCCTCGAGAACGCGTCCAAGGTCCGGCTGGCCACGCTGGGGCAGCTGGCGGCGCAGCTGGCACATGAGATCGGGACGCCGCTGTCGTCGGTGTCGGGGCACGTGCAGCTCGCGTTGCGCGAGCGGGACCTGCCGCCGGCGGTGCGCGATCGGCTGGACGTGTCGGCGCGCGAGATCGAGCGCATCAGCAAGATCGTGCGCGACTACCTGGACTCGACCCGGCCGCTGGAGCCCGAACGCCAGCCCACGGCGGTCGCGCGCCTGCTGGACGAGGTGGTCGAGGTCGTGCGGGGCGGCGCGCCCGACAAGCGCGCGCAGGTCACGACCCGCGTCGAGCCGGACGTGGGCGAGCTGATCACCGACGCGGGGCTGCTGCGGCAGATCATCGTCAACCTGGTCTCGAACGCGCTGGACGCGGTGGACCGGGACGGACGCGTCGAGGTCCAGGCGCGGGCGCAGGGGGACGACGTGCTCATCACCGTGCGCGACACCGGCCACGGTATCGCCGCCGACGACCTGCGCCGCATCTTCGAGCCGTTCTACACGACGAAGGGGCGCGGCAAGGGGACAGGCCTGGGCCTGGCGATCTGCCGGCAACTGACGGCGGCGCTGGGGGGCGGCATCTCGGTCGAGAGCGCGCCGGGCGCCGGCTCGACGTTCGCCGTTCGCCTGCCACGCACGGGGCCGCCCATCGTGGCCCAGCCTGGTGGTGGCGAGATCCGCTCGCGGCTGCGGACGGACCCCGGCACCGGGTCCGGCCGGGCGCACAGCGGGGGGCGCGCGTGACCGCCCCCATCACGCGCGTGCTGGTCGCCGAGGACGACCGTGTGGCGCGCGACCTGCTGTGCGAGATCTTGCGCGGCGAGGGGTACGAGATCGAGGCGGTCGACGACGGCGTCGACGCGATCGAGCGCGCCCAGAGCGGCGACGGCCGCTACGACCTGGTCGTCTCCGACGTGCGGATGGAGCGGTCGAGCGGCCTCGACGTGCTGGCGGCGTTCACGGCGAAGGCACCCACCACGCCGGTCATTCTGATCACGGCGTTCGGCGACGTGACGGGCGCGATGGAGGCCATCCAGCGCGGCGCTTACGACTACGTCTCGAAGCCCTTCAACATCGAAGAGCTGCGGCTGACGGTCGCCCGCGCCATCGAGCGGCGGCGGCTGGTCGCCGAGCAGAAGACGGTCCCGACGGACGGCAAGACCCAGCTGCAGGACATCGTGGGCAAGAGCCCCGTCATGCTGGAGGTCTACAAGCTGGTCGCGCGCGTGGCCGCCTCGACGGCGACGGTGCTGGTCGAAGGCGAATCCGGGACCGGCAAGGAGCTGGTCGCGCGGTCGATCCACACGCACTCGCCGCGCGCGAACGCGCCGTTCGTCCCCGTCAACTGCACGGCGCTGACGGAGTCGCTGCTGGAATCCGAGCTGTTCGGTCACGCGCGGGGCGCGTTCACCGGCGCGGTCGGGGCCAAGCGGGGTCTGTTCGAGACGGCCAGCGGCGGGACGCTGTTCCTGGACGAGATTGGCGACATGGGGCCGAAGATGCAGGCCCAGCTGCTGCGCACGCTGCAGGACGGCGAGGTCCGGCCCGTCGGCGGCACCGATTCCATCCGCGTCGACGTGCGCCTGGTCTGCGCGACCAACAAGGACCTGGAAGACGAGGTCAAGGCGGGACGTTTCCGCGAGGACCTCTACTTTCGCATCAACGTCGTCACCGTGCACCTGCCGCCGTTGCGTGACCGGCGCGAGGACATCCCCAGCCTGGTGGGCCACTTCCTGGGCAAGACCGCCCGGCGCGAGCGACGCGAGGTGGCGGCCATGTCGCAAGAAGCGCTGCGCCTGCTGACCGCCTACGGCTGGCCCGGCAACGTGCGCGAGCTGGAAAACGCCATCGAGCGGGCCGTCGCCGTGGCGAAGGGGAACGTCGTGCTGCCGTCGGATCTGCCGCCGGAGGTGGGCGGCAGAGCACCGGTGGGGATCGCGGCCGGCGCGCCCGGCACCGACGGGGGGATCATCGCCGACCGACCCACGCTGGGCGAGCTCGAGCGCCGCTACATCCAGCTGGTGCTGGGCGAGTGCGGAGGCAACAAGAAGAAGGCGGCCGAGAAGCTGGGAATCGACCGGCGGACTCTGTACCGCGCGCTCGAACGCAGCGGCGACATCACGCCCGACGACGACGACCGTTGAAGTTTCGCCTGTAAGCGAGATGCTTATATTGCGACCTCAACAACTTGCGGGAGCTTTCCATGAAGCTGACCTTGTCCGCCGCCGCCGTGCTGTCCGTCGCCTGGTTGACCGGCTCTGTCGCAAGGGCCCAGGAACATCGCGAAGAACATCGCGAAGAGCATCACGAAGAGCGCCATGAGGAACACGGGCCACCGCACCAGGAGATGCGGCCGGCGCCTGCGCCGCAACAACAGCAGGGGAGTTTCCGCGCGCCCCCCGAACAGCAGGGGAGTTTCCGTGCGCCGCCGGTGCGTAACACCGAGCGCCGTCCCGAACCGCCGCGCTGGCAGCCGCACCCCAACGGCGTGCACCCCCACGGGCCGATGGTTCGGCAGCACAGCGTGCGCGTGCTTCGTCCGGCGCATGTGAGCTACGGCGCGCGCCAGTGGCGCCACTGGGAGCACCCCGTCTTCGCCCGCCCCCACTACTACTGGGAGTGGTCGGCCATCCACCAGGTCACGTGCGTCGCCGAGGATTCGTACGGCGACCAGTACCCCGTGACCGAGGACACGTGGCGCGGGTTCGGCACGACCAACATGACGGACGTCGAGGACGACGCGCTGGACCGCTGCTACCAGGAGTCGGGCGGCGACCCCAGCTGCTACCTGGCGACCTGTTCTCACTTCTGATGGCGTGATTTGGCGGGGGCCGGCCTTGTGAAGGCACTGGCTCATCCTTAATTGCAAGGGGTGCGCCCCCTTGTGCTCACCCTGATCATCGCGGCGTCCTTCGGCAGCCGGGCGCTTGCGCAGGACGCCGACCACCGCGATTTCGATCAGCCGCCGTCGGGCGTCGGTGTCCAGCCGGCGCCCGGCCCCGCGCCCCTGCCGAACGGCGCGGGCGTGCCGCCGGCGGCGCCGCCCGATGCGTCGCCGCCGCCCACACCGCCGCCGCCCGTTCCACCGCCGGCGCCGCCGCTGGGGACGCCGCCGATCGCGCCGGCCGAGCCGCCGATCCCTCTGCCGCCACCGCCCAGCGAGCCGTCGCATCAGAGCGAGACCCCCGTCGAGAGCGCGCAGCAGGGAGCGGCGGCGGACGAGGACGCCAGCGAGGCAACGGAGATCGCCCCGCGCGCCAACCCCAACGGCGACGTATTCGGGGACGAGCCGGAGCTAGGCCCGAAGATCCACGGGTTCCAGTTCCGGATGCTGCTGCAGACCCGCTACAACTACGAGTTCAACGACAAGAACCCGATCAAGGACAACGGGTTCTCGCTGAACCGCGCGTTCTTGCGCGGGTTCGCGCAGCCGTACAAGTGGCTGTCCGCCAAGTTGCTGGTCGACTTCGCCGAGTTCGCCTACTCGAACCCGCAGCAGGCGCTGAAGCAGGTCTACGGCGAGCTTCGCCCGTACAAACGCCTGCAGTTCACCGTCGGTCTGTTCAAACGCACGTACGGGCTGCAAGAGCTGTTGCCCATCGCCGAGTGGGAGTTCGCCGATACCGGTCCCAGCGACAACCTGATCAAGGTCACCCAGTTCGGCGGCCGTGACGTCGGCGTGATGGTGCGGGGCGATCCCCTGCCCAGGCGGCGCTGGCTGCAGATCTACCTGGCGGCGTTCGGCGGCGCCGGCGAAGGCGCGGAGAATGTGGCGGGAACCAACGCGGGGACCACGCACGCCGGGCCCGACTTGGCGGCGCCGTCGCTGCTGCTGGAAGGGCGCCTGGAATCGCGGCCGGTCAAGCACCTGACCCTGGGCGCGGGCGGCGCCTGGCGGCCCCAGAGCGCCGAGCACGCCGACGTGCCCGACGGGTCCATCTCCCAGGTCACGACGGGCACCGCGGTCGGCGCGGACGCGACGTTCTCGAACCAGTTACTCGAGCTTCGCGGCGAGTGGTTGTACGGAGATCGCACCGACATCAACTACCGAATGGACGCCCGCACCTTCATGGCCGCCTGGGGCCTGCTGGCGGTGCGATTCCCCGTCGGGCCCGCCGTCCTCATGCCCGCCGCCCGGTTCGAGTGGCTGAACGACGATCTGCAGCATCCCGAGGGGGACCGCTACATGATCAGCGGCGCCCTGAACCTGGACGTGACCCACCAGGTGCGGTTCCTCGTCGACCTGACCCGCCAAATCATGGACCCCGGCGGCTACCCGATCGCCAACGTGCCCGGCATCTTCAACAAGAGCGCGACCATCCTGGTCGTCCAGCTTCAGCTGAAGATCTGACGCGCGACCGGGTCGCTGTACCACGCCTTGAATTCGGGCCGCGCGTCGTGGTATCAGACCCCCCTCGCCGGTGGACTACCATCCCCCGGCGCCCTCGAAAAACCGAATAGCGACAACCACGAGCGGTCGTGGCGGAACTGGTAGACGCGCCAGATTCAGGTTCTGGTACCCGCAAGGGTGTGGAAGTTCAAGTCTTCTCGACCGCACATCTCAGGGAGTTACGCGCCGGCCACGCGGCCGCCGGGAACGCGCGGGAACTTTTTCCCGTTCCCGCGGCGTCGCCTTCTTCTTATCCCCTCTCCCGAAGGGAGAGGGCCAGGGAGAGGGCTCACGCCGCCCGAGGAAGCGGCCGCAAATTCCTCTCCACCTCCCGCAGCGCCCCATCCTGCGGAGCAGCAGCAACCGCCTCCGCCCGGGCATAGTGCCGCTCGGTCGTAGTGAACGATTCGTGCCCTAACGCCGCCGCCACCAGGTCACCCGTCTCCCCGGCCGTCATCGCAAGGCTCGCGTGCGTTCCCCGGAGCCGGTGAGGCGAGACGATAGGGACCCCAGCCGCCTTGCAGATGCGCCGCACGTGCCGGAGCACCGTTTGCCGGTTCGCCCTGGCCCCGAACAGACGATCGGTCGGCTGCTTCCCGACCGCAATCCGCCGAAGCAGCGGCTGCAAGCTCTCCGGCACCCGCAGCCGCCGGATCCCCGCCTGCGTCTTCGCGTCAGTAATCCAGAGCAACCGTCCCTCGTCGTCCAGGTTCCGAACGATCCGGTCGGCGATCTCCGACGCCCGCATTCCCCATCAGCAGCGCCATGAGCGCCGTCACCGCCCCGTCGTGCTTCGCCGCCATCTCCATCCCTAACGCCAAACACCGCCGCGCCTCATCGACGGTGAGCTGCGGCTTCCCCCGCCGCCGCTTCCCCACACCCTTCACCTCCGCGAGCGCGTTCGCACGCGCCCACCGCTTCGTCACCGCCCAACCGAGGAACGTCTTCGCCTCGGCCAGCGTGTTCCGCGCCGAATCGACCGACATCGTCTGCCCGCGCTTCGTCTTGCCCTGGCTGAAGTCGTCATAGAGCTTCTGCCCTGCTGAAGGCGTCAACCCGACCACCGCCAGCTTGCCAACGCTCCCGAAGAAACGCCGCAGCCGGTACATCGTCGTGAGCACGGTGCTCGGCTTGTTCCCCTTCAGTCCCAGATGCTTCTCATACGCATCCAGCGCGTCAGCCACGCTGATTCCTGACGCCAACGCGAGCCGCCGCCGCAAGGAACGGACGGCCGCCCGCGCCTCTTCTTCCGTCGAAAAGCTCTGATGGGTGACCTTCCCCGTCCGCCTCTCGATGATCTTGATCCGCCACCGATCGTGGTGGCGATATGGTCCATGTACACGTCGCATCGGCTTTCCTTTCGTCGATGCGCCGTCTGGCTCGTCAGCTATTCGGGTATCAGAGAGCGACGGAAAGCAGGAAGCCTGGTCTCCGACTCCTGACGTGTCAACGCACGCGCGCGCCCACTGCGCGACCAGCTCGCGGACGATGACGCCGGCGTCGAGGGAGTCGATGACGTCGGCGATGCTCGCCGGAGTGGACGGTTCCCGCGCTTCCGCGTGCACGTCTCCACGCGCGTGTCCTCGCATGACTTGGTACTCGCGGGCCGAGATCCCAGCGTTGCCGAGCGCGAGGAACGCAAAATGACGATCTCCGTCGACGAACGCTGCGTCAACTCGTTCGGGATGACCCCGGAACGTCCGTCGTTTCCGGCACATAGAAGCTAGCTGTCATCTCAGTCGGAATCGCGGATGACTACATTTTTCCAATGACAGCGCGTGGTTGCACGCCGCTGTCATCCTCTCTTTATCTTGCCCTGCTGAACTCATCGATGGCCTCTCGTGAATCGGCGCGTTCACGGACGTCGATCGAAGGCGGATCGGTAGCCTCAATGCACGTCTCGCGCACCAATCCCGTTACGGCAGCGGATCGAATACGTGCGTCGAATCGGACCAGATCCGGAGCACTCGGTTCACCAAGTCACGACCCGCCGCCAGCTCGCCGGCGATGTGTCCGAGCGCTTCTCGAACGAGGCGCAGCTGCTCGTCGCGTAGCAGCCCGCTGTCTTCGAAGAACACCAGCCCAGCGTGCACCGCGACGTCGCGTGAGAGCTTCTTGAAGTCGTCGCAGTTGCAGGTGACGACAATCCGATCCTCATCGAACGCGCGAGCGAACACCTGGGCATCCGTCGCCTGTAGCAGCCCGCGATCCCGAACGTGAACGACGTCGTAGCCCTCGCGAGTTCAGCGTGAGCGCAATCGACGGCGACAGATTCTCATCCAGCAGGAGCCTTGGAGGATTCACGTGGCCGGCCGACCCGAGGATAGGCGCGCACGTACCGCGGAGCGAATTCGATGTCCTCCGCGGTCAAGTTCGGATAGTCCTCGTGAATCGTCGCGGCCTTCTCTCCACGTTGCAACGCCTCACCCACCCGCCTAACCGAAAGTCGGGACCCACGAAACACTGGCTCGCCGGCGAGGATCGCTGGATCAGCGACGACACGAGCATTGCGCCACCGGTAGAACGGCACGAGCTGGTCGCTGACTTCCTCGGCGACGGTCCGCAGGCGCAGCTGCAGCACACCCCGAACGATCTCAAGCTCCTCGGAGACGCCGGA
>JBJMQQ010000047.1:0-20667 GCA_045802645.1 Polyangia bacterium
CAGCCGCAAGACCGTCGTGCGGCGGCTGCACGCGATTCGCGAAGAGGCCCGCCGCCTGGTCGAGGCGACGCTGCCGGAGGGGAAGCCGTGACCGAGCCGGCACCCTGTACACCGGTGTCGTGGCTCCGCCTGGAGCGTCGCGCGCTGGGCGAGCTCGCCGCCGACGAGCGCCAGGAAGTCGACGCCCACCTGTCGTCCTGCGCGCGTTGCCGCGCCTGCGCCGAGCTGATCGCGCGCGAGGCGGATCGCGCGCTGCCGCCACTGCCCGCAGCGGATGTGGCGCGCGCGCCCGTGCCGCTGCCCGGCCTGAGCCGGCCGCGCCCCTGGCGATGGCCGCGCCTGTTCGCGTTCGCGACCGCGGCGGCGGTGGTCGCGCTGGTCTTCGTGCTTCGCCCGGGCGAGCGCGCCGGTGAGCGGCGCCTCACGGACGGATCGCGTGTGGTCGCGGTGAAAGGCGGCGACATCGCCGTCGAGCTGATCCGCGAGCGCGACGGTTCGACCGCCTGGGAGCCGACCTCGTTCGCCCCCCACGATCGTTTCAAGCTGCTGGTGACGTGCCCGCCGCCGCTGCAGGTTCACGCCGACATCGTCGTCCTGCAGGACGACGGTCCCGCGTACCCGGGCGAACCGGCGCTGGTTCGTTGCGGCAACCGCGTCCCGGTCCCACCCGCGTTCCGCATCACAGGCGCCGGCGCCGCGACCATCTGTGTCGGTCTCGACCCGTCCGGTCCGCCGTCGCGCCCGGCGCTTGCCCGCGGCGACGCCGCGCCAGGCCCGCACGCGTGTGTGCATCTCGATCGCGCGCGGTGACGACAGAGCGCGGGCGGCTCAGGTCGCGTGACGTGGCAGCCGGATGATCAGCGTCGTTCCCGCCTCGGCCGATGACGAGATGTCGACCGCGCCGCCGTGGGCGTCGACGATCTCGCGCACGATGAACAGCCCCAGCCCGAGCCCGTTGCCGGTCTGCGTTCCGCGCTGGAACGGCTCGAAGACAGAGGCGACGCGGTCCGGCGGAATCGGTTCGCCGCGATTGTGAACGGAGACGTTGACGATCGCACCGGCGTCTCGAGCCCTGACGCGGATGTCGCCTTCGCCGTAACGAATCGCGTTCATCAGGATGTTCGTGATCGCCTGGCCGAGCCCGGCAGGGTCCCACTCGCCACGCAGATCGCCGGTCGTTTCGACGTGAATGCGATCCGCTGACTCGAGTTGCCTGCACTCATCGGCGATTTGCTGGACGATCGGGCCGAGGTCGACGGACTGGCGCCTGACCGGAAGTGGGCCTTGACCGGCCCGCGCATAGTCCGTCAGGTCGGACACCATCTTGCTCATGCGCTGGACCGTATGCATGACGCGCGTCGTGACGTTTTGGCTCCGCTCATCTGCGGCGGCGCGAAACAACAGGTCCATCCCGGCGGAGATCGACGCCAGCGGCGTTTGTAAGTCGTGCGCGAGCATCGCGATGTCGCGATCCTTGGCCGCCAGCGCTTCGCGATACCGGTAGAGGGACACGAGGGCTTCGACTTTCCCGCGCAACAATCCTGCCGGCAGCGGCTTTCCGATGTAGTCGACCAGCGCGGTTCCCTGCAGCGACTCGATCTGACGCGGGTCGAATTCGAAGGCCGTCAGCAGAATGATGGGCGTGACGGTCGCCAGCGGCAGCGCCCGCAACTCACGGACCGTCTGGAACCCGTCCATGCCCGGCATGACGACGTCGATCAACGCGACGGCGAATTGGCGCTCGGTGGCCAGTCGAATGGCTTCGGGGCCCGACGTGGCCTTGAACAGCTCGACGTTCAACGGTTCGAGCAGCGCTTCGAGCGCCAGCAGGTTCCCCGGTCGGTCGTCGACCGCAAGGACCGGCGGAGGGTGAGCTCGGTTCGGCACGGTGGTTGTGCGACAACCTCGACGTCAGGTCGACGGAGAGAGCTTTGCGAGAGCCTCGGCCAGCTTGTCGAACGGCGCCGGCTTCGGGATGATCGCCGCGAACCCAAGTGACTCGAGGTCGAGTCGCTTCGTTGTCGCGCTGACCACGATGGTCGGGATGTTGCGGAGCATGGGCGACTCCAGCTGCACCTCGCGGAACGTGAGGCCACTCATCCTCGGCAGGACAATATCCAGGATGATGGCGGCGGGGAGGGGCTCTCGTTCGAGGATCAAGAGAGCGTCGGCACCGTCGGCAGCCGAGCTCACGTGATAACCCTCTTCCGTCAGCAGCTCCGCCATGTGCTGGCGCAACATGAAGTCGTCCTCGATGAGGAGGACGCGCTTCCGCGCTCCTACTTGCCGCGGCGGCGCACGGTCCGGAGCTGAACGCAGGCCCGCATCGCGGCTGGGCCCCTTCGCGGCCGCGCCCTGCACGGTCGCCTTCGGGGCCTGGGGGATGAGCATGAAGTTGTACAACTAGTGTTGGGTCACGGACCTGTCAAGGCTCTGCGCATCACTCGACTCCGATTGCAACGCAGGTAGCTCGAACCAGAAGAGCGCTCCGCCTTCCGGCGCTGCGAGCACGCCGATGTCTCCCTGAGCATCCTGGATGATGGAGCGGCATATGGACAGGCCCAGTCCCGTGCCCGAACCGACGGGCCGGGTCGTGAAGAACGGCTCGAAGATCTGTTCCGCCAGGTGCGGAGGAACGCCCGGGCCCGTGTCGCTGATTTCAAACCGCACCCTGTCGGTCATGCCCCTGGTCGTGATCGCGACGACGTGCCGGTCGCGGGCGCGATCGCCAACGGCTCGAAAAGCGTTCGTCAGCAGATTGATGATCACCTGCTCCAGGCGGGCGGCGTTGGCCCGGACGGGTGGGACGGGATCCAGTTGAAGCCGCAGCTCAGCGCGGCCCCGCACCTCGTGTTGAACGATCTTGACCGCCCGGTCGACGCACGTCCGCAAGTCCACCAGCGCCGTCGTGCGATCACTGGTCACGTGCGCGAGGGTCTGGATGTTTCGCAAAATGTCGGTGATCCGCTGCGTGCCATCCAGCGCCTCGGACACGAGGGGCGGCAGGTGCGCGTGCGACGGACCCACGGCGGCCGGCAGCTCGCTGGCGAGCTGGTGGAGATTCGCGATCACATACGTCAGCGGGTTGCTGATCTCGTGGGCCACGCCCGCGGTCACCGTTCCCAGCGCCGCGAGGCGATCCGTGTGCTCGATGCGCGAGGCTCGCACGCGCGATACGACGCGTTCGATCGTCTGGCGCAGCTCGTCCACGCGCAGTGGCTTGGACGCGAACGCAGCCGCGTCGATGGCCCGCGCTTGGGAGGTCGTGCTGGCCGACATGGCGATGACCGGAATCTGGGCCAACAGCGGATCCCGCTTCTGTTCCACGCGGAATTGCCATCCGTCCATGACGGGCATCATCAGATCCAGCAAGATGACGTCCGGCGCGGGCTCGCGCCGAAGCACCGTCAGTGCGTCGCCGCCGTTGCGGGCGACGCGAACGTCGAATCCGTCATCGGACAGAATCTCCGCGACGCTTTCGCGGATCCCGTCGTCGTCCTCCACCAGCAGCACGCGACCTGAAGCGACGCCGCGACCCGATCCGGCACCTACACCAGCGGCGACGAGGGGTGAGGTGCGAGACGACCGGCCGGATGACAACGACAGCGCAGGCGACGCGAACATGGCTGTACAACTCTCGACGGTGCGGGCAACGGGGTCAAGCTCTGCGCAACGGCTTTCGTGATCATCAGAAGTGAAGCCGAAACCCGCCCACGGTTTGTATCGACGTTCCCAGGAACGCGAACACACCGGGACCGCTCCGGCGAATCATGGGCAGGTCCAGGTAGTCGAGCTGGAACGCAAGGCGCAAACGCCATTCGACGTTTGGTCGCACGCCACGGCCCAGGTCCACCAAGACGTCGACCAAGACCGGCGACGGGCGCTTCAGCGCGGAGGGAGGGCTCAGCGCCAGGCGACCACCTGATTCACGCGACACATCGTCCGGTCGCGCCAGCGGCGTCAATGGTTCGGCACGCGCAATCGAAAGCAGCGCCGACAACATAGCCAGCGACGCAACGCTGCCTGCGCCCGCCGTTCGAACGAGCCCACGCCGTGCTGCCATGAGCTGATACTCCTTGCCTCGATCTTCGGCAGAATCGGCAAGCGAGTTGATGCCGCTGACGCGGCGCTCGCGCCGACGACGTATAGTGGCGGGGTGATCGACACGGGCGGTCGCTATGAAGTCGTCCGGCTGCTGGGAAAGGGGGGAATGGGGACCGTCTACCTCGCACGCCAGACGGCGCTCGATCGGGACGTCGCCCTCAAGGTCATCGCCGTTCAGGAGAGCGGTCTGCCGCCGGATGCCGTGGCCCGGTTCGAGCAAGAGATGCGCGCCACCGCGCGCGTGGAGCATCCGAACACGGTCCGCCTCTACGACAGCGGACCGGCCGGGCACGGCCTCTACCTGGCGATGGAGTACTTACCGGGCCGGACGCTGCGAGAGGTCCTGGACGCCGACGGTCGCTTGCCGGCTGCCCGCGCGATTCGCATCGCCACGCAGATCGCGCGCGCTCTGACGGCGGCGCACCGGCAGCGGATCGTGCACCGCGATCTCAAGCCCGAGAACATCATGCTGCTGGACCAGTTCGGGCAGCCGGACTTCGTCAAGGTGCTGGACTTCGGGATCGCGCGGTTCCTCGACGCGCAGACCGCCCCTCTCACCGGGACGGGCGCGGTGATCGGCACGCCGGCGTACATGTCGCCGGAGCAGGCGCAGGGGCGGCCCGTCGACGAGACGACCGATCTCTACGCGCTGGGGGTGATCTTGTACGAGATGCTCTGCGGGCGCGCGCCGTTGGTCCGCGGCACCGCGCTCTCCACGTTGATGGCACAGGTCAATGACCAGCCGGTCCCGTTGGCTGAGCTGGCGCCCGCGACGCCGCCGGGCCTGGCCGCGCTGGTCATGTCGCTGCTCGAGAAGGCCTCCGAGGCCAGACCGGCGAGCGCGGAGAGCGTGGCGACCGCGCTGGCCGAAATGGCGGGAGAACCGACCGCGCCGCGCGGCTCGGGGCGGGTGCCCACGCTCGCCGCGGACGCGGTCCCCAGGGTCAGCGGCACGGCGGTGCTGCCGCATCCAGGCGGAACGTTGCTGGCGGCCGAGGCTACGCCAGTCAAAGAGACGGTCGCCCCCGTCGCCCAAGCAAGTCCTCGCCGCCCGCCCGTCACATCGTCGGACGATCGTCGAAAGAGTCGGCGCGGTCTGATGCTCGCGATCGTGCTTGTCGCGCTGGGGGCCGCCGGTGCAAGTGTCGCGCTGAGAAAGACGCGCGCCAGGCAGGTCGACGCCGCCAACGATCGTCTGGACCAGCTCGCGCGAGAGCGTCACGAGCCCCGTCCCCGCGACTGTCCCCCTTGTTCGCTCGGCGACCTTCGGGCGCTGCTGTCGGCGGCACAATCGAACGGCACACCCGCGACGTCCCTCTCGACGCTGGAGACGGTGGCGCCTGCTTGCGTCGAACGCTGGACGGCGTCCGCCCGACTGCGATTGGCTGCCGGCGACGCCGCGGGCGCGAGCGCGGATGCCGCCCGCGCGGTCGCCGTTTGCCCCGCGGACGCCCTGGCCCACCACCTGCTGGGGAGCGCGGCCATGAAGTCCGGCCAGACCGAACAGGCGGTCGCGCACTGGCGAGAGGCCGTCGCGCTGAATCCAAGTTTCGCAGCGCCACTGTTCAACCTGGCGTTGAATGCGCTGGCGCACCGGGATTCCGCAGCCGCGATCCGACTGCTGGACCAGGTGATCGCGCAGGACGCCGGCGCCCCCAACGCCCATCTCCTTCGAGGCCGCGCGAAGCTGGCGGCGTCCGACGGAACCGGCGCGGTGGCCGACCTCACGGAAGCGGTCCGGCGCGCGCCCGAGGACGCCGACGCCTGGAAGTGGCTGGGACTCGCCTTGAAGGTGAAGGGCGGGGACGAAGCCGCGTCGCTGCAGGCCTTCTGCCGAGCCCGCGACCTGGGGAGCACCGATCCCGCTGTGCGTTGCTCCCGGTGAGCGGAGACCGCGGCGTTATTGCAACAAACGTTCGAGGTCGGCCCGCGCGAGTCCGAAGTCCGGCTGCTCGACGAGGACCTGCTGCAGCGCGGCCCGGGCGCCCTTGCGATCGCCCTTGTCGGCCATCGCCAGCGCGCGACCGTACTTCACCGCCGTGCCGGTCTTGAGCCGCGCGGGACGCGGCGGCGGCCGGTGCTTGGCCGGGCTCACCTCGCTCGCACCGGCTGGCCTCACGGCCGGTTGATGACGAAGCGTCTCCCCGAGATCGCTCGCGATCTGGCGTTCGACGTCCAGGAACTCGTCGTCCTTGGCAGTCGCGCCGACCGTGTGCAGGATCTTTCCGGTCTCGACGTCGACGAGGCGGGCGTCGACGCGCAACGTGGGACCGAGATCGAAGAACGATCCCAGCACGACCAGCTGTGCTCCCAATAATTTGCCGACCCGCGCCGCCGTGACCTTGTCGAGCTTGCCGGTTTGTCCCAGCTTTTGCTCGTCGAGAAGAGCCTGCAGCCGGGCGCGTTCGACCAGCCGGTACGACTCGCCGGTCCCGAGATCGGAGATCAACATCTGCGCGAGGCCGGTCTTGAGCACCGCCAGGTCGTCCCGCTTCCCCTCGTAATCGAAGTAGAGGACGGCGACCGTCGGCGTGCGGGCGGCGGGTGCGTCGGCAGCCCGCGCGCCGCGTTCACGAGGCGCCGCAAGGCCGAGCATCAACAGCCCGGCCAGGAACGAGCTGAATCGTCGCACACGCGCATCTTGCTACCGCGGGTGGGCGGCGCGCAACTTGTCCGGACCCGTGGCCGGTGGTACTGGACGGCGATGGCGGCGCGGGAATCGTGGCATTGGGTCGCAGCGGCGATCGGCGCGTTGGCGGTCGGACTCACAGGTGGCGTGCGCGCGGCGCCGGCCACCGCGATCCGGGTTGCGGTCACCGACTTTCAACCGGGCAGCGCGACGCCTGAGGACGACCGAGCTCTCGGGGCGGGGCTTCAGTCGATGTTGACCACCGACCTCGCCGCGTCCAGTCGGATCGCGGTGGTCGAGCGCGCGCGCCTCGCTGACCTGCGCAAGGAGATGAAGCTGGCGCATTCGGCAGCGGCGGACCCGGCCACGGCGGTGAAGCTGGGGCGGCTTGCCGGGGCCACTCATCTGGTCACGGGGTCGTTCACCTTGTCCGGCAAGCAAATGCGGCTCGACGCACGGGTCATCGATGTCGCGACCGGGCGGGTTGCGCTGGCCACCAACGCCATCGGCGAACGGGACGCCTTCTTCGAGCTGGAGAAGAAGATTGCCGGCGCGGTGGTCGATCAGCTGGGGGTGACGCTGACGCCCAAAGAGCGGGCCAGCTTCGGACGTGTGCACACCGCCGACTTGCAAGCGCTCCGCCGATTCGGCGAGGGGCTGCGACTATTCGACGACGCGGACTACGATCGCTCGCTGGCGGCGTTGCGCGACGCCACCGCGCGCGACGCGGATTTCAAGCTGGCCTCCACGACGCTGGAAGAGTACGAGCGCATCGCGCGGGAGATTCGCAGCCGGGCGGCGGTGCTGGACGCGAAGCGCGACCTCGACTCCTCGCTTCAGCGGCGGGATCTGCGCGCGCAGGAGCAGGGGGTCGTCGACCGCTTGGTGGCGGTGGCGGCAGGCAAGGAAGGCGGGAGCGGCGCGCGGGCCCGCCGGGCGGCGGCCCTCTACCTCGCGATCCGCGTGCTGGAAGGGGACGCCGAGGGGGTTGACCGGTTCGCCCGCGAACGGCTGCTGGACGGGTTCGTCGCCCGCTATGTTCACGAGGCGGACGGCCTGTTCCCCGACGTGCCGATGGAGCCTTTCGAGCCAATGGGCGAGCAGTACGGTGAGATGAACGCGCCAGCCAAACCGGGCGAGGTGGATGCCGCCGTTTCGGCAGCCGTGGACCGCTTCGCTCATTACGGGTTGAAGGACCCCGACGAGGTGCGCCACTACAAAGAGGGGCACATCCAGGCCCTGTTCGGTAGGGAGATCAGCCGGGTGGCGCGCGCGATGCACCTCGACGCGCGCCGCACCGCCGAGCTGACGGATCACTTCTACCAGGAGAGCCTGAAGTTCTCGCCGCGCGGGCGTTGGCGGGCCAGCGCGCTGCTGGTGCGCGCCCGGCAGCGGCGGGCTCTGCTGGACATCGACCAGAGCACGCGTCTGTTTCAGGCGGCGGCCGAGCTCGAGACGGAGCCCAGCGCGTTGCGCTCGATCGCGGAGCAGGTCGAAGGCAACGGGAAGATCGCGGCAGCCCTCCGCACGAAGAGGGACCTGCCGTGCTTCCGCGAGTGGGCGGCTTACACGATCGCGGACGAAAAGGACTACGCCGCGCGCCGGTTCACCGACAGCGCGAAGCCGACCGACTTCTGCGCTTCCAGCACCGTCCGGATGGGACGCTCACGTCTCTCCGACCCGCTGCTCTTCACGGGTGGACTTCCGGCCTGGTTGTTCCAGTCGAGCTCTCGGCCACTCAGCGTTGGGCCCCGCGCCTCGACCGACGTGACGGAGGACGTGCGCTATGGGGCATCCGGCGATGACGAACGGAGCTGGGCGCTGCTGATCCTGGAAGGACTCCCGCACGCGGGAGCCGTGCTCTCGCTGGACCTCAGCTTCGACCTGCCGGCGGACGGGACACGCTGTACGGCTGGTCGCAATTGTTCAGCGACGGGCAAGAAGCCGCGGGTGGTGGCGCTTTTCGATGCGACGGACTTGCTCGTCCGAGCGACTCGGCGCGGCGGAAACCTCCTGGACGATGTTCCGATGCGCGCGACGGCGGTGTCGCTGGCCGGCGATTCAGCCGAGCGGGTCGACGCCGAGGTGCTCCTGGCGTCCGAACGAATGGGGACGGAGGGCCCCAAGCTCAGCGCCGGTGTGAATCAGCCGTTGCCGTTGCCCACCACGGGGAAGGTGACCGTTCGGCGCGAGGCAAGGCAGCTTGTCGTGGAAGCCGGCGGCCGCCGTGCCTCTTTCGACACCAGCCCCGCTCGACCGGGCTTCGTTGGCCTTCTTTTCCAGGGGGCAGGGTTCGCGCGCGTTACCGGGCCGCGCGTGCAGGCGGTGCATTGAGCTCGCATCCGGGCACCGCGCGATGCAGCGGCTGGCTCGCTGTCCTCGCGCTGGCGACGTGCGTACCAGCGCGAGCCCAAACCGCCCCCGGTCTTTCGGCGTCGCTCAGAAAATCTGCGGGCGACTCACCGGTCCTGCTCGCCATCGTGAGCAACGGCATCGAAGCGCGCTCTGCGGACGGGCACTTCAAGAGCACCCTGACACCTGGTCCCCTCGACGAGGCCGTGTACGACGCATCGCTGGAGTTGCTCTGGATCCGTCGCGTAGGCGTTCTGGAGGTGTTGGACCTCCGCCAGGAAAAGCCCAAGGCCATCCCCATCCTGGCTGATGCCCCCGACGAGGGTGACTTCCAGATCGTCCGCGGCGACCACGTCGTGAGACCGCCAGGGATGTGCATCGTCCCGGGCACCACCACGATCACGTGGACCAAGCGGCCGTCCGTGAAGGTGAAAGGGTTCGACGAGATGGACACGCCTCCGCACCCGCGCCTCGAAGGCGCCGCTTGGCTCGCCAAGCAGTTCGATCGTCCGGCGCGTGATGTTCCATCCGCGCGCCTGGGGCTTCCCGCCGCCGCGGACCAGGGCGGCGTCCCGTTCGGCCGTACGGGCTGGAGCCTGGTCGTCGCCGCCGAAGACCCCGGATCGGATTGCGCGCACTACCGGTGCTTGCTTCACGATCCGCGGACGAAGACGTTCGGCAAGCCGCCGGCCCCGGCGCAGTGGAAGCCGGAGGCGCGGCGGTCGATGCTGGGAGACTGCGGGCTCTATCGCTTCGAGGCGGGAGGGAAGTGGTTTGCGATCAACAACCAGGTCTGCGCAGTCGGCGGAAGCTGCTGGACCGTGGCGAAATCGGCGCAGGTGCTCGGCTGGCTGGATGGGGAGCAGGACGTCGGAGCGGACAATTGATTCACGCCCGAACCCGGCCTGGCTACCAGATCACGGTCATCCCTGCGTTGATGAAGTTGACGGTCTGGCGCGGCGTGGTGACGCCGATGGCCATCGTCGGGTCCGTTGCGCTGGGAACGCCGCGGTCGTACCAGGTGTGCTGGGCGCGGAAGTATTCCAGCGCGAACCGCATGGGGCCCGTCGACTGGTAGAGGCCAATGGTCTCGCCCACGTTCTGCTTGATGAGTTGCGGGTTGGTGGGGGCGCCGCTGGCGCTGATCGCGCCGCCGTCGTCGCGGTTCTTGTCCAGGTGCCAGACCCCGACCCCGCCGGCGATCTTGAGGTTCAAGGCGTCGATCAAGATCGCGCCGAGGCCGAAGGCGCCGCGCGAGTCGCGTAGCACGCCGGCGCTGTCGGCGGCGATGACGCTCTCGTCGATGTAGGTGATCGGGCTGAAGCCCGCGCCCTGGTACGCCGCACCGCCCAGCAGGATCGGCCCCAGCGACAGCATCGCCCCTGCTTGCGCGCCCCACGCGTCGACGTGGAGGTTCTTGGAGTACGGCGTTCCGCCGGCGGTCATGGCGGTGACGGTTCCTTCCAGCACTTGCCAGAAGCCGCTCGCGAACAATCGGACGACATTCTTCAGATCCAGCTTCACTTCGCCTTCGACGCGCGGCAGTGGCGCGCGATCGAGCTGCGCGTTGTCGATCGTTGCCGGGTCGTACGCGCCAACGGAGATCTGGAGCCCCCGAAGGTCCGGCGTGGCGTAGACGACGCCCGGCTCGAATCCGGGGAAAGGCTCGCCGAAGGCGACCATCCCGCATGAGCCTCCCGACGCGAAACGGACGTCGCAGGGATACCCCAGGCCGTATTCATGCGCGATGCGTGCGTCCACCAACGTCCCGCCGCGTCCGAAGAGCGCCAGGTCGCTGCCGGCCAGGACGCTGCCCCAGGGCCCCTCGACTTTGGCGTACAGCTCGCGCGGATCGACCAGGCCGGGAATGTTCTTGCTGCGCGTGCCGGTGATGTTCATCCACAGCGCAACGCGCGTCGTGACCTTCAGATTCGGGGTCACCTGCGTTTCGCCCGTGAACCCCAGGATGCTCATCAGGAACCCGTTTCGGATTCGTGCCGAGTGGATGTCGCCGTTGGCGTTCGCGTAATCGGCCGTCCCGGCGCCCGTGTTGTCGGGCTGGTCGGCGGGAACGCCGTTTCCTTCCGTCAGGCTGAAGAACGTGTTGATCCGGCCGTCGGTGAAGAAGTGCCAGTTCCCGACTTGCACCAGCGGTACCTCGGCGAACGCCGGACGCGCACCGGCGAGAACCACGGCAACGACACACGCGATGAGCGCAATCAGTGAACCAGCGGAGCTCGTTTTGTGGGGCATCTGGTGGTCAGTAGCGAGGGGTCGTCGCCCAGATGTTTCTGAACCGGACCAGGTCCAGGTGGTCCTGAAGCCCCAGTGGTTGCGGCCCGGCGGCGTCGGGAATTCCAGCCTGCGTGAATCCGCCGGCCGGGTTGAGGTCCACGTTCCGCTGAACGATCTTTCCGTTCAGCGCGACCTGAACGAACGCGGCATTTTTGAGCTTCTTCGGCGGGGAGCTCGTGTCCCAGACGGAGGACCTGAACTCGATCTCGTACGTGTTCCAGACCAGGTACTGGTAACAAGCCACGACCAGCGGCGCAGCGACCTTGTAGACGGCCCCGCAGCCGTCGATGAGGGGCGCCAGGTTGTGGGTATCGAGAATCTGCATCTCGTACGCGCTCTTCAGGTACACGCCGCTGTTGCCCTGCTTCTGGACGTCGGTGGTCGTCGACGGAAACGCGGGCGTCAGGTACTCGACGTGTACGCACACGTCGTCGAACTTCATGTTGCTCTGGATCTCCGTGGCCTGGCCCGTTCCGGAGGGGACCACCTGCACCGACTTCTCGGAGGGGATCAACATCCACGAGACGGGGACGCCGGGCATGTTCAGCTTGTGCCAGCCGTCGAGGCTGGTCCCGTCGAAGAGAACGATCTTGTCCTGGGCGGGCGGGGCGAACGACCAGGTGTCGTTGGTCGTGTCGTGAACCCAGTTGCACCCCGAAGCGAGCGCGCCTCCCGCGCCGCCTGTGCCGGTGACCGCGCCGCCGGTCCCCTTCGAGCCACCCGGACCCGAGCCGCCCGCGCCAGTCGTGCCACCCGCGCCGGTCGTTCCACCCGTCGCAGCCGAGCCGCCGGTGCCGGAGTTGCCGATGGTGCCGCCGGAGTTGCCGGCGGGGGAGCCTCCGGTTCCGATCGCGCCGCCGGTCGCGGTGCTGTCGCTTCCGCCGGAGCCGACCGCCCCGCCGCTCCCCGGGGGCTTGCCCGTTTGCCCGGCGGCGCCCGTGTCCAGGGGCGGCCCGTTGGTGGCGGGCGTGCACCCTCCCGCCAGAGTGACGAAGCCGGTGAAGGCGGCCAGCACAAAACCTTTCGACACGCTCATTGAAGCACCTGGATTCGGAGGTTGCGGTAATAGACCTCGGCCTGTTCGGCCTGCCATGCGATGGGTCCTTCGGTGACCGGCTTGCCGCTCTTGTCCGTCACGGAGAGCACGCGGTTCACGACGTGCCCGTTGACGACATAGGTCGCCGCGCCGCCGTCGACCTGCAACAGGCAGGTGTTCCAGTCCGAACCCTGTCCGCTGGACGCCCCGGTGCCGACGCCGGGCATCTCGAAGTTGCCGGCGCGCATGTGCTGCACCAGACCCGTCGAGCCGTCGACGGTCATCTCGGTTCCGCCCGCCGCTGCGTCAGCGAACTGAGTCGGGTCGCCCGCCGCGCCCAGCGACGTGCACCGCGCGTACAACGCGAAGATGTCGCCGGTCGAGCCCCACTTGTTCTGGAACTCGATCGAAGACGGCCATACCTGGGTCTTGTCGCCGTGAATGTGCCAGAGAACGCCGGCGTCCCGCGGGTACTTGGTCAGGTCCGTGTACGGGGCAAACTTCTTGACCCCCCACTTGTAGTCCCACCACAGGTTGTACTTGCGATACGAGGCGATCGTTTGCAGCAAGTAGTGCACCTGCGTCGATTGGTCCGGCAGGTCGCCGTAAACGTGGATCGTTCCGTTCTCCGGCTTGAAGATCGTTTGCGCGTCTGTTGCCGAAAGCGGTGTGCCGGGCGCATTGTTCGCGGTCGACGTCGCTTTGTAGACGGTGAATCCGGTCAAGTCGGTGCCGTTGAAGAGGTCCAGCGTCGGTGGTCCCCCGGCCGCGCCGCCGCTGCCGCCCGCGCCACGACCGCTGGCTCCGGCGGCCGCCGGCATTCCACCGCTGCCACCGATACCGCCAGTTGCCACCGTCGCGCCTGCGCTCCCGCCGGTGCTCCCGCCGCTGCCCGCTCCTCCCGTGCCGTTGCGCCCAGCTGCGCCTGCCGCGCCGCCCGTTCCGTTCGCGGGCATGCCGGCTCCTCCACCCGTTCCTGCTCCGCCTGCGCCCAGCGAACCAGCGGCGCTGCCGGCCGCTCCGGACGGTCCGCCAGCGCCGCTGGAGCAGGCCGCCAGACCCGACGCCAGGGCCACGGATATCGCGGCAATCAGCGGCGCGCGCTGCCGTCGCGCGGTCGTTTCGAAACCAACGGCCAACATTCGACGACCCTCTCAGCGGCGCCCGGACCCAGCAAGGGACAAAGCGCATTCGCGCTAACGCAGTCAGGGCGGTCCTTCTGCGCAAACGCGGTTAGTCCGCAAATCCGCCCGCGGGAGTTTGCTACGCACCGGACCCATGACCGCGCGTCCGTTCGAGCCGAAGTTCATGAAGATGAGCGTGCTCACTGCAGCGTTGCAGGAGCTCACGCCGCGGAGCGTCCGCGACGAAGATCCCGACCGGGCAATCGAGGATTGGCTGGCGTTCGCGCGCGAGCTCGATTGTCCCAACATCCAGATGTCGGCGGCGCTGCACCCGACAGAGGCTGACGTTCCACCCGAGGCGATGCTGGACCCCGTCGCCAACACGCTGGATCTGCGGAAGCCGTTCGACAAGGCGCGCGCCCGGCGGGTCGAGGCAGCCATGAAGGCGACCGGCGTGGGTGCAACCGACATCGCGTTTTTCGACAACCTGCTTCATGACGACCAGGGACTGCGCGACAAGAAGCACCAGTTCACGTTGCGCGTGATGGACGCGGCGGCGCTGCTGGGAATCAAGGCCATCTGTGGCTTCGTGGGCCGCAATCAACGGCTCTCGATGGACCAGAATCTGGCGTTCTTCGAGGATGTGTTCGTGCCGCTCCTCGTCGAGGCGAAGGCGCGCGGCATCGAGTACCGGGTCGAGCAGTGTCCGATGCCGGGATGGACAGTCGGCGACAACTTCCACAACAACATCGCCTACACGCCCGGGATGTGGATCGCGTTACACCGGATCTGTGAAAAGCACGGCGTGGGGGATCAGCTCCGGATCCACTACGACCCGTCGCACGCCATCCTGATGGGCCAGGACACGCGTTCGGTCTTCCAGTATCTGAAAGACGCAGGGTACGACTTCATCATCGCCGGGTTCCACGTGAAGGGGCAGGTGATTGACCCAAAGGGTCTGGCGGCCTGGGGTTATGGCGGACAGACCGTGCAGCGCGGCGACTGGAAGCGCGACAGGCCCTCACCCGATCCCGCTGACCATGCCAATGCCTGGAAGAAGCAGACCGTGCTGTGCGAGCACGAGCTCCCGGGGACGGCAAAGCACGATCCGCTCGCGTACTTGCAGAACCGGACGGTCGACTGGCTGGACCATCAGCTCGCGGCGCGTGAGCTCCTGAAGCTGGACGTCGGCAACACGGCCCTGGTGATCGAACACGAGTATCCGCGCGCGCGTATTCAGGACAAGGAGCGTCTGAAGCCTATCCTGAAAGGGTCGATTGCCTTCACGCGGAAGATCGACGAGGCCGCCGCCTGCATGTACGCCCTGCACCACGAGGTGCTGCCGGCGCAGGACATCCCCGTGCAGGGGCGTGGTCGCGTCGCGTACTGGACGTAGCGTCCGCTCCGATCGACTGCCACGCCCCACGGAGACCGAGCATGGCGAAGCCCAAACTGAACGTTGCGATGATCGGTTACGACTTCATGGGGCGGGCGCACTCGAACGCCTGGCGCCAGGTCACGCACTTCTTCCGCGACGCGCCGTTCGAGCCGGTTCTGAAGGTGGTGGTCGGGCGAACGAAAGAGAAGGTGCAGGAGGCCGCCGCCCGCCTGGGATTCCAGGAGTCGGCAACCAGCTGGCCGGAGGTGGTCGCGCGCAAGGACATCGACATCGTCGACATCTGCACGCCCGGTGATTCACACGCGCCGATTGCCGTGGCAGCCGCCGAGGCGCGTAAAGCAATCCTGTGCGAAAAGCCGTTGGCGAACACCGTGGCGGATGCGCAGCGGATGGCCGACGCCGCCAGCAGGGCGGGCGTCGTCAACATGGTGTGCCACAACTACCGGCGCGTCCCGGCCGTGGCGCTGGCGAAGCGAATCATCGAAGAGGGCCAGCTGGGCGACCTCTACCACTACCGCGGGCTGTACCTGCAAGACTGGATCGTCGATCCCAAATTCCCGCGGGTGTGGCGACTTCAAAAGGCGCACGCCGGGTCGGGAGCCCTGGGCGACATCCTGTCGCACACGATGGATTTGTCGCGGCATCTGGTCGGCGAGCCGACCGAGGTGTCCGCCCTGCTGAAGACGTTCGTCACGGAGCGGCCGCTGCCGGAGGATCCCAGCCGCCAGGGCCCGGTGGATGTCGACGATGCGGCGCAGGCGCTGGTCAAGTTCGACGGCGGCGCGGTCGGGTATTACGAGGGGTCGCGGTTCGCGTCAGGCCGAAAGAACTACAACCGCTTCGAGATCAACGGCGCCAAAGGCAGCCTGGTCTGGGATCTCGAACGCCTGAACCAGCTGGAGCTGTACCAGGAGTCTGGCCCGCTCAGCGGCTTCCGCACGATTTCGGTCACCGACGGCACCCATCCATACATCAATGCCTGGTGGCCGCCCGGGCACAACATCGGGTACGAGCACTCGTTCACGCACACCGTCTATGACTTCCTGCGCGCGATGGCGGCTGGAAGCTCGCCGCGCCCGGACTTCGAAGACGGCGTCAAGAACCAGCGGGTGCTGGATGCGATCGAGAGATCGGCGGAGACCAAACAGTGGATCAGACCATGAACAGGCAGAGACTCTTCATCGCGAGCTGCATATCGCTTCTGACGACGTCGATGGTGTTCGCGATCCGGGGCGACATCGAGGCCAGCCTGAGCAGCGCGTTTCATCTCAGCAAGGAACAGATGGGCCTTGTCTGGGGACCAGCGTTCTGGGGCTTCACTGTCGCGATCTTCATCTCCGGCGCGCTGGTCGACGTGCTGGGGATGCGCGTCCTCCACGTCCTGTCGGCCCTCGGCTACATCGCGGGCGTGCTGCTGGTGCTGGCGGCGCCCAGGCCCGACGGGCCCGTCACGTCGATATTCGCCACCGCCGGCACCACGATGCTGTACGTGGGCTTCCTGGCGATGGGCCTCTCTCAAGGGCTGGTCGAGGGGGTCATCAACCCGCTCATCGCCACCATGTTCAGCGAGGAGAAGACCAAGAAGCTGAACGTGCTGCACGCATGGTGGCCGGGTGGGATGGTTGTCGGCGGCATCACCGCCGTCATCCTTTCTGCCGCCGGCGCAACCTGGCAGATCAAGCTGGCCACCATCATCGTCCCGGCGTTGATCTATCTGGTGATGGCGGCGACCCAGGCCTATCCAAAGACCGAGCGCGTGACGTCGAATGTCTCCAGCGCGACGATGTTCACGCAGGCCGCGCGTCCGTTCTTCGTGTTGCTGTTCGTGTGCATGTGGATGACGGCGGCGACGGAGCTGGGTCCGGACCAGTGGTTCCCGTCCGTGATGAAGCAGGTGGCCGGCATCGAGGGCATCTGGTTCCTCATGCTCACCGCCGGGATCATGTTCGTGCTGCGCTTCTTCGTGAGCAGCTGGGTGCACAGGTTCTCACCCTTCGCCGTCATGACCGCCTGTTCCGTCATCACCGCCGTCGGCCTCTACTGGCTCGGGAGCCTGCAGCCCGGCACGTCTGTCCCGATCGCCTTTCTGGCGGCGACGGTGTTCGGCTTTGGGAAGGTTTACTACTGGCCGACGATGCTCGGCGTCACCGCCGAGCGCTTCCCGAAGGGTGGCGCGCTGCTGATGTCGCTGATGGGCGGCGCGGGATTCCTGTCGATCTCGTTCGTGCTGCCGTGGATGGGCGCGCAGTTCGACAAGCTCGGTCCCGGAGCCGCGCTCCGCAGCGTGGCCGTCCTGCCGGTCATTCTGACGGGGGCCTTCGGTGCGATGTACGTCGGCTTTCGCGCGAAGGGTGGTTACCGCGCCCTGAAGATCGTCGCAGACGCTCCTTCGGCAACGCGTCTTTAATCGCCGGGTACCAGGCGATATACGCGGAGTGGCTGGCCATGTTAGTATAGTTCCCTTACTAATGAGCGCCATTCGCTTACCGATGAAGGCGCTGGTCGCGGCGGTGCTGGCCATCGCCGTTCTGTCTCCCGGCGGTTGTGTCTACGACTACGGCGCCCTCGAGCGCGGCAAAGGCAATTCCGGGGCCGGCGACGCGGGAGGATCCAATATTCCGATCGTCGCCGCGGGCGGGTTCGCGGGGCTGGCGACCCACACCGGTGGCGCGCCTGTGGTGAACAAGGGCGATTCGGGAGCCGGCGGAGGCGGCGGCCACGCGCCGGGCGGGTCCAGTGTCGCGGGTGATTCGGGCGCCGTCGCGGGAGCGGGCGGCAAGCCGACTCCTCCTCTGGCGACTGGCGGTTCCACCGCCACCGGTGGAATCGGTGGCGCCATCATTGCGGCGACGGGTGGCGGTGCGGGCACCGTGGTGCCGCGGACCCTGAGCATCGATTTTGTCGGAGGCACGACCAGAACCGTCTCGTCGACGGGCGGTGCTGCCGGGCGCGCGGGCGCCGCGGGAGGCGCGGCCGGCACGAACACGGAAGTGATCGCGCTGCCAGCGATGGCCCCCACCGAGGTCGCCGGCGTGAAGCCCGCCGCCCACTGGAACTCGGCGCAGGGGTCGACGGGACAGCTGACCACCCTGGTGCAGTCGGACGGCACCGTGACGGCGGCGACCGCCACCTGGAGCTCACCCCCGGGCGCGTCGGGTCCCGGGATCTGGCGAAATGGTTTCGCCGACGCGCCGGGCAACACGCGGATGATGAACGGCTACCTCGATCCCTTGTCGTCGGACATGCCGGCGGCCGTCGGGGTCAGCAACCTGCCCGCGGACATGGCGGCGGTTGGCTACGACGTCTACGTCTACTGCGTCGGCGAGGTCCCGAGCGGCACCCGGACGTACCGCTACTCCGTCGGGTCTACCGGCATCACCGTCAGCCAGACCGGTCCTTCGCCGACGACGTTCACTGGCTTCGTGCTGGCACCGGCGGGCGGAGCAGGAAATTACGTCGTGTTCCGCAACGTGACGGGAAGCGCGTTCACGCTGACCGCGGCGCCCGCATCGGGGTCCATCACCCGGGCGCCTGTGAACGGAATCCAGATTGTCTCGCCACCCGGATCTTGAGGAGGCTCGTGGTGCGCACTCATCTCCGTAGCAGGTGCCTGGGGTTGTGGCTGGCATTGGCGAGCGCGGCGCGCCTCGCCGGCGGGCTGCCGGCGGCGCACGCGCAATCGGGCGCGTCCCCGGAAGCGTCCGCGCTGGTGGAGCAGGCACGTGACGCGCGAGCGCGGGGGCGGCTTGCGGAAGCCATCGACGCGTACAGTCGCGCGTACCTGGAGGGCGGTGACCCGGAGATCCTCTTCGAACTGGGCGAGTGCCAGCGCGCGGCGGGGCGAGAGGCCGACGCGAGCCGGAGCTTCCAAAACTACTTGCGGCGGGCTCCCCGGGGACCCCACCACCGGCGCGCTGAAGAGCAGGTCAACGAGCTGCAGGCTGCGGCAAGTCGCGCTCCGTCCACCGCTGGCGCCACGCCCGCGAAACCGTCGCTGGCGGTACCGCTGGTCGCGCCCGCGCAGGCGGCAACGCCGACCGCCCCGGCGATGGTCTCTCCGCCCACGGCGGTAGCCACGTCGGGCGCGACGTTCTCGCCGGTCGCCGTCGGGTTGACGACGGTGGCCGCGCCCGCGGCGCCGGCGGGTCCTCCGCTGCCGCGGTGGGTACCGTGGTCACTGGCGGCTACGACCGTCGTGCTGGCCGGTGTCGCGGCCTGGGCCGGGTGGGCGGCGAACGACCGCTTCGACGAGCTCCAGCAGTCGTGCGGGCAGACGACTGGAGGATGCGACGCCGACGCCACGCGCGATCTCAAGGACCGCGCCCGCCGTGCCAACATTTTATGGGCACTGACCGGCGTCGCGGCCGTGGGAACCGGCGTCACGATCTACGCGAACACCAGCGCCGCCGGCTTATCCGGTCTGTGGCGGTACTGAGCCTCGAGGAGGGTCCCCCATGCGCAAGCACCCCATCGTCGACGCAATGGCCGACATGTTGGAAGGCGACCCGTCGCTCACCGGCAAGGAACTGAGCGCACGACTTGGCTTGAGCGTGAGCCGCCTGGCCCGTGTCTTCAAGGCGCAGCGCGGGATGTCCATCGTCGAATACCGACATCGATTGCGGTTCGCGCGGTTCTTTGCGCTGGTCACGAAGCAAGTCAATCGACCGCAAACGCTGATGGAAGCCGCCCGCATCGCAGGATTTGGGTCCTACCCGCATTTTCACCGTCTGTTTTGCGCGCGATGGCACAAGCGGCCCCGAGAAATGGTCCGCGACGCAACGACCCTCGCGACACTGGGAAAATGAGGGATCTACCCGCCGAGATCCAGCAGTGACCAGACGATGCGAGGACATGTCGTCTTCGCGTCCTGCGTGACGATGAAGAGCTGGTCCGACGAATCGGGAATCGTGCCGTCTTGCTTAACCACCGCCTGCCGCTCGAGCAACAAGTCCTCTACCCCGTCACCGTTCAGATCGCCGCGCACCAAGAGGTCAATGTGACCAGCCCAGTCAGGGGTATCCAGCGCGCCGTCATCGTCTTCGACGGTCACCTTCAGGTGACGGTCGTAGGTTCGCCACGACGTACAGCCCTTGCTGGCTTTGGCCACCGCCTTCAATTCGCGATCGCTGAATGAAGGCGCGACCCCGGCGGGGAGCTTCAGAATGGCAGACGCGGACATGCTGAACCAACCCAGATAGCTGGCCGAGGCTGGACGCGCCTGTTTCAAGATCTTCAGCTCCGTGCATCGGACAACTTCGAATTGAAATAATTGCCAGCCGACGGTGCTGTCGTCTGGCGACAGATGACTGAAGCCTGCATCCACCAGCGGGAGCAAATCACGGCACGTCTTCATCGGATGGACGGAGCCGTCGTCCAGGACCGCCGCGTAGTCGCGGTTGATCGGCCGGCTGAGGAGAGCGTCGATCGCGGCCAGGGAGGCGACGCCCAGTGAGGGTGACCACGTCACAGCTGGGGGTGCCGGTGAGCCCACGGCCTGGAGGAGCATTAAACCCAGCAACAGCCCGCGCACAGTTACCCGCCCAGATCCAGCAGGGACCAGACGATGCGAGGACATTTCGTCTTCGCGTCCTGGGTGACGATGAACAGCTGGTCTGACGAATCGGGAATCGTGCCGTCTTGCTTAACCACCGCCTGCCGCTCGAGCAACAAGTCCTCTACGCCGTCACCGTTCAGATCGCCGCGCACCAAGAGATCAATGTGACCAGCC
>JBJMQQ010000048.1:0-19010 GCA_045802645.1 Polyangia bacterium
CAAGCGCGAAGAACAGATGGGCCAGCGGCTGGATCACCCCGCCGTCGTCAAGGTGCTGACCCCGCGCGCCAAGAGCCGGATGTACATCGCCATGGAGTACGTCGACGGGCGATCGCTCCGCAGCATCATCCAGGCCGAGGGGCCGGTCCCCCGCGAGCGCGCCCTGGACATCGCCAGTCAAGTCACCGAGGCGCTGGCCTATCTGCACCAGCAAGGGGTCGTGCACCGCGACATCAAGCCGGAGAACATCCTGCTGCGGGCGGACGGGAAAGTGAAGATCCTCGACTTCGGCATCGCGCTGGACGAGAGCAAGCGCCGCCTCACCTGGACGGGCCTCTCGGCGACGCTGGGCACGCCCGACTACATGGCGCCCGTGCAGATCGGCGGCCGGCGCGGCGACGCGCGTACGGACGTGTACGCGGTCGGAACGCTGCTGTACGAGATGCTGACCAAGAACCTGCCCTTCAACAGCACGAACGCGACGGCGCTCTTGCGCGCGAAGGCCAACGAAGATCCGCGCCCACCGTCGTACTACCAGCCCAAGCTGGATCCGGCGCTGGAGGCGATCGTGATGCGATCGATCCAGCGCGCGCCGCGCGACCGCTATGACACGGCGCAGGCGCTGCTGGCCGACCTGCGCGACCCGCAGGCGGCGCTGCAGCGCGCGCCCGAGCCCCCCCGACCGCGCCGCGCCGCGCGGGCGTTGCGCCGCGCGGGCAAGGCGGCCCTCGTGCTGGGCGTGCTGGCCGGCCTGGGTGCCCTCATCTACGTGAGCAACCGCCACGCCGAGCCGCCGTCGGCGGCGCCGGCGCGCTGACCCGGGGAGGCCGCCATGCCCGAGCATCCGCCAGCCATCGCCCCGGACGTCGCGCTGAACCTGCTCTGGGTGCTGCTGGCCGGCTTCCTGGTGATGTTCATGCAGGTCGGCTTCGCGATGATCGAGACCGGCTTCACGCGCGCCAAGAACGCCGTCAACACGATGGCGATGAACATCGTCATCTACCCCTTGGGCGTGCTGGGGTTCTGGCTGATCGGTTACGGCCTGCTGGCGGGCGGACATCCCGGATGGCCGTCGCTGGGGCCAGCGTACAACGGCGCGCACGAGATCGGCATCCACGCCGGTGGCCACCTCTACGGGCTCTTCGGCGCCGCGCGGTTCGCGTTGCTGAGCGCGCCGCACGACTCCGCGAATCTCACGATGTTCCTGTTCACGGCCGTCTTCATGGACACCGCCGCCACGATCCCGACCGGCGCGATGGCCGAGCGGTGGCGGTTCGCCTCGTTCGCGGTGTACGCCCTCTTCATGTCGATGCTGCTCTACCCGCTTTACGGCAACTGGGTGTGGGGCGGCGGCTGGTTGGGCGCCATGGGCGTGAACTGGGGCCTCGGGCACGGCCACGTCGACTTCGCGGGCGCGTCCGTCGTGCACATGACCGGCGGCCTGACGGCGCTGGCGGGCACGATCGTGCTGGGGCCGCGCGCCGGCAAGTTCCGCCGCGACGGCACGATCAGCCCCATCCCGGGCCACAACCTCCCCATGATGGTGATCGGCACGCTGGTGCTGGCGTTCGGCTGGTTCGGGTTCAACGCCGGGTCGAGCCTGTCGGCCGCCGACCCGCGACTGGCGACGATCGCCGTCAACACGATGCTGGCCTCCAGCGCCGGGGCCTTCACCGCGCTGATGGTCGTCTGGACCAGCCTGCGCAAGCCGGACATCGCGATGGCGTGCAACGGCCTGCTCGGTGGTCTGGTCGCCATCACGGGGTCGTGCGCGTTCGTCAGCCCGGCGGCAGCGGTGATGATCGGCGTCATCGCCGGCCTGCTGGTGGCCCGGGCCGTCGCGTGGGTCGAAATGCGCTTTCGCGTCGACGATCCGGTGGGGGCGTTCGCGGTTCACGGCGTCTGCGGCTGCTGGGGGGCGCTGGCGGTGGGTCTCTTCGCCGACGGCACCTACGGCGTCGGCTGGAACGGCGTGGCCGGGGCGGTGCGCGGGCTGTTGTTCGGCGACGCCCGCCAGCTGCTTGCGCAGGTGGTCGGGGTCGCCGCCAACGTTCTGTTCGTGTTCCCCGCTGCCTTCGCTTTCTTCAAGCTGACCGACCGCTTGATCGGCAACCGGGTGTCTGCCGAAGTCGAGTGGTCGGGGCTGGATTCCAGCGAGATGGGCTCCGAGGCCTACCCGCCGGGGTGATTTACCCGGCGATCGCGACGGGCTTTTCGACCAGGATCGACTTCGACTTGGCCTTGCTGGTTCGCAGGAAGTAGAGCGCGCCGTAGCCACCCCACAGGGCGACCACGCCCAGCGCGATGTACGGCTCTTTCCAGCTCATGCCCGACACGGTGAACGGTCCGACCAGGTAGAACAGCATGCAGATCAGGTTTGCCACCAGCCCGAACAGCGGCACGAACATGTGCTTGAAGCCGTGGAAGCTGTGGTGCTCGCGGAAGGCGACGATGGCCGTCAGGCAGGTCAGCATGTACAGCAGGAACGTCCCGAAGTTGCTGACCAGGGTGACGATGACCAGCGTGTTCGGCAGCTTGGCGTAGACGGCCGGGTCCTTGAACACGCCGAAGCTGTACCAAAAGCCGCTGTACTTCGGGTCCAGCGGTGCCGGCGAGGTGCCACCCAGGTACAGCACCACCGTCACGATGCCAATCACGGCCGAGATGATGGCCAGCGTCCAGATCGACCGGTGCGGCGTCAGCGTCTTGCCGTGCAGCATGCCGAAGTGGCCCGGCACCTCCTCGTCCTTGCCCATCGCGTAGGTCACGCGCGCGCCGGTGCTGAGGCAGGACAGCGTCGTCCCGATCAGCGCCAGGAACACCGTGAACGCCTGGACCAGCATGAACGCGCGGCCGGCCGAGTAGCTGCCGAACAGCCACGTGCCGACCATCACCATCATGTCGCCCAGCGGGGCGCCGGAGCCCGCCGCGTTGGCCAGCGTGTACCCGGAGTTCAGGAAGTAGTTCGCCGCGAAGTACTCGATGAGGTAGCAGAGGATCCCCTGGATCCCCAGCGACAGCAGCACCGCCCGCGGGATGTCGCGCTTGGCGTTCTTCGCCTCTTCACCCATCGACGTGACCGACTCGAAGCCGACCAGGATCAGGATGGCGATGCAGGCCTGGATGAAGATCAACGAGAACCCGTGCGTCGCCACGACCGAGCCGGCCGTCGGGTGGAACTTGAAGTGGGGCGTCAGGTCCTTGGGGTGGTCGGCGTCGGACGGCTCCATCGTGGTCGCCTGATCGGCGGCGTACGACAGCATGAAGGGAACGGCCTTGCCGTCTTTCATCTCGGGGACCGGGTTGCCCGCCGCGTCCATCTTGTTCTGCATGACGACGGCGCCGGTCGCGTCCTTCTTCGGCGCGCCGTTCTCGAGCACCGGCTCCTGCGCGACCTGGAAGTCGACGGGCGTGCCGTTCACCAGCTGCAGGCCCTGCGACCCTTCGGGGTGCTTCACGCGGTACGAGATCGCCATCACCGAGAAGACCAGCAGCGCGGTGATCTGCACGATGTTGATCAGCATGTTCACGCCCGTCGTGCCGGTGACGCCGCGGAACGCGATGTACGCCACGCCCAGCGCGAAGGCCACGCAGAACAGGATCATGAACGGCAGGCTGTTGTAGCTGCCGCTGAACGTGTCGGGGAAGAACTGGTTCAGCAGATAACCGCTCAGAAGCGCGGTCACGCCGACCATGCAGCCCGGGTAAACCCAGTAGTAAAGGTGGCTCGCCCAGCCGGTGATGAACTTGGCGACGCGCGCGAACTTGTACGCGTGCGTCTTGCTGAGGAAGGCCTGCTCGGCGAAGAAGTACGATGAGCCGGCACCCGGGTACAACTTCGAGAGCTCGGCGTAGCTGATGGCCGTCGCAAAGCACAGCAACAGAGCGGCCACGATGCCGAACCACATGGCGGACCCCGCCATGGGCGCACCGTAGAGCGCTTGAATCTGGTACGTGAGCCAGAGAAATGCGCCCGGCGCAATCAGCGCCATCGCGTTGATTGTCAGGCCCGTCAGGCCGAGCGTTGCGCGGCTAGAGGGCTGGCCGGACGTCGGACTACTCCCGGCGGTCGCTGCTCCTTCGGTCATGGTGTGCTCCTCGCATGGTGGTGGTGTTGGGGTGCGAGCAAGCTATCAATGCGCGGTTAACGGATTGTTTCGCCCAACGGAAATGTATGTAACTTGCGAATTTGTTTTTGCACGATGCAAAGACATGACTTGATGCTCCGCCGTGTTTTCAATGGCTTGAGTGATTCAGCGCGGTGCCGATCCGGGCGTGATATTTTGTTTCCAACGGAATGTTGCAACGACGGCGCAGGGCGTGGCGGTGGATGGGTGGCGCGACGTTGGTCGCTCTGCTCGGTTGTGGCGGTGGCACCTCTTTACCGTCCGGTGGCGGCGGGACGGCCGGCGGAGGGGCTGGCGGCGGCCCGGATAGCGCGGCAGATGCCTCCGGCGTGGCGGGCGGAGGAGCGACTGCCGGCGCCCGCGGTACCGCCGGCGTGGGCGGCGCGGCGGGGAGCGGCGGGTCGGGCGGCGTCGGTCGCGCCGGCGCTTCGGCCGGGAGCGGCCCCGCCGGTCGCGGCGGCGGTGTCGCCTGCAAGCCAGACGTCCTTCTGATTCAGGATCGGTCCGGCTCGATGAACGAGGACGAGAACGGCGTCGCCTGCAACCGTGGCTGCGTCAATTCCAAATGGTCGTACCTGACGACCGCGGTCAACCACGTCGTCGTGAGCAACGAGGGCAGCGTGAACTGGGGGCTCAAGTACTTCCCCGACGACAACGCGTGCGGCGCCAGCATGCCGCCGGCGGTCGCGGTCGGGCCGATGAACGCCGCCACGGTCGCCGCGTCGATCGCCGCCACGGCGCCCGGCGGAGATACACCGACACGCGACGCGATCACGACGGGCGCGGCCTATCTGTTGAGCCTCGCCGACGGCAACCCGAAGTTCATCGTGCTGGCCACCGACGGCCTGCCCAACTGCCCGGTCGGCTGCGCCGCAATGTCCAGACCGACCAACATGTGCACCCAGACCGACAACCCGATCGAGGACGCGGCCGTCGAGGCGGCGATCGACGGCGCGGTCGGGCAAGGCATCAAGACGTTCGTGATCGGGATCGGAAACGTCGCCACCGCCGAGAGCACGTTGAACGCCCTGGCGATCGCCGGTGGCGAGGCGCAGGTCGGCGCCAGCACCAGCTACTACCCGGCGACTGACGAAGCCGCGCTGGAAGCCGCGCTCACGACCATCGTGGCCGCGGTCGGTTGCCCGTGATGCGTCGAGCTACTTCTGCGGGACGATGACCGACACGGACATCGCCGGCATCGGGTAGTTGAAGGCGTTGGTCGCCACCGCCGTGATCGCCGGGGCAGCCGCCAGCGTCGGCCCCGCTGACGTCAGCGTGTAGACGCTCGCCGTCTGGAACTTCGTCGGGTGGGCCAGCGTGATGCCGGCCGTCGCGACGGTGGTCTTCTTGTTGATGGCCACGATCACGACGTGGTCGGGGTTGCCGGCGGCGACGCTGGCGTAGACCGACGACCCGGCATCGTCGGTGGTGACGGCGTGAATGGACATATCGCCGAACGCGCCGCCGTTGCCGTCGAAGTTGCGGAACGCCTGGAGCCCGGCGATCTCGTACACGTTGCCGCCGGCGGAGTCGGGCCAGTTCCAGGCCGTCGCCATGTCGACGCCTTCGCGCCCGAAGATGCCGAGCACGTCGGCCTCCGCCACGCCGCCGCTGATGTCGTGGCCGCCGCCGAAGGTGTACTCCGAGAACGCCAGCTTGGTCCCGGGGTAGTGCGCCGCGATCTTCTGCTTCAGGCGCGGGACCAACATGATCGCGCCGGGGATGCTCTGCGCGATCCAGTTGTTCTCGTTGTACGCGGGATCCCACAGCGACCGCGGCGCCTGCACGCGAGCCGCCTGGATCTGCGGCGACGCGTCCGCCTGCTCGACGATGCGCGTCTGCATCGTCGAATTCATGTAGCCGTCGGTGACGTAGGTCTCCGGGTACCAGTGCAGATCCAGGTAGTCGACCAGGCGCTTGCCGGCGGTCTGCTCGGCGGCGTTCATCTGGTCCAGGTAGTAGGTCAGGAACTCGCCCTTGCCGGCCTTGTCGGGCGCGTCTTGCAAGGTTTCGTACCCGTACCAGCCGTAGCTGACGAAGCCGGCGACCTCGGCGGTCGGCCAGACGGCCTTCACGGCCGCGCCGTACTGGGTGTTGCGCATGACGAGCTCGGCGTAGGTGACCTTGTCGGCGTGAATCTCGGCGTGCGTGCCCGACCAAAGGTCCGGCTCGTTATCCAGCGAGAAGATGACCTGCTGCGTGCCGTAGTTGGTCTTCACCCAGTTCACGAACTCGTCCTGGTACACGAACGCGTCGGTGGTGTCCGGCGCCAGCGACAGCGTGCTCCCCTTCGCCGGCTTGTTCTGCTTGAAGCGCGTCGTCAGGTAGGCGTCGCCAGCCATGTGTTTGTGGGTGGGATCCACGTCGCCGCCGGGCGACGTATCGGCCGCCACGTAGTCGACGATCGGCACCGTGATCAGCGCGGCGATGCTCTTGGCCATGGCCGCGTCCAGCGTCGCCTTCACGGCGTGGCCAGGCGATGTCGAGGTGTCCAGGTAGTTGTCGTTCTGGAACATGAAGTCGGAGCCGGCGTTCGACGCGTTGTTCTCCCAGTTGTAGGCCGTCCAGCGATTGCCCCCGGCGCGCACGACCGTCTGGCCGTCGTTCGCGATCGCGTCCGCGCCGTTCCAGCCGTAGATGAGCGGGGAGATCGCGTGCACGTCCATGTCGGTGCGGATCGTGAACGTCACGTCCGCGGCGCCCGGGTCGCCCGGCTCCATCGGCGTCCCGATGCTCACGGCGCCGCCGTGGCCGCCCATCCCGCCGGGCGTGGCCGGCGTGGACGAGCCGCAGCTCGCGATGACGAAGGCGGCCAGGACAGGCGAGAGGCTAAATAGATGGCGCATGGGCCGCCATTGTACGACGCCGCCCTACCCGCGAAACGCGAGATCCACCGTCGTGAGGCCCAGCTCCGCGCGGATGTCGGGATAGCCGGCGCCGACGCTGAACACCATCAGGTCGCGCACGACGTCGGCAGGATCGATGGCTGCGCCCGCCGCGAAGGCCTGACCCAGGCGCGAGGCAACCTCCAGGTCGCTGCAGACCAACCAGCCGGCGCGGATGGCCGTGAACACCGCCCCGCGCGCCCAGCGCGCGACGACGGCGCCGACCTCCTCCGAGGCGGCGGGCCCGGCTTTATAGCGACGCACGGCCGCGGACAGCCGTTCGCGGTCCTGCGGCGACAGCTGCCGCACCAGCACCTCGTACGGAGCCGCCGCCGCCGCCAGCTCGGCGCCGACGGGGAATGCCGGATCGATCGCCCGCAACGCCGCCGCGACGACCACAGCCAGCTCGCCGACGGTCGGGACGAAGGCGGCCCCGCGCAGCAGCAGATCCGGCCGCAGCCAGGCAACGGTCCGCCCGGCCACGAAGGCCGCCTCCAGCTCGGGCCGCGTCTCGCCCATTCCGCGCCCGATCAGCACCACCGGCGCCGCAGCCGTCGTGCCGCGCGCGTTCGCGACGTCCAGGTCGAACGGCTGCTCGTCGGCCAGGTACACCTCGGGCAGGGCGACCCCCAGCAGCTGCGACGCGCGGGCCAGCATCCGACAGGCGCGCCCCGGATCCTTCGGGACGTCGCGGCGCATCTTCTTCCTCAAGCCCAGGTCCTTGGCCTGCCGCGCCCGCGCCGCGCCGACGACGGGCGAGACGGCCGACAGCAGCAGCGAGAGCGTCGGGTCTTGATCGGGGTGGCGCAGGTGGTTCTGCCAGGTCGCCTCGGTCAACTGCCCCGGCGCCCGCAGCGGCTGGCGCGGCCGGTACTGTTCGTAAAGGGACCGCTCTTGCGGGTCCGCGCGCCCGGCGATCACCAGGGCGCCCGCCGCCGCGTGCGCCTCGTCCAGCGCCCCGGTCTCCACGAAAAGGCGCACCAGCACGCGAATCTCGGGCTCGATCTCGGCGACGGTCCGGGCCCGCGCCAGCACCGCGCGGTGCTGCGCGATCGCGTCGGCGTACCGCGACGGCCCCGCCTCCCGGTAAAGCCCCGCCAAGAAGCGGCGGCGCTCGGCGTCGTCCGGGTCCAGCGCCAGCGCCGCCTCGAACGCCGCGATCGCCGCGGCGGGATCGGCCAGCCGCGTGCGGGCCAGCTCGCCCACGGCGTCCCACAGTCCCCGCAGCGTGGCCGTGTCGTCGGGCTGCCCGTCGCGCGCCAGCCGCCGGATCTGACGGCGGTACACGGCGCCCTGCGACCTGGGGTCCCCCAGCTCGGACGCGAGCCGCTGGACCCGTTGCCAGAGCGCGGGGTCCCGGGGCGTCAGGTCCAGCGCCTCTTCCAGCACCTCGACGGCCTCGGCGGGCGCGGCCATCTCGTCGGCCAGGATCGCCCCCGCCGCCGCGAGGTAAGGCACGCGCTCCGCGCCCGGAGTCAGCTCGGCCAGGTTACGGAGGATCTGGACCGCTTGCTTCCACTGCTTGGTTTCGGACAACAGCTCCAGTAGCCGGTGCAGGATCGGGCGCTCATCCGGCCAGATCTGCAGCGCCTCGAAGTAGGCGGCGATCGCGCGGTGGGGGTCGTTGCGGCGCTGGTGATGGATGGTGGCGACCAGCTCCAGCAGGTCACGCTTGGTCTTCGCATCACCGGTGACCGCCAGCAGCGCGGGCGTGTGGCGCACGACCACGTCGTCATCCCCGACGGCACGCGCGGCGGCGACGATCGCCTGCAGGGCATCCGGGCGGCGTGGCTCCAGCGCCAGCGCCTGCTCCAGCGGCGGGATCGCGCCGGCGGCGTCGCCCGCGCGCAACCGCGAGATGCCCAGCCGCTCCAGGACCAGCAGGCGCGCGTCGTCCGGCTGCGCGCCGGCAGCGGATTCGGTGGCGAGCCGCTCGTATGCGGCCGCCGCGTCGGCCCACTCCTCGCGGCGGAAGCACAGGGTGGCCAGGTCGGTCAGCGCGACCGGCACCGCGTCGCCCCCCTGCGCGCCCGCCGCCTGACGATAGGCCTCGCGGGCGCCGTCCTCGTCGCCGGTCGCCTCGCGCGCCCGCCCCAGCCGGTGATAGAGGCGCGATTGCTCCGCCGCAGGCTTCCCGTCGGCGCGCGCGGCCAGCCGTTCAGCCAGCGGCAACAAGCCCGTGAGGTCGCCGCGCCGCAGCCGGATCTCGGCCAGCTTCTCGGCCAGGTCGTCGCGCGTGTCGTCCAGCGCGACCACCGCCGCGTAGAGCTCCGCCGCGTGCGCCTCGTCGTCCAGGTGGCTGGCCGAGATCTCGGCGGCGTCCGCCAGCAGCCGCGCCCGTTGCAGCGGATCCGCGGCGGCCTCGGCCGCGCGGGCCAGCATCTGGCGCGCCTTCACCCACTCGTTGCGGCGGCGATAGATCGTCGCCAGCAGCAGCAAGCTGGGCAGGTGCGCCGCCCCCGCAGGCGACGTGAGGCCCAGCAACAGCTGTTCCTCCGCCGCACGCGGGTCGCCGAGGCCGTCGGCCAGCAGCGCCGCCAGGCGATACCGCGCCTCGATCTGGGGGACGCTGCCTTCGGGGAAAAGGTCCACGAGCCGCCGCAAGACCTCGCCGGCTTCGGCCCATTGGCCCGTCTCCTCGAGCACGCGGGCCAGGCCGTCCAGGGCTCCGGCGTGGCGCGGCTCGAACCGTAACACCTCGCGGTAGCTCTCGACCGCCGGGCCGTCGTCCAGCGCCGAAAGGTCACGCCGCCGGTCGACGACCGTCACGTACGCGTCCCAGTGCCGCAGGCGCCGGTGCAGGTTACCCAGCAGCACCAGCGCGCCGCCGTGCGCCGGCTCCAGGGCCAGGGCTGCCTCCGCGGCGGCGATGGCCTCGTCCAGGCGCGCGCGTCCCGTCTCGTTCCAGAACGCGATCTGCACCCACAGGTCGGCCGCCAGCTTGGGATCGTCCAGCGTCTCGGCGACGTCGCCCGCGGCCTGGACGACCTCGCTCCACATGCCGTTGTTGCGGGCGATGTGCTCCAGCCCCTCGATCACGCGGCCGCTGGTGGGTGCGTTGCCAAGGGCGGCCTGCAGCACGCTGAGCGCGGCCACCGGATCGCCGAGGCGGCGCTCCTGAATATCGGCGATCTGGCAGAGCACGGCTGCCCGCTCGGTGCCCGGCGTCGCCGCCTCGGCCTCATCGAACAGCGCCGCCATCTGACCTGCCCAGTCGGAGGTCATGGGGGCGCCCATTTGACCCGCAAAACGCCGTCAACGCCAGCGCCGCTTTCGCGAGGCCCCGAGGGGCCCAATCAGGGCAAAAGCGCGAGTCGCAGCTGGTCGATCCAGATCGCGCCGCCGGCCAGCGTCGCGTCGAAGCGCAGCACGCCACCCGCATGCGTGAGCGGCGCGCGCAGCTCGACGGGCCGATCGGGCGGGACGTCCGCGGCGCTGCCCGCCACGGTCGCCCGACCGGGCGCGCCCTTCTGGGCGGCGATTCGGGCCGTCAGCTCGTAACGCCCCGCCGGCAGCGGTCCGCCCGCCAGTTGAACCTGGGCGCGCGCCGTCCCGTCCGCGCCGGGGCGCAGGTGGACCCCCTCGGGCGCGCCGATCAGAGGCGAGGTCGGTCCAAACGGGGGGGCCGCCCGCCACAGCAGCAGCCGTGGCCGCGGCTCGGTGGTCAGCGCGACCTCCGTCGCGGCCCAGCGGTGGCGCGCGCGCAAGCTCTGTCCGGCGTCGACGACCCGCGGCCACCCGACCCACCAGACCAGCACGGTGGCCGCACCCGCCAGCAGCGCCGGCCGCGAACGCCTGCTCTCACCCGGCGCGCGCCGCGCGACGGCGATGGCGAAGCGCAGCAACTCGGCCAGCGCCAGCACGACGAACGGGAACGCCAGCATCTCGATCGGCAGCCGGTAGCGCGGCTCCGCGAAGAAGATCGTATAGGTCGCGGCCAGCGAGAGCTGAAACGGGAGCAGCGCCAGCATCCCCCAGCGCCGCTGGACGACCGCCATGGCCATGCCGAACAGCCCCAGAACCAGCACCCCCAACCCGAACGCGTACCCCACCGCGGCCAGCGCGTCGTGGTGCGCGGCGACGCGGTCCGCGGCGCGCCCCACCAGCACGCCGCGCCGGAACATCGGCCAGTAAAAAAGACGGTCCTCGGGATCGAACAGGCGCTCGGCCTTCGTGACGGCCAGCCCCACCGCATAGCCCGGCTCGTACCGCCACCACTCGCGCACGATGCCGTAGGCGATCTGGTCGGTCTCGTGGTGCGGCTCGGCCAGCACGCTGCGCCCGGTGACGTCGTTGAACATGCGGTTCAGGGCCCGCGTGTACGTCCCTTCCGAGTTGGGGTTCGCGCCGATGAGCGCCGTCACCCCGCCGTGGTCATCGGTGAAATACAGCGCGCCGCTCTCGCGCACGTGCCGGATCCCCCAGGGCGCCAGCACGGCGACCGTCGCGGCGACCGACGCGCCGGTCAGCAGCAGCGCGCGAACAACTCGCTCGCGCCGCGCCAGCCAGACACCGAGCGACAGCGCCGTCAGGGGCAGCGCGACCGCGCGGATCCAGGCCGCCAGCCCCATCGTGACGCCGAAGACCACGGCGGCCGTCCACGGGCGCCGCGGCGCGAGCACCACCAGCAGCGCCAGCGCCGCCACGATCAGCGCCGCGGCCGGGACGTCGGTGCCGACGACGGACGCCATCGCGGTCCCCGCCGGCCACCCGGCATAGATGCCCGTCGCGATCGCGGCGTGGGGGCAGGGACACAAGCGCCCGCGCACCGACGCGTCGCGATCCAACAGCGCCCACGTCAGCCCGAATACGCCCGCGGCGCCGATTCCGCCGAACAGGACGCCGAGCAGCTTCTGCGCGAGAAGGTCCCCGCCCGCGTCCTTGATGACCGCCAGCAACGCGACGAACCCCGGCATGTAGATGAAGCCGGGATCCAGGTGGCGGAACTCGGAAAGATAGTTCGCCGACTCGCGGTACATCGCGAAGTCGCTGACCGGAACCGTCGGAACCGCGAGCACCCAAACGAGCCGCGCCAGCGTCGCCACCGCGACCAGCGCGCCGCCCCAGATCCAGACGGCCCGCGCTTCTGCTGTACGCGGAGCCGGGATCAACCGGCCATCTGCAGGAGCTTCGAAAGCTTGGTCGCCAGCACCGGGTCGCCCGTCACCTTCAGCTTGCCGCTGAAGAACAGCGACATCGCCGCCTGCATCCCGCCGTCGATCATCCCGCGGAAGTCGGCGTCGCTCGCCTCGATCGTGCACTGGGGTGCTCCGTTCTCACCCGGAACGCAGGTGGGCGGGGTGGACACCAGGTCGACCGTCCAGGTCCCGCCGTCGGGGCCGCTGATCTTGAACAGGTAGACGGCGGCCACGTCTTTGGCCTTTTCGGGGCTGGTGGCCAGCACCGCGGGAACCTTCTGATCGAAGAACGCCTTGACCGACGTCGGCATCGGGACCTCCGAGGGCAATCCTACCCGGACTTACGTGCGGCGGTGTACTTCTTCGCGACCTTGTCGACGTAACCATCGTGCGGCATCGGGGGCGCCCCGGTCCCCGGCTGCAACCAGGCGAACGGCCCGACGGTGGCGCGGGGCGCGATGACGGACCCAGTGGCGACCGTATACGGCTCGATGACGGCGCCCGGCCCCACCTCGACGTCGGTCAGGATGACGCCGTCGCCGATGCGCGCGCCGTGGCCGATGTTCGTGCGGCCGCGCAGCGCCACGAACCGTCCCAGCTCCACGTCGACGTCGATCGTGACGTCGGGCTGGACCTCGGTCGTGGCGGGATCGCGGAAGGTCACGTGGGCCATGTGCGCGCGGTTGATGCGGTCGCGCATGACGGCCTCGGCCTCGGCCAGCTGATGCCGGTCGTTCACCCCCGACACGTCGTGGAAGTCGGCCTCGACGGCGGTGACGCCGATGCTGTCCGCCGCGCGCGCGATGATGTCGGTCAGGTAGTACTCACCCTGCGCGTTGCGGGCCGTCAGCTTGGACGTCGCTTCGCGGAAGAAGTCCGTGGGCCCGCAGTAGATGCCGGCGTTCACCTCGGTGATGCCGCGTTCTTCGGAGCTGGCGTCTTTCTCCTCGACGACGCCGATCACGTTGCCGCGCTGGTCGCGCAGGATGCGACCGTAGCCGGTCGGGTTCGGTGGCGTCGCCGTGACCAGGGCCAGGCACTTGTACCGGCGGGCGGTGCCGACCAGCTCCTGCAAGGTCTCGCGCCGCAGCAACGGGACGTCACCGTAAAGGACCAGCACCAGACCGCCGGCGAACGACTTCAGCGCCGGCATGGCCAGGCGGACGGCGTGACCGGTGCCGCGCTGCTCGGTCTGCTCGACGATCGTCACGACGCCCGTGCCGAAACGCGCGATGAGGGCCGCTTCGACGGCCTCCCGCTGGTGGCCCAGCACCGCGACGACGGGATCGGCGCCCAGCTCGCGCGCGAGATCGATGGGGTACGCGCCCATCGGGCGGCCCAGGATCTCGTGCAGCACCTTGGCGCGGCTGGACCGCATGCGGGTTCCCTTGCCCGCGGCCAGCACCACGGCGGCCAATCCACCACGCGCCGCGCCGCCGCCCGAACGAGAGGTTTTCGTCTTCGATTTCGCGCGCGCCGCCATGGGGTGGCTTGTGCGGGTACTTAACCACGGTCGAGCAGTTTGTCCACGTAAGACGGCGATGACGCATTCAGAAGCGTGAAGGAATTCCAGGTCGGTTCTGCTGTTAAGCTTTCGCGCTGCGTGCCCGCCTACGTCCTCATCGTCGAATCCGACGCCGACTTGCAGCAGCGGATCGGGGCTGCGCTGCGGGATGCCGGATACGAGCTGGCGTCCGAGACCGACCTGCAGTGGGCGCGGCGAAGCATCGCCGTCCGCCGCCCCGACGCCGTCGTCCTCGACACGCTGCTGGGCGACGACGACGGCTTCCGGCTGGCGGACGAGCTGCGCAGCGCCGACGAGACGCGCAGCGTGCCCATCCTGTTCCTGGCCACCCGGGCGCACCGGGGCGCGGCACACCGCGCGGAAGCGCGACGCCGGTTCGCGCCCGCCGACTACGTCGTCGGCAAGGTCGACGCGCGCTCGCTGGTCCCGCGAGTCACCGACCTGCTGCGCGTGCCGTTGCCGGGCATGACGCCGCCGCCGGCCGCGGCGCCGCCGCCCCCGCGGGCGCACGAGCCCGCGCCGGACGACCCGGCGCAGCAGCGCGAGGGGCACGAGGTCGAGCGCAGCGCCCAGACCATGACCGCCGAGCCGGGCGCGGCGACGTTCACGGGGACGCTGAAGCGGACGCCGTTCGCGCAGGTGCTGCAGCGCCTGTACGTGACGCGGGCGACCGGCTCGCTGCTGCTGCTGCACGACCCGACCAAGAAGATCGCCGACGTGGCCGACGGCTACCCGGTCTCGGTGCGCTCGAACGTCGTGGCCGAGTGCCTGGGACAGCTGCTGCTGGAAAAGAAGCTGATCACGCGCGAGGCGCTGACGGCGTCCATCGCCCGCATGCAAAAGGAGAAGCGCCAGCAGGGGCAGATCCTGGTCGAGATGGGCGTGCTGTCCCCCTACAACCTGCGGCGCGCGCTGGTCGACCAGCTGGAGGCGAAGCTGCTGGAGGTCTTCTCGTGGGCGGACGGCAAGTTCCTGTTCAAACCGGGCGCCCCCCCGCCCGCCGCGGGCGCGCGCCTCGAGCGGTCGCCGGCGGGACTGATCCTGGAGGGCATCCGCCGCCACTACGATGACGCCCGGCAGGCGGCCGTGCTCGATCGGTACGCGGGGCGGTTCATCATCCTGGCGGCGGACCCCATGCTGCGCCTGCAGGAGATCAGCGACGACCCGGCGGAGCTGGATTTCATCGGGGCGCTGGACGGGACGCGCCTCCTGGAGGCGATCCTCGACGACGCGGCGATTCCGGCGGCGCGGGCCCGGCTGCTGCTGGTGGCCCTGGCCGAATCGGGGATGATCCAGCCGCACGAAACGACGTCCCGAAGTCCCGTCGGGCCGCCCACGCCCGCGCCTGTGCCGGCGCCGATCGCCGCGCAGAGCTCGCGCCCGATGGAGCCACCGCTCGGTAGCGGCGAGCTCAGCATGATGCTGCAGATGGCCCGCACCCAGGATCACTTCTGGGCGCTGGGCGTCGACCGGGAGGCGTCGCCGGCGGACATCGACCGCGCGTACGAGGCCCTCGCCCGCAGCTTCCACGCGGATCGGTACCGCCTGTCGTCCGAAGAGGACCGCCGCATGGCCAAGGAGATGTTCGAGCGACTGGCCGAGGCACGCGCCGTGCTGCAGGACCCGGAGCGGCGCCAGACCTACCTGGCCACGCTGGACGGCGGCGAGCTGGTCACGCCGACCCCGGCGCACGCCAGCGACGTGTCGCCGGTCACGCCGGCGCCCGAGACGGCGCAGACGGCGGCGGCGGCGCTGTACCAGGCCGGGCTCGAGCACCTGCGCCGCCGCCGGCATCACGAGGCCGTCGAAGCGCTGCGTCAGGCCGCGCGGGTGGTCCCGAACCAGGCGGATTACCGCGCGGCGCTGGGCTGGGCGCTGTTCCGGCAGGCGCCCGCCGACGCGCGCGCCGCGCGAGCCGCCATCGCGGAGCTGCGACGCGCCACGCAGATCGACGAGCGCCACCGGACAGCCGCGCAACACCTTGCCGAAATCTACGCGCAGACGGGGCGGTCGGATGCCGCCGTCGCGGAGCTGGAACGGCTGCTGGCGGTCGATCCGACGGCAATCGAGTTGGCAGAAGAGCTACGCCGGTTGCGCGGACAGTAACCGCGTCGCCACGCCACGCGACATCGGTGTCAGGGTCGGCGTCGGATTTTTTACGTCCGGCACGCCGAGAGGCGCAGCCCGCGGCGATTTCGCGGATCCGGGAGCGGGGCACGCCGATTGCTGTAGCAACGGGCATGCGCTCTCCCAGCTTCGAACGTTCCCGCTACGCGCCGGAGCTCCTGGCGCGGGTCGCCGCCGGGTGGCGCCGCATGGCTGAGGACGAGCGCCGGTCGGTCGAAAGGGCCGCCCACGTGGCCGCCGACCTGGCGGCGTTGCAGGCGCCGCCCGCGCTGCTGGCGGCGGCCGCCCGCATCATCGCCGACGAGGTCCGCCACCTGGACGTCTGCACGTCGGTCGCCGAAGGCATCGCGCCGGCGCTTCCGGTCCGCAGCGGGTCGCTGCTCGCGCGTCGCCTGGACCTGATCCCGCGCGCGCCCGTGGGCGAGCCCGGCGTCGCCCGCACGCTGCTCACGGACTACGCCATCGCGAAGCCGTCCTCGGCAGCGGCGCTGGCGGATGCCCGCGCGGCCTGTCGCGAGCCCCTGATCGCCTGGGGCTACAGCGAGCTGCTGCGCGACGAGGCCCGGCACGCCACCTTCGGCGCGAACGCCGCCACCTGGATCATCCGCCGCTGGCCCGCGCACCTGCGCCGCGCGCTCTGGACCGAGTGCCTGGCCGAATCGGGCCGGGCCTGGACGCGGCCGCGCGACGGCGAGGCCGAAGCCCTCGGCCTCCTCCCCGCTCCGGTCGGTTGCACCCTCCCCGCCTGGATCCTCCCCCACTTGCAACCGCTTGGGCTGACGACCGACCCCGCCAACGACCCGGCCGTCCTGCACTAAGAGCGCGAAAGGGACTTCGCCCCTCTCGCGGGCTCACCCCCGTCACGCCCGGGGCTGAGGGGGGCCGGCGCGGCGGAGCCGCGCCTCCCTGGAGCTTGGACTCGCGGCTGACGCCGCTCCGGCCTCGCGGCCCAAAGCGGGCTTTCTGTCAGTCGTAGTATTCGGCGCCGAGGTGGGTAATGAGATCCTCACCCCGGAGGTGCCGCAGCGTGTTCTTCAGCTTCATGAGCTGGATGAACAGATCGTGCTCCGGGTACAGCTCGGGCGCGGTCTGGGGGCTCTTCCAGTAGAAGGACAGCCACTCCTGGATGCCGCTCATGCTGCAGCGCTGCGCCAGGTCCATGAAGAGCGCCAGGTCCAGCACGATCGGCGCCGCCAGGATCGAATCCCGGCAGAGGAAGTCGATCTTGATCTGCATCGGGTAGCCCATCCACCCGAAGATGTCGATGTTGTCCCAACCCTCTTTGTTGTCGCCGCGCGGCGGGTAGTAGTTGATGCGCACGACGTGGCACATGTTGCCGTAGAGGTCCGGGTAGAGGTGCGGCTGCAGGACGTGCTCCAGCGAGCCCAGCTTCGAGACTTCCTTGCTCTTGAACGACTCGGGGTCGTCCAGAACCTCGCCGTCGCGGTTGCCGAGGATGTTGGTCGAATACCACCCCTCGACGCCCAGGAGGCGCGCCTTGAAGCCCGGCGCCAGGATGGTCTTCATCAGCGTCTGGCCGGTCTTGAAGTCCTTGCCGCAGATGGGCACGCCGTTCTTCTTGGCCAGCTCCTGCAGGGCCGGCGTGTCGACGGTCAGGTTCGGTGCGCCGTTGGCGTACGGAACGCCCAACTTCAGGGCCGCGTACGCGTAGATCTGCGACGGCGCGATCTCGGGGTCGCTCTCGGCCAGGCCCTTTTCAAAGGCGGCCAGCGTCGCGTGACAGGGGGCCGGGTTGCGGAACACCTCGGTCGACCCGCACCACACCATCACCAGGCGGTCGCAGTTGTTCTTCTGCTTGAACTCTTTGATGTCGTCCATGACCTGGGCGGCCAGGTCGGCCTTGTTCTTGCCCTTCTTGGCATGCGTGGCGGTCAGCTTCTTGACGTATTCCTGCATGAAGACGGCGGGCATCGGCTTGATCGTCGACAGGAAATCCTTGAGCTGGTCCAGGTGCTCCTTGGACAGGACGCCAGCCTTCGCCGCAGCCTGGTAGGCGTCGTCGGGGAACAGGTCCCAGCCGCCGAAGACGACGTCCTCGAGCTTGGCCAGCGGCACGAACTCCTTGATCAGCGGCGTGCGGTTGTCCGTGCGCTTGCCCAGCCGGATCGTGCCCATCTGGGTCAACGAGCCGATGGGCTTCGAGATGCCGCGACGGATGGCTTCGACGCCAGCCATGAAGGTGGTGGCGACCGCGCCCATTCCGGGCGTCAGGATGCCGAGCTTGCCCGTCGCCGGGCGGATATCAGTGGGTTTTCCGGTGGACTTCGTGAGAGACATTGCGGCTCCTTCTATCGACGTTCAGGCGAGGTTGCAACCTCGATGCCGAGCGCGGAAGTGGCGTCCTGCCTGGGTTTCGGCTCGCTGCGCGCCGTTTTGTGGTAGAAACCCCCCGCTTCTTTCACCACCTCGACACCACACGCCTGCTGAGGCGGCCGTGCGTGCCCTGATTCGCGGATGGTCGCGACCCGGGGTTACGGCCTCCGACGACGCGGGCGGCGGACGAAAACGCAAAAGGAAAAGACATGACCACGACCGAGATCACCGAAGACAACACGCCCGCGATGCCCGCCAACGCCGGCGGCGACGACGCCCCGATCACCATCCGCGAAATGATGGAGGCTGGCGTTCACTTCGGCCACCAGACAAAGCGCTGGAACCCGAAAATGAAGAGCTTCATTTTCGGCGCCCGCAACGGCATCCACATCATCGACCTGCAGCAGACGGTCCGCGCGTTCAAGCGCGCCTACAACTTCCTGGTCTCGAACGTGGCCCAGGGTCGCTCGGTGCTGTTCGTCGGCACCAAGAAGCAGGCCCAAGAGGTCATTCGTGAGGAGGCCCTCAAGGCTGGCCAGTTCTACGTCACCAACCGCTGGCTGGGCGGCACGCTCACCAACTTCAACAGCGTGAAGGGCTCGATCGATCGCCTGCACGCGATCGAGAAGATGTCGACCGACGGCACGTTCGAGCGCATGACCAAGAAAGAGGTCCTGGGCATCACGCGCGAGCGCGAGAAGCTGGAAAAGGCGCTGGGCGGCATCAAGTCGATGGGCGAGCTGCCGGGCGCGGTTTTCATCGTCGACGTCGTCAAGGAGCACATCGCCGTCACCGAGGCGCGCAAGCTGGAGATTCCGATCGTCGCGATCGTCGACACCAACTGCGATCCGGACGTCATCGACTACCCGATCCC